>MGMJ01000073.1:3045-18489 GCA_001794945.1 Chloroflexi bacterium GWC2_73_18
TTCGGTGAGCCGCTCGAGGTCGAGACGCGCGTCGACTGGGTCGGGCGCTCCAGCTTCGGGATGGCCTACCGGCTCACCGCCGCCGCGTCTCCGCGAGGACCCGCCCACCTCGTCGCCTTCGGCGAGACGGTCCAGGTCATGTACGAGTACGGGCGCGCTCGCGTGCGCCGACTGCCGGCGGAGCTGGTGGCCCTCTTCGAGGCGTACGAAGGGCGGCCGATACCCCGCCGCTGAGGCCACACCGGGCCACCGCGATGGCACCGGGCCACCGCGACGGCACTGACGCCCGGCGAGCCGTGCCCGGCCGGCGTTCTGCGCAGCAATACATAGGCCACCCGGCCGGCGCTCGCCCGGTCGCTGCGGGCCAGCGGGGAGCCCGAGAGCGGGTCGGCGGCCGCGCGAAGCGTCTCTGCGCGGTGCGCCGAAGGTCGCCGCGCCAGGTCCGTATCGTGAGGGCGCCGTACGAGCGGGCGGACGGGCCGTCGGAGCCGGCGTCCCCTCATCCCGGGCGCCCTCCTCCACGGCGTTTGTCCCTCGCAGCAGAACGCGGACCGCACCGGCGCGGCCGACGCATCCCCGGTCGGGTGAAGGTCGCCTGGTTCGCGGTCCGCTGAACGGCGCAGCGGCGGGCGGCTATTCGACGAAGCGCCGCAGCACCGCGACGGCGTTCTGGCCGCCGAAACCGAAACCGTTGACGATCGCCGTGTCGACCTTCGCCCGGCGCGCCACGTTGGGGACGTAGTCGAGGTCGCAGTCGGGGTCGGGGTGCTCGTGATTGATCGTCGGCGGGATGATCCCGTCGCGGATCATGCCGACGGCGGCGAGGCCCGCCGCCGCGCCGGCCGCCCCCAGCATGTGGCCCACCTGCGACTTCGGAGCGGTGACGGCAAGGCGGTAGGCGTGCTGGCCGAAGACCGCCTTGATCGCCCGCGTCTCGGTCGCGTCGTTGAGCGGCGTGGAGGTGCCGTGGGCGACCACCGCGTCCACCTCGTCCGTGGTGACCCCGGCGTCGCGCAGCGCCTTCGCCATCGCCATCGCCGCCCCGCGCCCGGTCGGCTCGGGAGCCGAGATGTGGAACGCGTCGGCGGTCATCGCCGCGCCGAGCACCTCCGCCTGGATGCGCGCCCCGCGCCCCAGGGCGTGCTCGGCGCTCTCGAGGACGAGGACCGCCGCGCCCTCCCCGAAGAGGAAGCCGTCCCGCTCGCGGTCGAACGGTCGCGACGCCTTCTGCGGCTCGTCGTTGCGCCTGGAGAGCGCGCCCATGTTCCCCAGCGCGGCGAAGGCCATCGCCAGCAGCGGTGCTTCCGCGCCGCCGATGAGCGCCACGTCCACCTCGCCGCGCTGGATAAGGCGGAGGCCGTCGAGGAAGGCGATGACGCCGGTGGCGCAGGCGGCCGACTGGCAGATCACCGGCCCGGTGAGGCCGTACTTCATGGAGACCAGGCAGCCGCCCATGGAGGCGGAGAGGGCGGGGATGGCGAAGGGGCTGACGAAACGGTGCCCCTTGGTCCGCTCGATCTCGGCGTTGTCGATCACCTGTTCGAGGCCGCCTCCGCCGCTGTTGATGATCACGGCGGCGCGATCGCGCCGTTCCGGGTCCCAGCCGGCGAAGTCGAGCCCCGCATCGGCGACCGCCTCGGTGGCGGCCGCCATGGCGAAGTGGATGAACCGGCTCATGCGGCGTGCCATCCTGGCGTCCATCACCGCCGTTGGGTCGAAGCCCTTCACCTCGGCCGCGATGCGCACCTCGTAGCGCGACGCGTCGAAGGAGGTGATCGGACCGCCGCCCGAGACGCCCGCCACCAGGTTGCGCCAGAAGGTGCCCGCGTCGTTGCCGATCGGCGTGACCGCGCCGAGCCCCGTCACGACGGCGCGGCGAGCGGGGTCCTGGCTGGGCACGGGTCACCTCCCTGCGTGCGGGGTCGCGGGCCGATGGTAGTCGGGGCTACTCGTCATACCGCTTGAGGATGACCGCCCCGTTGTGGCCCCCGAGGCCGATGTTGTTGGAGAGGGCGTAGCGGATGCGCATCGGGCGGGCCGTATCGCGCACGATGCCGAGGTCGCACTCGGGGTCGCGGTCGCGGTAGTGGAGCGTCGGCAGCGCGACCTGGTGGTAGACGCTGAGCGTGGTGGCGAACGCCTCGAAGGACCCCGCCGCACCCATCATGTGGCCGGTCATCGCCTTGGTGGCGCTGATGGCGATCTCGGGCGTGTGCTCGCCGAAGACGGCCCAGATCGCCTCCGCCTCCCGCTTGTCCCCGAGCGGCGTCGAGGTGCCGTGGGGGTTGATCACGTCGACCTCCTCGGGCGGGACGCCGCGCCGCTCGAGGGCCATCATCATGGCGCGCCGCGAGCCGTCGCCCTTGTCGACCGGCTGGATCATGTCCCACGCGTCGGCGGCCGAGCCGTAGCCGACCACCTCGGCGTAGATGCGCGCCCCGCGCGCCTTCGCGAGATCGAGGTCCTCGACCATGAGCGCGGCCGCGCCTTCGCCCAGGACGAAGCCGTTGCGGGTCAGGTCGAAGGGTCGGCAGGCGGTCGCCAGCGGCTCGCCCGGCCGCGGCAGGCCGAGTCCGCGCATGTTGCCGAAGCCGATGTGGACGATCTCGTGGATGACGACCTCGGTCGAGCCGGTGAGGACGGCGACACAGTCGCCCCGGCGGATCGCCTCGGCCGACTCGCCCAGGTTGTGCGTGCCGGTCGAGCAGGCGGTCACGACCGCCATGTTGTGCCCACGGATCCCCGTTTCGATGGCGATCTGGCCTGACGGGGAGTCGACCAGCATGTTGGCGATGAAGAAGGGGCTGACGGCGCGGGGGCCGCGCTCGCGCCAGGCGTCGACGTTGTCCATCAGCAGCTTCGCGCCGCCGGCACCAGAGCCGAAGACGACGCCGATCTCGTCGCGGTTGGCGTCGTTCACCTCCAGGCCGGAGTCGGCCAGGGCTTGCCTGGCCACCGCCACCGCGTAGTGGACCGCCCGGTCGGTACGCCGCGCGTCCTTGAAGTCCATCCACTGCGCCGGGTCGAAGTCGCGCACCTCACCGGCCACCTTGTGCTCGTAGTTGCTGACGTCGAAACGGGTGATCATGCCCAGTCCGCTGATGCCGTTGACGAGGTTGGCCCAGGCGGTCTCCCGGTCGTTGCCGACCGGGCTGATGACGCCCAGACCGGTGATCACGACGCGGCGGTCGTAGTCGGGACGGCGCATGACGGTGAGAACCTCCGAGCGGTCAGGTGGTCCGAAGGACGAGCTCCGGCACGGCCAGGCGGTCGGGGACCGATGGGTCGTCGAGCGCGAGGCTGCTCGCCAGGGGGACGATCCGCCTGTTCAGGCCGGTGAGGACGCGGCCCGGCCCGATCTCCAGGAAGGTGGTCACGCCGGCGGCGGCCATGGCGCGCACCGCGCGCGTCCAGGCGACGCCGGTCGTCAGGTGGTCGACGAGCTCGCGCCGCGCGGCCGGCCCGGTCGTGATCGGCTCGGCGCCGGCGTTGGCCAGCAGCGGGACGGTCGGATCGGCGAAGGCGATCGGCGCGAGGGCGCGGGCCATCCCTGCCGCGGCGTTGGCCATGAGCGGCGAGTGGGCGGCGACGCTGACGGCCAGCTCGATGGTGCGTCGCGCCCCGGCCGCCCGGGCCGCCTCCAGCGCCGCGGCGACGGCCGGCCGCTCGCCCGAGACGACGATCTGGCCGGGCGCGTTGTCGTTGGCAAGCACCACCGCGCCGGCGGACTCGCCCGCCGCGAGGACGCCCGGGAGCGCCGCCTCGTCGAGCCCGATGATGGCGGCCATCGCCCCGTCGGCATCGGCGGCCGAGGCCTGCATCAGTCGGCCGCGCTCGCGCACCAGGCGCACCCCGTCGGCGAGCGAGAGGGCGCCGGCCGCCACCATCGCCGAGTACTGGCCCATCGAGTGGCCGGCGCAGAAGCGGGGCCGGACGGGCGTGACGCCGCCGGTCGCCCAGCGTTCCTCGAGGGCGCGCAGGTAGGCGATGGAGGTCGCCAGGATCGCCGGCTGGGCGTTCACCGTCTGGTCGAGCTCCTGGGCCGGCCCGCGCCACGCCAGTTGGCTGATCGGCGAGCCGAGCGCCCAGTCCGCCTCGGCGAAGACCGCGGCGGCGGCCGGCGACGCCCGGGCCAGCGCCTCCCCCATGCCGACGTACTGCGACCCCTGGCCGGGGAAGACGAAGGCGGTGTCGCCCAAAGAAGAACCTCCTGCGAACGGCGCGCCGGACAAGGCCACGCCAGCGCCGCCGCGTGGCGCCGGCGTCCACGCTAGCAGCCGCGCCCCCCGCCACGCGGGAGGTCCTGTGCAGATTTGCACACGAAGCGGTCGGCGGGTAGGCTTCCGGTGGCATGGACGACACCGGCACGCGCAGTGCGCGGCATCCCTACTCGGACGCGGTCGAGGACGCCGCCGGCCAGCTCCAGAACCCCCGCCAGCTCTCCGATCGGATCGCCATGGGACGCGCCATCTGGCGCGAGCTGGTGATCGGCTTCACCGCCCAGCTCGGCGAGCTGCGGCTCGGATTCACGCAACTCGCCGCACTCTACGTCCTCTCCGGCTCGGGGACGACCACGGTCGGTGACCTGGCCGAGGCGCTCGGGCGCTCGGCCTCGGCGACGAGCCGGCTCGTGGCCGGGCTCGTCCACCGCGGCTTCCTCGTCCGCCTCGAGGACGCCGAGGATCGCCGGCAGCGCTCGCTCGAGCTGACCGCCGACGGAAGAGCGTTGCTGGCCCAGGTCGACCGCGCCCGCGCGGAGCAGTTCCTCGCCGTCGTCCGCCCGCTCCCACCGGCCGAGCGGGCCCTCGTGGCGATGGGCGTCGCCGCCCTGGCGACGCGGGCGATCTCGAGGCGCGGCCGCCTGATCAAGGCGCCGGCCTGACGCGTCGTCACGCGCCGCGCCGGTCGCGGTCGTGCTCGACCGGTCGGCGCCCGTCGGCGCCCCACTCCTCCCACGAGGCGTCGTAGAGGGCGAGGTCGCGCCAGCCGGCACGGCGGAGCGCGAAGAGGAGCGTGCTCGCCGCGATGCCGACGCCGCAGTAAGCGACGATCGGTCGGTCGGTCGGGACGCCCCGATCGCGCAGGAGCGCGCGGACACGGTCGCACCCCAGCATCCGCCCATCCGGCCCGAAGAGCCGGTCGGCCGGCACGTTCAGCGAGCCGGGGATGCGGCCACCGCGGAGCGGGACGCCGTCGTGGAGGCCGACACCGCTCGACGGGTCGACCGGGCGGGAGCCCCGGGGGGTCCAGATCGCCCGGCCGGCGTGCTGCTCCGGCGGTCGGGCGTCGAGGACGCCGCTGGCTGGCCAGCCGGCGACCTCGTCGGCTCCCGCGAGTCCGACCGCCGGCCGCCGGAGCGGGAGCCGCGCCGGTCGGCGCCTCGCCGGCTCGCTCGTCAGGGGGCGTCCCTCGGCGCGCCACCGGGTGATGCCGCCGTCCAGCACGCTGACGCGCCGGTGCCCCAGCCGCCCCAGCGTCCACCAGAGCCGGTACGGCCCGCCCTCTCCCGCCTCCGCGTAGGCCACCACGTGGTCGGTCGCGCTGATGCCGCTGGCGGCGAACAGGCGTGCCGTCGCGCCCGGGTCGAGCATGAGGTACCGGACCGGCGCCCCCGGGTCGCACAGGTCGCGCGCCCAGTCGAGGTGGATGGCGCCCGGGATGTGCTCCGCCCGGTAGGCGCGGCGCCCCGCGCCACGCGGGCCCCAGCGCAGGTCGACCAGGCGGAGGCCCGGGTCATCGAGATGGCCCGCCAGCCAGGACGTCGAGACGAGGCGCGCCGCGAGCGGCCGCGCCGGGCGGGCGTCCGGGGAGGGTGAGCGAGGGTCCCGCGCCGCCATCGGATCAGGGTACGCTGATCGGTGGGACCGCGCCGGCGAGGGGTCCGCCGCGCCTCAGCCGCAGTAGCGCGCCACGACCTCGGCGAGCACCGGGAGCCCGAACCTGAGGGCGTCGAGGCCGACCCGCTCGTCGTCGCCGTGGAAGAGCTGCAGGAAGGGGTCCTGCGGCCCGAGGCGGAGCGGGGAGAAGCCGTGGGTCGGGATCCCCAGCCGGACCGTGTGCTTGGCGTCGGTGGCGAACGGCGCCATCAGCGGCACGACGACCGCCGCCGGGTCGTGGGCGGTGAGCGCCGCGACGATCGTGTCCCAGAGTGCGCCGGCGGCCGGCTGCTCGACGGGGGCGCCGCGCGCGGTCACCTCGATGTCGCATCGGGCCCACAGCTCCTCGCCGATCCGCCGGCGCAGCTCGGCCGTCATGGCCTCTTCGTCGGTGCCGGGCAGGATCCTGCAGTCGACGATCAGCTCGGCACAGCCGGGGATCACGTTGTGAGCGACACCGGCGTGGACGACGGTCGGCGAGGTGGTGTCGCGCAGGAGCGCGCGGAGGCCGCGACTCAAGGGTGGCTGGCAGAGAGACTCGACGGCCGCCTCGGCGACCCGCGGGTCGCGATGCAGGACGTGGCGAAGGGTCTCGCCGCGCCCGGCCGGGAGCGTGGCGGCGACTCGCTCGATCGCCTCGGCCATGAGCGGCGTCACGCGCTGGGCGCCGGGGAGCGCCAGCCGCTCGATCACTCCGGCGGCGAGAACGGCCGCGTTGTCGTCGCGGGGCACGCTGCCGTGGCCCCAGCTGCCGCGCACGACGATGCGGTAGACGAGGTAGCCCTTCTCGGCGACCTGGATCGGGTAGAAGCGGCGGCCGAAGAGCTCGACCGTGAAGCCGCCGGCCTCGTTGAGGGCGCCGTCCGCGCGGACGAGGTCGGGGCGGTGGTCGACGAGCCAGCCGGCGCCGAGATGTCCGCCGGTCTCCTCGTCGGCGGTGGCGGCGAAGATGACGTCGCGCCGCAGGCCGGGGACCGGGTCGGACGCGGGGTCGCGTCCGACCGCGTGCGCGGCGCGGGCCAGCAGGAGGATCGTCTCCAGCTCCATGGCGACCATCGCCTTCATGTCGACCGCGCCGCGGCCCCAGGCGTAGCCGTCGGCGACGTCGCCGCCGAAGGGGTCGTGCGTCCAGCGCTCTTGGGGTGCCGGCACGACGTCGGTGTGGGAGAGCAGGAGGAGCGGCCCGCCGCCGGTCCCGTCGCCGCGGAGCCGCGCTACGACCGAACCGCGGCCCGGTTCCGGTTCGACCACCTCGGGGCGGAGCCCCTCGCCGACCAGGACGTCGGCCAGGTGGCGGGCGGCCAGGATCTCGTCGCCCGGCGGGTTGACCGTGCGCAACCGCAGCAGGCTGCGCAGGTGCTCGACCAGCTCGCCGTGCGCCGTCTCGCGGGCGGCCGCCTCGACCAGGCCGGCGATCACCCGGCCGTCCGTGCGCGAGGGCGCGCTCGGGGAAGCGGAGCGAGGTCGCCCCAGGCGACCGCCTCGCCGCAGGTGATCCGCAGGATCGGCCGGGCCTCGATCCGTTGCTCACGGTACTGCGGGTACTTCCGCCGAAGCGCGGCGACGGCGGCCGCGTGTTCCGCGCGTTCGTGGGGCTGCGGCTCGAGCAGCTCGGCGATGCCCCGCAGGCGGACCCAGCCGAGCCGCGTCCAGTCCTCGTCCCAGCGGTCGACCAGGATCGTCGCCTCGGGGAGGACGAGGAGGTCCCTCACCCGCGCCAGGTCGTGCGGGTCGGTGACCCGCTTGGGCTTCTCGTCGAGCGGCGTGTGGAGCACCAGCCGGCCGTGCTCATCGAGCCGCTCCGCCGCGACGTAGCAGATGGGGACGAGCCGCGGCCGGCCCTCCGGGTCGCTCGTGGTCAACGTCGCCCGGCGGGCCTCCGCGATGAAGCGGATCGCCTCGGCGTCGAGTGCGGAGACGAGCGTCACCGGGTCAGGCTACATCAGCCTTCATCGCTCGTCCGCCCCGGCGCGCGGAGCTCCGCTCTCGGTGCGTCACGACGGCGACCGCGCGCGGCGTCAGTCGTGGCGAGGACGGGTGACCGCCCCTTCGCTCGCCGACGAGACGAGCGCGGCGTACTTGGCGAAGACGCCGGACGTGTAGCGCGGCGGCGGTGGCGACCAGTCGCGGCGTCGTCGTTCCAGCTCGTCCGCCGGCACTTCGAGGTCGAGGCGGTGGGCGTCGACGTCGAAGACGATCGGATCGCCCTCGCGGATGAGCGCGATCGGGCCGCCGAGGGCCGCCTCGGGGGCGACGTGCCCGGCCATGAGGCCGTGGGTCGCGCCGCTGAAGCGGCCGTCGGTGAGGAGCGCCACCTTGTCGCCGAGCCCCTCCCCCACGAGCGCGGCGGTGACGCCGAGCATCTCGCGCATCCCGGGTCCGCCGGCCGGCCCCTCGTAGCGGATCACCACCACGTCACCCGCCACGATCCGCCGCTCCCTGACCGCGGCGAAACAGGCCTCCTCCGAGTCGAAGACACGGGCCGGGCCGCGATGGAAGCGCCGCTCGTGGCCGGCCAGCTTGACGACGCAACCCTCCGGCGCCAGCGACCCGCGCAGGATGGAGAGCCCGCCGGTCGGTTTGATCGGCGTCTCGATCGGCACGACGACCTGCTGGCCCGGCGTCTCGACGACGTCGGCGGCGACCCGCGCCAGCGTCCGGCCGTCCACGTTCGGGCATTCGCCGTGGACGAGGCCGCGCTTGAGCAATTCCCGGGCGACGAGCGCGACCCCGCCGGCGCGGTGGATGTCGAGGGCGACATAGCGGCCGCCGGGCACCAGCGAGGCCACGATCGGCGTCCGGTCGGCGATCTCGCCGAACTCGTCGATGGAGAGCGGGATGCCGTACTCGCGGGCGATCGCCAGGAGGTGCAGCACGCCGTTGGTCGAGCCGCCCGTGGCGGCGACCGAGGCGATGGCGTTCTCCAGGCTCGCCCGGGTGACGAAGACGTCCGGGGTGGTGCCCGCGCGCACCAGTTCCATCACCAGCCGGCCGGTCTGCTCGGCCGCCTCGTCCTTCTGCGGGTCCTCGGCCGGGATCCCGTTGAGGCCCGCCGGGCTGATGCCCAGGAACTCGAGCGCCGTCGACATCGTGTTGGCGGTGAACTGGCCGCCGCAGGCGCCGGCGCCCGGGCAGGCGGCCGACTCGATGGCGTGGAGCTCCTCGGCCGTGATCCTCCCAGCGTGGTAGCCCCCGATCGCCTCGAAGACCGCCTGGACGGTGATGTCGGCGCCCTGGTAGGTGCCGGGGTAGATCGTCCCGTTGTAGAGGACGAGCCCCGGGATGCCGAGGCGGCCAAGGGCCATGACCGCCGCGGGGATCGTCTTGTCGCAGCCAACCAGGCAGACCAGGCCGTCGAAGAGCTGGGCGCGCGCCACCAGCTCGATCGAGTCGGCGACCACCTCGCGACTGACGAGCGAGCCCTTCATCCCCTCGGTGCCCATCGTCACGCCGTCGGAGACGGCCACGGTGTTGAACTCCATCGGCGTCCCGCCCGCCGCCCGCACACCCTTCTTCACGGACTCCGCCAGCCGGCGCTGGTTGTAGTTGCAGGGCATCGTCTCGATCCAGGAGGTGGCGACGCCGATCAGCGGGCGGGCGAGGTCATCGTCGGTGAAGCCGATCGCCTTCAGCATCGACCGCGCCCCGGCGCGGTCCGGGCCGTCGGTGAGCGCGGCCGAGCGGCGCTTGGCCGGATCAGTGGGGCGGTCGTACGGGGTGCCGGGCATGGGCTTACCTCCTTCCGAGACCGGGCTCGGGCGCGCCGACAAGGATCGCCGTGTTGCCGACGCCGTGGCGGCCCTCGGCCATCTCCTGGTGGGCGCGCGGGATCTCGTCGAAGGGAAGCGTCCGCCCCAGCGCCGGGTCGATCGCCCCGCCGCGGACGAGGTCGTTGTAGGCGCGCGCCTGCTCGTCGTTCGTGCCGTGTGAGCCCTGGAGCCGTTTCTGCTTCGTCCACAGGTAGCGCAGGTCGACGGTCGCCGAGTAGCCGGTCGTGCCGGCGCAGATGACGGTCATGCCGCCGTCGGCGCAGACGAAGATCGAGGTGGGGATCGTCTCCTCGCCGGGGTGCTCGAAGACGATCGCCGGGTTCCGCCGCTCGCCGGCGATCTCCCAGATCTTCTTGCCGAAGGCGCGTACGCCGGCGAGCCAGCGCTTCTGGCCCTCCCCGTCGGTCCAGTGCGGCGGGATCCCCCAGTGGTCGAACTCGCGCCGGTCGATCCAGCCGATCGCCCCCAGCCGCTCGGTGAAGGCGCCGCGCTGGGCTCCCGAGACGACCGCGATCGCCCGCCCGCCGGCGTGCTTTGCCAGCTGGATCGCCTGGCTGCCGAGTCCGCCGGAGCCGCCCCAGACCAGCACGACGTCGCCCTCGCGGACGGTGTTGGGCGGCCAGCCAAAGAGCATCCGGTAGGCGGTCGTCCCGACCAGCGAGTTGGCCGCCGCCTCCTCCCAGGTGAGCCGCTCGGCCCGGGGCATCACCTGGTGGGCCTGGACGAGGCAGAACTGGGCGAACGAGCCGTAGTTACGCGGCCAGTCGTAGCCCCAGATCGCCACCGAGGGGGCGACCATCGGGTCGTTGCCGGCCTTCACCCACGGGTCGTCGGGGTCCCACCAGCCGTGGTGGACGACGACCTCGTCGCCGACCGCGACGTCGGTGACGCCGGTGCCGACGGCATAGACGATCCCCGACGCGTCGCTGCCGCCGACGTGGAAGTCGGCCGGCACGCCCGCCCGCTGGCGGGCGGCGATCACGTCGATGGGGATGCCACGCGCCGCCCAGACGTTGTTGAAGTTGATGCCGGCGGCCATGACCGCGATGAGGACCTCGCCCGGTCCGGGCTCGGGCGTCTCGATGACTTCCGGTCGGAAGGCGTCGATCGGCTCGCCCAGGCGGTCCTGGCGGACCACCTGCGCCCACATCTGCGGCGGCACCTCGCCGAGCGGGGGGAGCGTGCCGATCGGGACCGGGCCGGTCAGTGCCATCGAAGAGGTCCTCCAGGGTGCCGGTGCTCTGCCGCCCTGAGGGTAGCCGAGCGAGCCGCCCCGCGTCGCGCCGGCGACGACGGCCCGCGCGTCAGCCGACGGTCACCGCGACCGGCGGCGCCGTCCCGGGGACGGCCCGGATCGTGTAGGTGCCCGGGTCGAACTCGCCCAGGTCGACCTGGGTCACCTTCTGGACGAGCAACTTCACGCAGATCGCGCCCGGGTCGCCGCCCTCGACGATGGTGAGCGTGATCGTCGTCCCGTCCTCGGCGATGAGCACCGAGTCGAAGACGTAGCAGGGCTCGACCCCGCTCGACCAGGTGAGGCGGGCGACGATGTGATCCCCGTCCGCCCAGGCGTCGAGCGTGTCGGCCGCCACGGGGTGGCGGTTCGGCTGTCCCGGCTGCGGCGTCCAGAGCGGTGGCACGGGACCGGTCGGGGTGGCGCCCGGGCTCGGTGCGGGCGTGGGGCTGGGAGTGGGGGTCGGCGCGGTGGCCGCGCAGGCGGCCAGGAGGACGGTGGCGACAGACAGGACGAGGGCCATCCGCAGGCGTTCCACGGGCCGCGGACGCCGGGGCGATCCCGCCGGTTCCGACCCGCGCGAAGGAGGTCAGTCGTTGAAGAGGAGGACGGCGTTCTCCTTCACCTCGACCCGGTCGATCGGCCCTGACAGCTGGAACGAGGTCAGCTCGTCGACCAGGTCGCGGGCCATGTCGATCGCCGGGTCGGTCAGCGCGGTCGGCAGCCCGCCCACCTGCACCTCGTCGAGCGCTCCCGCGACCGGCGGGCCGACGACGACGCTTCCCTTGGCAAGCACCTGGACGCTCGCCGGGCCGAGGGGGAACTCGAAGGCGAGCTGCGCCGTCCCGTCGCCGCAGAAGTGGACCTTCACGTTGCGCACCGGCAGGTCCCGGGTCTCGAGCGCATCGGCGATCGCCTCGTTCACCTCGGCCTGGTCGAAGCCGACCTGGTTGGGCGCCGGCGCATCCACGTAGGCGTCCCACTTGTCCCGGTAGAAGGTCCGCTCCGGCTGCGCGGGGTCCTGGGTGCAGGGGTTCGGCGTCGGGATGAAGGCGAGGACCGCCAGCCCCGCCGCGACGATGACCCCACCGGCAAGGACGATCTTGACGAGCGCCCCGAGCATCACGCGCCCTCCAGTCATCGACGGCCCGCCGTGCGCCCGGCGGCGCCCACCCGGGCCGACGCCGTCAGTCTGGCGTCCTCGGCCGCGCGGCACAAGTCCCCGGTGGCGGCTCCGGTTCGCCTACTCGGTGCCGAAGAGGCGGGGGATGTCCGCCCAGTCAGTGGCGACCGGCGTCGGGACGCCGAGCCGCGGGAACGGCGAACCTGGCGTGGGGCGCAGCCAGGCGACGCTGAAGCCGAACGCCGTGGCCCCCGCGGCATCCCAGGCGTTGGCGGTGACGAAGCCGATCCGCTCGGGCGGCAAGCGGAGCGCATCGGCCGCCAGCGCGTAGACCGCCGGTGCCGGCTTGAAGGTGCGGACCGCGTCGGTCGAGAGGAGCTGGTCGAACCAGCGCCCGAGGCCGGCCGCCTGCAGGCTCGCCCCGAGCATCCGCGTCGTCGCGTTGGAGAGGACGAGGAGCGGCCGCCGGCTGGCCGCCAGCGCCTCGAGGGCCTCGGCCACACCGTCGCGCGGCGGCAGCCGCAGCCAGGCGTCCCGTACGGCTGCCAGTGCCGGACCGTCCGTCGCGATCCCGAGCTCCGCGCAGACGGCCGCCAGCGCCTCGGCGGTCACCTGCCAGAAGTCGGCCCAGGTGCCCATGGCCGCGCGCAGCCAGGAGTACTCCAGCTGGCGCGCCCGCCAGCGCGCCGACAGCTCGGCCCCACGGCCGGGAGCGAGCCGGTCGCAGACGGCAGCGAGCGGGGCGAGGTCGAGAAGCGTCCCGTAGAGGTCGAAGGCGACGGCGAGAGCGTTGCGGTGGCCCGCAGCCGGCTCCATGGCCTGATCGTAGCGGTTGCGCTACCTTCCATGACGATGAGCACGACCGGTCCTCCGACCGACGCGGTGGCGCGGCCCGACGCCGACCGCCCGGTCTCGACGCTCGTCTGCGCCTCGTGCGGCCGCAAGAACCGGATCCGTCCCAGCGAGAAGGGCGCGCCCCACTGCGGCGGCTGCGGCAAGCCGCTCCCCTGGCTCGTCAACGTCACCGACGCGACCTTCGACGTCGAGGCGCGCGCCGCTGTCCCGGTCCTGGTCGACCTCTGGGCTCCGTGGTGCGGCCCCTGCCGCTTCGTCGCCCCGGTCCTCGAGGAGCTGTCGCGCGACTTCGCCGGGCGGCTCAAGGTCGTCAAGGTCAACGTCGACGAGAACCCGGCCACCGCCGATCGTTTCCAGGCGTACAGCATCCCGACCCTCGTGGTGATCAGCGGCGGCCGTGTCGTCGATCGCGTCGTCGGGGCGATGCCGAAGGGCCAGCTCGCCGTCCGCCTCACGCCGCACCTGCTCCGGCGGTAAGACCCCTCGGCGGCGCTGAGTGCCGCCGCCGCGGCGCCGGTCAGGGCGCGGCCGTGTCCACGCGGGGCGGGTGGGTCGCCTCGTGTGCCTCGATCGCCGCCGAGCGGGAGAGGACGTAGCCGATCTCGTCGGTACCGGCGAGGAGCATCCGTCGCGCGAACGGATCGATCTCGAAGGGGAGGTCCTCGTCGCCCGGAAGGTGGACGACCTGCGCCTCCAGGTCGACCGTCAGCTCGACGTCCGGATCGGCCGCCACGAGTGCGAAGAGCTGGCGGTGGCGTTCGGTCTCGACGGCGATCGGCAGGAGTCCGTTCTTCAGGGCGTTGCTGCGGAAGATGTCGGCGAAGCCGCTCGAGAGGATGGCGCGGATGCCCCATGCGACGAGCGCCCAGGGGGCGTGCTCTCGCGACGAACCGCCGCCGAAATTGCCGCCGGCCAGGAGGATCTGCCGGCCGGCCATCCCGCGGCGGTTGAAGACGAAGCCCGGGTCGGGCGTTCCGTCGGGCCGGTAGCGCCAGTCGGCGAAGAGGGCGCCGGCCAGGCCCGACTTCTCGGTCGTCTTGAGGAAGCGTGCCGGGATGATCTGGTCGGTGTCGACGTTCTCGGCCGGCAGCGGGACGACCCGGCTGGTGAAGGTCTCGAACGGCTCGGCCATCGGCGGATCGGCCTCCGACTCGGCGCGGCTACGGCTCAGCGCCCGCCGACCGCGACCGGCTCGCGCTCGGCGAGCGGCCGCGGGTCGGTGACGACGCCGGTGAGGGCGCTCGCCGCGGCGGTGAGCGGCGAGGCGAGGAAGGTCCGGCCACCCTTCCCCTGGCGGCCCTCGAAGTTGCGGTTGCTGGTGCTGATGGCGTACTGGCCGGGCTCCAGCTGATCACCGTTCATGGCGATGCACATCGAGCAGCCGGCCTCGCGCCACTCCGCGCCGGCGGCGCGGAAGACGTCGGCCAGCCCCTCGCGCTCGGCCTGCCGCTTCACCTCCTGCGAACCCGGTACGACCATGACCCGGACGTCACGCGCGACGCGGCGGCCACGCAGGAGCGCTGCGGCCTGGCGGAGGTCACCGATCCGGCTATTGGTGCACGAGCCGATGAAGACGACGTCCACCCTTCGGCCGGCGAGCGGCTCGCCGGGACGCAGGTCCATGTACGCGAGCGCCTTCTCGAGCGCGCGCCGGTGGACCGGGTCGGGAAGGTCGACGGGGGAGGGGACGCGCCCGCCGATCGGGACGCCCATGCCGGGGTTGGTGCCGTAGGTGACCATCGGCTCGAGGGAGGCGGCGTCGAGCGCGATCGCGCGGTCGTGGGTCGCGCCCGGGTCGGTCGGGAGGCCGCGCCACCGTTCGACGGCGGCATCCCAGGCGTCGCCCCGCGGGGCGTGCGGGCGACCGTGGAGGTAGGCGAAGGTCGTCTCGTCGGGGGCGATCAGGCCCGCCCGCGCGCCGCCCTCGATCGACATGTTGCAGATCGTCATCCGCTCCTCCATGGAGAGGGCGCGGATCGCCTCGCCGGTGTACTCGAAGACGTGCCCGGTCCCGCCGCCGACCCCGATCCGGGCGATCAGGGCGAGGATGACGTCCTTGGCGGTCACCCCGGGAGCGAGGCGACCGTCGATGCGGACCTCGCAGGTCCTCGGCCTGCGCTGCAGCAGGCACTGGGTGGCGAGGACCATCTCCACCTCGCTCGTGCCGATGCCGAAGGCGAGTGCCCCGAAGGCGCCGTGGGTCGCCGTGTGGGAGTCGCCGCAGACGATCGTCATGCCCGGTTGCGTGAGGCCGAGCTCGGGGCCGATGACGTGGACGATCCCCTGGTGCTCCGAGCCGAGGCCGTGGAGCGGGATGCCGAACTCGGCGCAGTTGCGCGCCAGTTGCTCGACCTGGAAGGCGGCCTGGGCGTCGATGATGGGGAGGCCGCGATCGTGGGTCGGGATCGAGTGGTCGGCGGTGGCGACCGTCTGCCGGGGCCGGCGAACCGCGAGGCCGCGTTCGCGGAGCCCGGTGAACGCCTGCGGGCTCGTCACCTCGTGGACGAGGTGCAGGTCGACGGAGAGGATCGCCGGCGCACCGGGGTCCTGGACGACGACGTGGTCGTCCCAGATCTTCTCGACCAG
>MGMJ01000074.1 GCA_001794945.1 Chloroflexi bacterium GWC2_73_18
CTAGGTCCTGCCTCACTCCCGTGCAGGTGCCCACCGGCCCGGAAACCCGGTGAACTCGGCCCCCCGGGACCCCGGCGCCACCACCGCGATCTGGGCCCCGGGAAGCATCCCATTCCCTGTGCCCGGCGGGTGCGGGGAGCCAGGATCGACCGGGGGGACGCGGCGGGGACGGCCGGGGGACGCTCAGCGCGGGGGTCGTGCGTCACCTACGCCTGGTGGGCGTGACAGAGGCCGGCCGCCGCCCGCGCCGCCCGCCGCGGAGCGAGGGTCGAGCGTGGCCGAACACCGGGCGCCACTCGTTCCGCCCCGCTCGGACCTCTGCCACTCCCCGTGGGCGTAGGTGATGCACCGCCAGCGGCAGCGGGGCGGTGGAAGCATCCCCTTCTCGGGCGACCCAGCGGAGGAGCTCGCCCCGGCCGATCGGCCAGCGGCGCAGCTCGGCGACCTGGTCTCCGGCCAGGAGCGCGCCGTCGTCCTCAAGCTCAACTTCCCCTGCGGGGAGGTCGGGCGGGAGCGCGCGGCGACGGTCTCGCTGGGGGACCGCGAGAGCGCCTTCGACGGCTGGGCGGTAACGGTGCGCTGGACCTACGCCCCCGACCGGGACAACGACGCGCAGCCGCGCGACCGGGTCGCCGACCGGGCGGTCGCCGCGATCTACGCAGCGCGTGCCCGGCAGGAGGCGGTCCGGCCTAACCGGCTGGGCGATTTCGCGTCCGCGTCAGCGGCTGCCGAGGCGGTCGCCGGGCGCATCCGGCGCTACGCCGGCGAGGACCCGGGGCTCCGCGCGATCATCCGCGAGCTCGAGGAGGAGCGAGCCGACTGGCTCGCTCCCGTGCCGGAGGCGGTGCGGAAGCAGGCCACTTCGCCAGCTACAGGATGATGGCGGACCGGGATGAGGGAGGGCGGGCGCGCCGCCGTCCGTAGCGCTCAGCCGGGACGCCGCCGCCCGAGATCCCGCAGCACGACGGCGGCAGCATTGCGGCCGGCGGCGCCCATGACGCCGCCGCCGGGATGTGTCCCGGCGCCGCAGAGGTAGAGCCCGCGGATCGGCGTCCGGTAGCGCGCCCAGCCGTAGAGCGGGCGCATGAAGAAGAGCTGGTCGGCGGCCATGTCGCCGTGGGCGATGTTGCCGCGGGTCAGCCCGTAGACGCGCTCGAAGTCGAGCGGGGTCAGCACCTGGCGGTGGAGGATCGCCCCGGGGACGTTCGGGGCGTACTCGGCGAGCGTGGCGATCGCCAGGTCACCGAGCTCCTCGCGGCGCATCTCCCAGTCGCCCTCGGCCAGCCGGTACGGCACGTACTTGAGCGAGATGGACATGACGTGCCGGCCGGGCGGTGCCAGGGTGGGGTCGACCGTGGAGGGGAGGACGATCTCGAGGTATGGCTGCCGCGACGGGCGGCCGGCCCGGAAGTCGTGGAATGCCCGCTCGAGATACTCCGGCTCGCCGCCGGCGATGTCGATGGTGCCCCGCAGGTGCGGCCCGTCGCCGGGGAGGCAGGCGAAGTCGGGCGGCTCGGAGAGGGCGACGTTCACCTTGGCCGAGTTGCCGGTCATGCGCAGGTTCTCGATCCCGCGCGCGAAATCGGCCGGCAGCTCGTCCCGGCCGACGAGCCCCAGGAAGGTCCGTTTCGGGTCGGCGTTGGAGACGACGGCGCGTGCCCGCAGCTCCTCCCCGCCAGCGACCACCCCGCTCGCCCGGCCGTCGCGCACCGCGATCCGCTCGACCGGCGCCTCGGTCCGGATCTCGGCGCCGTGCTCCCGGGCGGCGGCGGCCAGCGCCTGCGTCACGCCGCCCATCCCGCCGCGCACGAAGCCCCACGCCCCGGGCTCGCCGGCGGCGTCCCCGACCGCGTGGTGGAGGAGGACGAAGGCGGTTCCCGGCGTGCTCGGGCTGCCCCAGATGCCGATCGTCCCGGAGGCGACCAGCGAGGCGCGCAGCTCGGGCGACTCGAACCACTCCGCCACAAGATCGGCCGCGCTCACGGTCAGGCACTTGGCCAGGAGCGCCTGGTCAGCGACCGAGAGGCGACGGAAGGCGCGGCCCAGGCGCAGCAGGTCGAGCGCGCCCGCCAGGCCTAGCCGGGCGGGGTTCGGGGGAACGAGGTCGAAGACCGGCCGGATCACCTCCGCCAGGCGGGCGAGCGCGGCCGTGTAGCGCGGGTAGGTCTCGGCGTCGCGTGGCGAGAAGCGTCCGATCGCCGCCGCGTCCTCCTCCGGCCCCTGCCCGAGAAGCAGGGAGCGACCGTCGGGGAACGGGGCGAAGAACGTCCGGGCCGGCAGGATCTCGAGACCGTGTTCCCCCAGCCGCAGGTCCCGGATCACCGCCGGGCGCAGGAGCGAGCAGACGTACGAGGTGGTGGAGTAGTGGAAGCCGGGGAAGAGCTCCTCGGTGACGCACGCCCCGCCGACCAGGTGGCGGCGCTCCAGGACGAGGACCGAGCGGCCGGCCTTCGCCAGGTAGGCGGCGGCGACCAGTCCGTTGTGGCCGCCCCCCACGACGATGACATCCCAGGTCACCGGCACGCGTCCTTCCCTCGTCCATCGAGACGGCGCGAACACCCGATCGGCGCCGCGACCAGCGTAGCGGCCGCGAGACGAAACCGTGACGGTCGAGGTGCACAGTGCCGGCGTCTCGCCAACGCAGCGGCGTGCGGTGCGCACGGGAGGACGGCACGATGACCGAGCAGGAACCCCTCACCCGGAGCGAGCGGCTGGCCAGGCTCGAAGGGCGGCTGGATCGGCTGGACGAGCGACTGGCCGCAGTCGAGGTGCGCCTACTCGGGGAGGCTCCGGTCGACGAGACCGCGGCCCCGGCCATCCCGGTGTCGCCGGCCGGATGGACCGCTCCCGGGACGGCGCTCGGCGGAGCCCTCTGGGGATCGACCGTGACGCCGGCTCGTGCGGCGGTCGAGGCACCGGCGAGCGTGGGGGACCGGCGGTGTGGCCGGTGCGGCAAGCCGATCAGCCCCTACTGGAAGGGGAAGTGCAACCACTGTGGCGTGGCGTTCGCCGAGGTGCCGCCGGTCTCGGTCGTCATCGCGGGGGCGCGGGTCGCTCCGGCGGCGCCGCCCGCGCCCGCGGCGGAACCGGTCACCGCTGCCGCAGAGGCACCGGTCCCCATCGAGGCAGCGTGGCTGACCGCCATCAAGGAGGCGATCGGCTGGACGCCCGGCGGGGGCTGGTCGCTCCAGGAGATCGAGCAACGGGTCACCGGGCGCCTCCTCGCCTGGGTCGGCGGCGCGGCCGTCCTGATCGGCGTCATCTTCTTCCTGAGCCTCGCCTTCAGCAGCGGCTGGGTCGGACCCGAGCTGCGCGTGCTGATCGGCCTGGCCGGCGGCGCACTGTTCATCGCCGGCAGCGCCTGGCTCTTCGAGCGAGGTCAGGCGCTCCTCGGGCACGTCCTCGTCGCCGTCGGGCTCGGCACGATCTCGCTCGCCCTCCTCGCCGCGACGCGGCTCTACGGCCTCGTGCCGGCCGAGCTGGCCCTTGCCGGGTCGCTGCTCAGCATGGCCGCCGCGACGGTCATCGCGATCCGGGCGGGCTCCCAGGCGGTCGCCGCCTTCGGCGTGGTGGCGATGCTGGCCGCGCCGCCGCTCCTCGGCGCTCCGGCGTCCCTGGCGACGATCGGGTTCCTCGGGACCGCCCTGGCCGCCACGACCGCCATCGCCCTCTTCCGCAGCTGGTCCTGGCTGCCGAGCCTGGCCTTCATCCTGACCGCCCCGCAGCTCGCCGTCTGGATCCTGGGGCATCCCGACCGCGCTCTCGGGCTGGCCGGGGTCGTCGCCTTCTGGGCGCTGAGCGCCGTGGCGGCCGGCGGCGAGGAGTTCCGTCACCGCCGTGGCGAGCTGAGGGTCTCCTCGGCACCGCTCCTGGTGGCCAACGCGGCATTCCTGGTGGGGGCCGGATTCCTGCTGCTGGACGGTGATGCCACACCCCTCCGGGGCCTCTTCCTGGCCCTCGTCGCCCTGGCGCACTTCGTCCTGGGCGGCTATTTCCTGCGGGCGGAGGGGGAGCTGCACCCCTTCGGGATGCTCGCCGTCGGCACCGGCGTCACGGCCGTCACGATGGCGATCCCGGTCCAATTCGGCGGCCCGATCGTGGCGCTCGCCTGGGCCGCCGAGGCGGTCGCGCTCGCCTGGGTCTTCGGCACGCGCGACCACCGGTACGCCGGCATCGTCGCCGCGGTCCTCGGCACGCTCGCCGTCGCCCACCTCGTGGCGATCGAGTATCCCGTCGAGCGGCTGATCGTCGGGCTCGGTCACCCCGCCGGCGCCATGCCGTTCGTGAACGGCGCGGGCCTGACGCTCGGCTTCCTGCTCGGCGGCCTGGCGGTGGCGGGCATCTTCGTGCGCTCCGCCTCGATCCGCATCGGCCTGGGGGCGGCCGGCTTCGCCCTCGTCGCCTACGCGCTCCCCTTCGAGCTCTCCGGCCCGCCCCTGGCGATCGGCTGGGTCGCCGAGGCGGTGACCCTCGCCTGGATCCGCGGGGACGCCGTCCGCTTCCCCGCCGACGCCCGCGGGTTCGCCGACGTCGGGGGCATCGTCCTGGGGATCCTCGGCATCGGGCATTTCGTACTCGTCGAGTACCCGCTCTGGAAGTTCAGCGGCGGCGGCACGACGGCCGTCGGCGCGATCCCCTTCGTCAACGGCTCCGGCCTGACGCTCGCCCTCCTGCTCGTCGCGCTGGCCGCCGCCGCGTACCTGGCGCGTTCGTCTCCGGTCCGCGCGGCGCTCGCCTCCGTCGGCCTGCTCCTCGTCGCCTACGCGCTCCCCTTCGAGCTCTCCGGCATGGCGCTCCTCGCCGGCTGGTCCGGCCTGGCCGTGCTGGCGGTGGCGCTCCAGGCGAGCGTCGATCTCGTCGTCCCGCGCGTGGCGCCGCGTGCCGGCTTCGAGCGGGCCCGCGCCCTCTACCTCCCGGCCATCCTGGGGGGCGTCCTGGCGCTGGCTGACCTGCTCAACTCTTACCTGCCGCCCGGTGAGATCGGGCGGGAGCCGCTGCCGCAGATCCCGTTCGTCGACGAGCGGAGCGTCGCGGCGGCAGTGGCGATCGGGGCGATGCTCCTGGCCGCGTTCGTCACGCGGGTCCCGGCGATCCGCGCCGGAGCGATCGTCGCGGCGACGGTCACCGCCGCCTACCTGGCGCCGTTCGAACTGCCGGTCTTCGGCGTCGTCATCGGCTGGTCGGCGCTCGCCCTGGCCTTGGCGCTGCCGATCCGCTGGGACCGCCCGGGCGCCCGGCTCTACACGGTCGCGGCCGCCACCCTGGCCGGCCTCGGCCTGGCGGTCACGTTGACGCTCGTCGCGCCGCCCGCGCGCCTGGCCGTCGGCGCCGGGAAAGAGATCGACCACCCGCTCCTCCTGAGCGAGGCGAGCGCGGCGCTGGCCGGGCTGATCGTCCTCGCGGCGGCAGGCTCCCGGCGGTTCCGGGGCCGGCGCGAGGGGACGGCCCTTGCCGTGGCCGGCGGCGCCCTTGCCGTCTACCTCCTCTCGATCGGCGTCGTCGACGCCTTCCAGGCGCGCCTCGGGGGACCGGTCGCGCTCGAGGAGCTCCAGAAGCAGGCCCAGGTGGCGCTCTCCATCCTCTGGGCGGTCGTCGGCGTGGGGGCGTTCGGCGGCGGGGTGCTGCGCGGGCTGGCGCTCGTCCGCGAGTTCGGGCTTGCCCTGCTCGCCCTGGCGACGCTCAAGGTCTTCGTCTTCGACCTCGCTGCGCTCGACGTCTCCTACCGGGTCCTCTCCTTCATCGGGCTGGGGATCCTGCTCCTCGTCAGCGCCTACGTCTATCAGTCGCTCCGCCCGGGCCGGCACGGAAAGGGGGGCGCGGCACCCTCGCATTGATCGCAGCGATCGCGCCGGCCGGAGGGCTGGAGTCGGGCCCTCCGGCCCTGTCCGGGCGCCGGACGGGTGCTCCAGGATCGGCGCGCCATGTCGATCGACGGGTCGCGCCGCGACGTAGTGCGACGGTATCTCGGCTACCTCAACCGGTACTTCATGGTGCCGGCCTTCCGGCTCGGACTCGGCTCGTGGATCGGCAACCCGCTGGCCGGCTACGTCGCCGTCCTCCGGACGCGGGGCCGGAAGACGGCCCTGCCCCGCTACGCGCCGCTCAACTACGCCATCCTCGACGGCTTCGTCTACGTCGTTTCGGGCTGGGGCACCGGGGCCGACTGGTACCGCAACCTGCGGGCCGACCCGCGGGTCGAGCTCCTTCTGCCCGGCCGGACGATCGGCGGCCGCGCGGAGACGGTGACCGACCCCGACGAGATCCTGCGGGCCGCCCGCCAGGTGCTCCTGGCCAGCGGCTTCGCGGCCTACGTCGCCGGCGTGGACCCGCGGCGTATCACCGACGAGGACCTCGGGCAGCGGTTGGCCGAGATACCGGTCGTGCGCATCCGACCGACCGGCCTGGGAGCTGGCCCCCACGATCCGGGGGGCTGGGCCTGGATCGCGAAGTTCGCGATGCTCAGCCTCGGGATGGCCTGCTGGCGGGTGCGGCGGGCGCGGCGGGCGCGGCACCGGTAGGCGGATCGGGTCGCCCCAGGTGGCGGCCCAGGAAGTCGAGCACCAGCGCCTCGTACGCGTCGCGGTAGGCCTCGTGGCCCTTCGTGTGGCCGCAGTCGACGAGGACATGGAGTTCCTTCGCCTCGGCCGGGGAGGCCTCGAACAGGTGGCGCGCGTCGGCCGCGTCGATCTCTGCGTCGTCGGCACAGTGGAGGACGAGTGTCGGGACGCCGACGCGTCGGATCGCCTTCAGCGGGGCGACGTCCCGCGGGTCGAAGCCGGCGCGGAGGCCGGCGACGGCGAGGACGGCATCGGCGAGCGCCTCGCGTGCGCGGGCCGGCAGCAGGCGAAAGGCCGGGTAGCGCCGGGCGCCGTGGACCAACAGGAGCGCCCGGAAGTCAGCATAGGCGGAATCGGCGACGACGGCTCGGATGCGCGGCTCGACCGTCGCAGCCTGGATGGCGATCGCCGCCCCGAGCGAACCGCCAATCACCCCGACCCGGTCCGCGTCGATCTTCCCGCGACGCGCGAGCTCGTCGATGGCGGCCGAGACGTCGTGGCGCTCGAAGTAGCCCCACGTGCAGAAACGTCCCCCCGAGCGGCCGTGGTAGCGGAGATCGAAGGCGAACACGGCGTACCCCGCGCGGACGAGCATGACCACCTCGGGCAGCACCCCGACGCGGTTGTCGCCCATGCCGTGGACGGCGATGACGGCGGGGGCGCCCGGAGCGGCGCCGGGGAAGAACCAGCCGCGCAGGGTCAGGGTTCCGCCGCTCCCCGGGTCACGCCGCTCCCGTGCCTCGAACGTGATCTCCTCGAAGCCGAGCCCGAGGGCGACCGGGTCGAGAGACGGGTCGTCGGCGCGGCGCGCTTCGAGGGAGACGGTGCGGAACCGGATGACGTGGTCGGAGAGCCGCCAGAGCATGGCGGCCGCGAACAGGAGCGCCAGGCCCGCGGCGCGGTACGCCAGTCCGCCGATCGACCGTGCCACGGCCAGCGCGCCCATCGAGGACCGGGAATCCGCTGCGCTACCGGCGGCGGTGCCTGCCAGCCCGGCCGGGCTGCGGGCGTCCCTCGCGCGCCGCACGGAACGCCTCGAGGTCACGCCACTCGGCGCCGCAGGCGAGGCAGGCGATCCGCCGGGCGCTCTCGTCGTGCGGCTCGACGACGCCGAAGAGCTCCCCGAAGGGCTGCGGTCCCGTGGTGTGGATCGACGGGAAACCGGTGACCGCCTGGCGCTGCTCGCCGCAGACCGGACGGGCTTCGGCGGAGTGTTCGATCGGATCGGTCATCGGAGGGTCTCCGGGGATGCTACCGCCGCGCCGTCACGGACGCGTTGCACGATCGTCGGCGCGTGACCGGCAGTGGCCGCCCGTCCGGTCCCCATCTCGACGGTGGCCTCGAGCGCCTCGGCCCGCACGCCGACTAGGGGAACCACTTCACTTTCGGGTTTCCGGGCTTCCTGGGGACGCCCTCCAGATGGCCGAGGAGGAGCTGGCCGCCTCGACCGGGTACTCCCTGGCATGGTCGGCCAGGAACTGCCAGCAGAGCCGGGCTGCCGGCGAGAGGCGCCGCGAGCGGAGGTGGACGAGCGACCAGCGGCGCTCGAGCGGGAAGCCGGCGACGTCGAGGATGGCCAGCCGGCCGACCTGCAGGTCGAGATCGATCGCCCAGCGCGAGACGACGGCGAGCCCGAGCCCGGCCGCGACCGCCTGCTCGATCGCCCCGCTGCTGCCGAGCTCCATCCGCGCGTTCAGCCTCAGCCCGCGCTTGGCGAAGAACCGCTCGGTCGCGGCACGGGTCCCGGAGCCGCGCTCCCGCAGCACGAACCGCTCCCCCGCGAGCGCCTCGGGGACGATCCCCGGCACGCCGACCAGCGGATGGTCGGGCGCGGCGACGACGACGAGACGATCGGGCAGGAACGGCGCCACCTCGCAGCCGACCTCGCGCGGCGGACTGGCCATGACCGCCAGGTCGCAGGCGCGCCCGGTGAGGCGGCGCTGCACGCCGGCGCGGTTCTCCACGTGGAGGGTGATCTCGATCGCCGGGTAGGTGCGGTGGAAGGCGCCCAGCGCCGGCGGCACGACATAGGTGCCCGAGGTCGTGTCGGCGGCGATGTCGACCCAGCCGTGCGCCCCCTCGCGCAGGTCCGAGAGGAGGGTCGCGCTCTCCTCGAGCAGGGCGAAGATCTCGTCACAGGAGGCGGCCAGCACGCGCCCGGCATCGGTCAGGGCGATGGTGCGGCCGGCGCGCTCGAAGAGGACGACGCCAAGCTCCCGCTCGAGCGCCTTCACCTGGTGGGAGACGGCAGGCTGCGCCACGAAGAGCTCCTGCGCCGCCCGCGTGAAGCTGAGGTGGCGGGACACGGTCCAGAAGATGCGCAGGCGGTGGAGGTTCCATTCCGACCCGCGCCGCCGGGCCGTGCCCGGACGGTCAGATGAAGGATCGTACATGTGACATGAGCCTATCATGTATTGGACGGCATGTCGTCGTTCCGCTTGAATCGAGGCGACCCCAGCGAAGCCCGCTCGGGCACACGTTGGATGCCAGAAGGAACGATCGACGCCGATGACCAGCACCGTCTCGACCAGCGTCCCCGGCGCACAGGCGCGCACCCCCGGCGTCCACCCCTACCGCGAGCTCTACCTCGACCTGGGCTACGTGCCGGTCGCAACGGACCTGCTGTGCGCCTTCAAGATCACGCCGCGCCCGGACGTCCCCATGGACGAGGCGGCCGCCGCGGTCGCCGCGGAGTCCTCGACCGGCACCTGGACCGAGGTCGACGAGGTCGACCGGGGGCTCGCCTATTCCCTGCGGGCGCGCGTCTACCGGATCGACGGGTCGGTCGCCCTCATCGCCTACCCGTGGGGACTGTTCGAGACGGGGAGCATCCCCAACATCCTCTCGAGCGTCGTCGGCAACGTCTTCGGCTTCAAGGCGGTCGACGCCCTCAAGCTCCTCGACATGCGTATCCCCGAGGCGCTGGTGGCGACCTTCCCCGGCCCCGCCTACGGGATCGAGGGCGTGCGCGGCAAGCTGGGCGTTCACGGCCGCGCCCTCACCGGTTCGACGATCAAGCCGAAGCTCGGCCTCTCCCCCGCCGAGCACGCCGAGCGCGCCTACGAGACGCTGCGCGGCGGGATCGACACGATCAAGGACGACGAGAACCTCAACAGCCAACCCTGGTCGCCGTTCGACGAGCGGATCCCGCGCACCCTGGAGCGGGTGCGCCGGGCCGAGGAGGAGACCGGCGAGCGGAAGGGCTACTGGGCCAACGTGACCGCCGCCGACACCGAGGAGATGCTGCGCCGGACGGATCTCGTCGCCCGCGAGGGCGGCCGCTTCATCATGGTCGACTTCGTGACGGTCGGCTTCGCGGCGACCGCGAGCCTGCGGCACGCGACCGAGCGGCTGGGACTGGCGCTCCACGCCCACCGCGCCATGCACGCGGTGCTCGACCGCCACCCCGACCACGGCGTCGACTTCCTGGTGATCGCCAAATGGGCCCGCCTGCTCGGCGTCGACCACCTCCACGTCGGGACGGGGGTCGGCAAGCTGGAGGGCTCGCCGGCGGCGATGGCCGAGCGGCGGCGCATGCTCACCGACGCCGCCGCTCCGGCCGGAGGGGACACGCACTTCGACCAGGGATGGGCGAAGCTGCGGCCGGTCGTCCCGGTCTCGTCCGGCGGGCTGCACCCCGGGCACGTCCCGCAGCTCGACGCGATCTTCGGGCAGGACGCCTTCTACCTCTTCGGCGGGGGCGTGCACGGGCATCCCGGCGGCAGCCGCGCCGGGGCGGCCGCCGTCCGCGCCGCGGTCGAGGCGGTCGCCATCGGCGAGACGCTCGAGGCCGCCGCGCGTCGCTCGCGGGAGCTGCGCGAGGCGCTCGAACTCTGGTCGAGCGTGCGGTTCTAGGGAGACCGACGATGACCGCCCAGCGCCCCATCATGGTCGCCGTCGGCGGCGACAGCGGCTCCGGCAAGACGACGCTCGTGTCGGGCCTCTACCGCCTCTTCGGCGCCGAGCACATCACCACCATCTCGCTCGACGACTACCACTCGCTCGACCGGGCCGGCCGCAAGCGGGCGGGCGTCACCGCCCTCGATCCCGCGGCGAACCACGTCGAGCTGATGACCGAGCACGCGCTCCGGCTGCGCGCCGGCGAGACGATCGAGAAGCCGACCTACGACCACGCCGACGGCACCTTCGGTCCCGCCGAGCGGGTGACGCCCCGCGAGATCGTGGTGATCCGCGGCCTCTTCCCGCTCTTCGACGCACGGATGCGGGCCGCCTTCGACGTGCGTATCTGGCTCGACCCGCAGGAAGAGCTGAAGTGGGCCTGGAAGGTGAAGCGCGACTGCACCCAGCGCGGCTACAGCGTGCCGGAGGTGATCCGCCAGATCGTCGAGCGGCGCGGCGACTACCTGCGCTACATCGCCCCGCAGAAGGCGTTCGCCGACCTCGTCGTCCAGTTCCATCCTCCGGCCGGCTACTTCCGTCCGGGGACCGCGGTGGAGCACGACGACGCGCACCTCAACGTGCGGATCCACCTGCACGAGCGCCTGCCCCGCCTCGACCTCGACGACGTCCTGGCCGCCGGCGCCGACGGCGCCCACCCGGCGATCCGGATCGCCGACGCGGCGGCCGAGGCGCGGCCGCTCCACGGGCGGGCGACGACGCTCGAGATCGACGGCACCGTCTCGCCGGAGAAGGCGAGCGAGCTGGACGGGCGGATCTGGGCGCACATGGAGACCCACCGGCACCTCCGCCCCGAGGAGATCGGCCGCTACATGGACGGGACGGTGGTGCGCCACTCCGACCCGCTGGCGCTGACGCAGCTGCTGATCGCCTACCAGGTGGTTCGCGAGGGGATGGAGCTCGGCGCCGTCGTGGAGGCCGGCGCCACCGGTCGCTGAGCCGCCGCCCGGCTCGTTTCGGCGGGCGGCCGGCTCACGTCAGCAGGTCGATCCAGAGCCGGATGGCGACGAGGCCGACCAGCGACCCGAGCAGTACGGCCAGCCGGTCGACCCGCACGCGCCGCGAGATCGACGAGCCGAGCCGACCGCCGGGCAGGGCGGCGACGACGAGCCCCAGGGCGAGGAGCCAGTCGACCTGGCCGGTGAGCGCCTTCCCGGCGAGGCCGGCGAGACCGGCGAAGGCGATGATCGAGAGCGAGGTGCCGGCGGCGATCCGCATCGGCACGCGCAGGACGTAGAGCATCAGCGGCACGAGGAAGAAGTTCCCCGAACCGACGATGCCGACGAGGATCCCGATCAGCCCCCCGCCGCTCACCGCCACGACCCGGTCGCGGCCGCCGAGCGGCCGGAGCGTCTCGGCCGTCGCCGGCGCACGCAACCAGAGCAGGAGCGCCGCCCCGGCCAACGCCATGGTGGCGAAGACGGCCGTCACGACGTCGGCAGGGATGGCGGCCGAGACGAGCGCGGCGACGAGCGAGGTCGCGGTCATGCTCGCGCCGAGCAGGACGAGGAGGGTCCGGTCGACCTGGCCGTGGTGCAGGTGGCCGAGCGCGCCGGCGACCGCTGCCGAGGCGACCTGGGCGACGGCGATCCCCGAGACCGTCTTGATGCCGAGTTCCGGCAGCCCGAGCAGCGGCGGGGCGAAGAGGAGCAGCGGGATGATCACGATCCCGCCGCCGATGCCGACCAGCGACGAGACGAAGGCGCCGCCGAAGCCGAGCACGGCCAGCAGCGCGACCATGGGGTCGTGGCGGGTGCCGAGGGCGATCAGGAGGAACCAGGCGACCGCCAGCGGCAGCCAGGGGTGCGTGGCCAGGCCCCGGGCACGTCCCAGGACCCCGTCCACCGGCCGTCCCGATGGCCCGCTCATCAGCCGGTCTGGAAGAGCCGCAGGAGGAGGATGAGGAGTACCACCGCGCCGACGGCGAGGACCGTCGCCCGCTGCTGCGGCGGCCGGCCCTCCATCGTCAGCAGCGTCGCCGGGAGCACGCCCGCCGCGAGCACGCCGTAGAGCACATGGAGCCCGTCGGCCGGCGAATCGCCCTGGAGCAGCATGACGAGGCCGACCCCCGCGGCGGCAAGGATCGCCAGCCCCGTCCAGGCCGCGTTCCCCGCGAAGAGCCCGCCGGGCCTGCGACGCAGCGCGAGCAGCGCGAGCGACCAGCCGACCAGGAGCGCGGCGAGGATGAGCGCCAGCTGGGCGGCGAGGCGGTGGAGATCGCTCATGCCACGACGCGCGACCCGGCTCCGGCCGGCGCCGGCTCACCCGTGGCCGTCGCCGTCGACCGGGGTGAGATCGGCCAGGTCGGGAAGGTCAGGGAGGGCGCCGAAGCCATCGCCGCCGAGCCCGATCAGGTCGGGCAGATCGCACTCGCGGATGCAGGCGAGGATGCGCGAGACCTTCGGCTCGACGATCCGGTAGAAGACGCGCGGGCCGTCACGTCGCGCGTCGACGACACCGTGCGCTCGCAGGACGCCGAGGTGCTGGCTGACGACCGCCTGGTTGGTGCGGGTCAGCTCCTGCAGGTCGGCGACGCAGAGCTCGCCGGCCTCGAGCGCCTCCAGGAGGCGGAGCCGGAGCGGGTGGCCCAGCACGCGGATGATTCGGGCGGCGCGCTCCAGGATCGCGGGGTCGATCGTGACGGGCGAGGCCGCAGCCGGCTGCATGGCCGTTAGCGACGCGCCCGCGCGCGCGATCGGTCGCGCCGACGGCGACACCCGACGCACGAGGTCTGGTCGATGACCTGGGAGAAGCTCGTCACGCGGCCCCGTCTCCCTCACCACCCGCGCGGTTTGACACCGCGACTGGCGAGGAGTATATAGGCTCATCAACATACCTGAATGGCCGCTGCGCAGGCGATGGGTGGCCGGCCTGGCGGCGGCGGGGTATGGTGTGTGGGCGAGGCGGCATCATCCGCCGGCGAACCACTGGAGGGTCAGATGACCGAGACGCCTTCCCCCGACCGGACCCTCGACACCAAGGGCCTCCTCTGCCCCATGCCGATCGTCAAGCTCTCGCGGGCGGTCAAGGAGATGGGGTCGAAGCAGGTGATCCTGATGGAGGCGACGGACCCGGGCGCCATCCCCGACGTGGCCGCCTGGAGCAGGCAGACCGGCAACGCCCTGCTCGCCCAGGACCAGGTCGGCAAGGTGATGCGCTTCTGGATCCAGAAGGCATGAGCTGGCGCGTGCTGCCCCGGCCCTGAGGAGCGCCCGCGATGGCTCGCATCCTCTACGTGCACACGGGTGGGGTGAGCACGCCCGAGCGCAGCGCCACGCCGATCTACCTCGCCACCACCGCCGCGGCGATGGACGTCGAGGTCGGCATCTACTTCACCGTGAACGGGCCAACGCTGCTACGGAAGGGCGTGGCCGAGACGCTCATCGTCCCCAAGTACGAGGGGAAGGGTGCGCCGCTGAGGCGCTTCATCGACCAGGCCCTGGAGATGGGCGTCAAGTTCTACGTCTGCCAGCCGAGCCTCGACCTGCACGGCCTGACGCGGGAGGACCTGATCGACGGCGTGCAGATGATCGGCGGCGCGGCCTTCAACGACATGGCCCTCGACGCCGACCAGGTGATCTGCTTCTAGATGCGCGACGGGGAGGGAGCGATGCGGCCGTGACCCTGCAGGCCCGCTACGCGGACGTCCCGGTCGAGACCAAGCAGCGGCTCTTCGACGAGGTCAAGGCCGACCTCCGTTTCAGGGACACGCTCTACGGCTGCTACGAGTGCGGCATCTGCGTCGCCGCCTGCCCGTCGGCCCGCTTCTACGACTTCTCCCCCCGGAAGATCGCCCAGGCGGCCGCGCGCGAGGACCTGGGCATCTTCTACGAGCAGCTCAACGACGACATCTGGAATTGCTCGCAGTGCTTCTCCTGCCTGCGCTGCCCACGCGGCAACAACCCGGGCGGCCTCATCACGATCATGCGGGAGGTCGCCATCAACAACGGCCTCGCCTCGGCGCGCCAGGCGCTCGAGGGGTACGGGCGCGTCGTCTACAAGATCATGTCGACCGGCACGCAGGTCTCCCCCGACATGCTCCAGCCGAACGCCTTCCCCGACTGGGGCCCTCACGTCGCGGAGATCAGCGAGAACCTCCTGCTCTGGCGGCGCGCCCTCCCACCCGAGACGCTCCACACGACCTCGACCGCCTGGGAGGTGACCGACAGGACGCTCACCGAGCTCTACCTGATCTGGCACATGACGGGGGTCATGGACATGATCAAGGAGGTCGACGCGGGCCTCCACATGATCCTCGTGGACGTCATGGAAGAGCTGCTCGAAGACGCCGGCTACGCGGCCGACTGACTCACCCGAGGAGGCCCGACGATGCCGATCCCGCTGAACGTCCTGGAGGCCCGCCAGCTGGCTCGCCACGTGCAGGGCCCGCAGACGCCACCGACCGAGGACATCCGCGAGAAGGTCTTCGAGCTCGAGGCGAAGGGCGAGTGGATCGTCCAGCGCGTGCCCGAGCCGTGGCTGCCCGTGACGACCAAGTACGGCCGCATCAAGAAGATCCCGGTCGGCCACACCTGGCACCACAAGTCCTGCGGCCAATGCGGCCACATCCCCGGCTACTCGACCTCGATCTTCTGGCTCCACCGTGCCCTCGGGCTCGACTACGACGACCCCAGGGACCAGACCTCCTGTACCGCCTGGAACTACTACGCCTCGGCCACCTCCAACGTCGGGGCGCAGGCGGCCGTGGCGATGCGCAACTTCGGAGCCGCCTACGAGAGCGGCTACTTCCCGCAGATCCACTGCGGCACCAGCTACGGGCACTACAAGGAGGTGCGCGAGCAGCTGGTCGCGCACGCCGACCTGCGCGATGAGGTGCGCCGCATCTGCGACAGGCTCGGCCGGCCCTTCGTCATGCCCGAGGAGATCGTCCACTACTCCGAGTGGGTCTACGCCATGCGCGACGAGTTCGCCAGGCGCAGGGTGCTCGACCTGTCGAACATCGACGTGACCGTCCATCCGGCCTGCCACTACCACAAGCTGGTCGTGGAGGATGCCATCTACGACCCCGACGTCTACGGCGGCCAGCGCACGGCGGTCGTCTCGGCCGTCGTCACCGCGCTCGGCGCGAACCTGAAGGACTACTCGACGTGGTACGACTGCTGTGGCTTCGGCTTCCGCCACATCCTGGTGCAGCGGGACTTCACCCGTTCCTTCGCCACCCTGCGCAAGATCGAGGTGATGCGCGAGGAGGCCGACCCCGACGTCGTGCTGACCCACGACACCGGCTGCGTCACCACCCTCGACCAGAGCCAGTTCGCGGCGCGCGCCCACGACCGCAAGGTCGGCGTCCCGGTCATGAGCGAGTCGCAGTTCGCCGCCCTGGCGATGGGCGCCCACCCCTATCGCGTCTGCCAGCTCCACTGGCACAACACCGACTACCGGCCGCTGCTCGAGAAGATGGGGATCGACTGGCGCGAACGCTGGCGCGAGTTCGAGGACGACCTCGAGCGGCTCAAGAGCGGCGAGAAGCAGTTCCTCACCTGGGAGGACGCCGATGCCTGAAACGGTCCTGATCGTGGGCGGCGGTCCCGCCGGACTCGAAGCGGCCCGCGCCGTGGCCGACCTCGGTGGGCGGGTCGTCCTGGTGGAGCGGCGCGAGGTCCTCGGCGGCACGCCCGACGAGGCGAACTACGCGGCGTTGACGCCGCATCTCGGCTCGGCGCAGGAGGCGCTTGACCGGCTCCGCGCCGGCGTCGGGCGACCGGAGGTGGAGGTCCTCCTCGGCTCCACGGTGACCGCCTGCCGCGGCTCGGTCGGCGACTTCACGGTGACGGTGAGCGGCCCGGACGGCGCGGGCCGGGAGGTCGGCGCCGGTGCCGTGGTGGTGGCGACCGGCTTCACCCACTTCGACCCGGGGCGCGAGACGCAGATGTACGGGTACTACGAGTTCCCCGACGTGATCACGCTGCCCGATGCCGAGAAGATGCTCAAGGAGCACCGCTTCGTGCGGCCCTCGACCGGGGAGCCGCCGCGCAGCGTCGCCTTCATCCAGTGCGTCGGCTCGCGCGACCGGCGGATCGGCAACGAGTACTGCTCGAAGGTCTGCTGCGGCGTCGCCTCCAAGGAGGCGATCGAGATCCGCCGCCTCCTGCCCGACTGCAAGGTCTACATCTTCTACATCGACATGCGCATGTACGGCTACTGGGAGAACCAGATCTACTGGCCGGCCCAGGAGCAGTACAACGTCAACTACATCCGCGGCATCGTGACCGAGATCGTGGGCAAGGGCGACCGGCTCCTGATGAAGGGCGAGGACACCACCATGGGGCGCCCGCTCGAGGTACTGATGGACGTGATCGTCCTCTCGGTGGGCATGGAGCCCTCCCGCGGCACGCGCGAGATCGCCGGCATCCTCGGCCTGGAGCAGAACAGGTACGGCTTCATCGCGGCGCCCGGCGAGCCGATGGACCCGATCTCCACCAGCGTGCCGGGGATCTACGTCGCCGGTGCCGCGGCCGGCCCGCGCGACCTCGAGGACACGATGGGGACGGCCGGCGCCGCCGCCGCCCGGGCCCTCGGGGTGATCCGCAGCGCCCGGCCGGCGGCCGCTACCGCCGGCGCGTGATGGCGGGCACAGGCGGCGGGCCCGAGGGTGGGGCGATGAGGGCCGGCGCCGCCGTCGTCGACGCGCCGAGCGCGGTCGAGTTCATGCGCGAGGCGCTGATAAGGATCGACGAGGGCGAGATCGGCGCGGTGGCGGGACTGCTGGAGGGCAAGCGCGCGATCCTCGCCCCCTTCCTCACCGAGACCGCCCTGCGGCGCGGCAACGCGGAGGCGGTGCGGCCGATCCTCGACCGCTGCTTCGCCACGCGACGGCGGGCCGACGCGATCCTGGTCCGGGCCGGGGCGCCGGCGCTCGCCGCGGCGATCGGCGAGCTGCTCCACGGCGAAGGACCGGTCGAGGCGCGTTTCGGGGCCTTCGACGAGCGGTTCGCCGCGCTCGAGGCGCCGCTCCGGCGCGAGTTCGCCGGGGAGTGCCTCCACTTCTCCGACCCGGAGCGTCACTGGCTCTGGGCCCGCTGGATGTGGGACCCCGAGACGCGGACCGGGGCGCTCCCCCTCGTTCTCGTGGACAGCGTCGCGCTGGAGGGGCCGGGCGCCGGCGCGATCTACGGGCGGATCGGCGTGGCGACGCGGGCCGTCATGGCGACCGCCGACGAGCTCGGCTTCACGCGGATGCGGAGCAGCCCCTTCGCCGTCGACGTCTACCTCGCCGCCATCTACGGCGTCTACCTCTACACCGTGACGCGGCTGCGCATGACCCAGGAGTTCACCCGCGTCATCCCCCGGCTGCCCGACCTGGTGCGCCGGCTGCTGGGCGTCTACCGGCTCGAGGGGGTCGCGGCGTGAGCCAGCCGATCAAGGTCGACCGGGTCATCGAGCTGGAGCAGGCGGTCGTCGACGGGATCGACGTCTCCGGGCAGTGGAACCGCATGTTCGCCGAGCGCTCCATCACCGACTACCCGACCGAGGCGATGGACTGGGTGACCGGCCTCGCCGGCGGCGGCTCGCTGCGCAACTGCTACCAGTGCGGCAAGTGCGTGCCGGTCTGCCCCGTGCAGCACGTGGGGAGCTACGGGCCGCGCAAGCTCCACGTCAAGGTGCTGCGCGGCAACCGCCTGGTCGACGATCCGGACCTGTGGCTGTGCACCACCTGCGGCAACTGTTACCGGGTCTGCCCCAAGGAGGTCAACCCGATCGACTTCATGCCCGCCATCCGCGAGCAGGCGGTCCTGGAGGGGAAGGTGCCCGACGAGCTGGCGCGCGCCTTCGAGAGCCTGCAGCGGCAGGGCAACCCGCTCGGCGAGTCGGCCCGCCGGCGCGCCGAGTGGGTGGCCGAGGCGGGC
>MGMJ01000075.1:0-17378 GCA_001794945.1 Chloroflexi bacterium GWC2_73_18
TGAAGACGACCTCGTCGTGCTCGGTCTTCTCGGGGATCCGGAGCGAGCCGTGGATGACGCCGACCTGCCACTGGCCCGAACCGTCGGCGCGCGCGTCGAAGTCGGCCAGCGGGCTGCGCGGGGCGCGCTTCGTGGCGAAGCAGCGGCCATGTACGGTGAGATCGAGTGTGGGGTAGTGGACGCTCGACCGCTCCGGCGTCAGGAGCACGACGGCGTCGTCGGCGGCGTGGCCGGCCAGCGCGGGCAGGTCATAGGCACGGTAGATCGAGGACGGATCGAAGACGTCGTGAGTGCCCGGCAACAGGGCCACGCGCACGCCGGCGTCGGCGAGGCGCTTCAGTTCGGCGGCGACGGCGTGGACCGAGCGGGCCGGCTGCGTGTTCGAGTCGAAGAGGTCGCCGGCCACGACGAAGAGGTCGACGCGCTCGGCGAGAGCGAGCTCGACCGTCGCGCGGAAAGCCGCCATCTGGCGCTCCCGCTGCGTGACAGCGACCGATCCGAGGTCGCGGTATCGGGCCCCGAGGTGGACGTCGGCGGTGTGGAGGAGGCGGAGCATCGTCGGCTTCGGTCTTCTCCGGCTTCGGTGCGGCAGGTGCCGTGCGCGCAGACGGGCTGGGCCGGACCGACGCGCGAGCGAGGCGCCCCCTGTGGACCTCGCTCGCAGGTCGAGCCTCGCCGGCTATTGTGCCACCTAGTCCGGCACACCTGCGACGCAAATCGTGGAACCCTTGAGCATCCTCGCCGCCGCGGGTCGCGGCGACCCTGCCCGTCAGGGTTGACGTCGCCCCCGCGGCGCGTCGGCCGGCGCGGCGACAGGCGCGGCGACAGGCGCGGGACGCCGTGGTACGCTGTCCGGCGCCACCGGTGCGCCTCGCAGGGTCCTTCCGCACCAGGGTCGCGGCGCCCGGCCTCCCGCCACCGCCCCGCCCCAGCTCTCGTTCCCTGCTGGCACTCGCGGCGGCGACGTCCAGCCAACGCTGCCCCTGGGAGGCCTGACGCGTGACCTATCTCGACCGGACCCTGAGCTGCCTCGACTGCGGCATCGATTTCATCCATTCGGCCGCCGACCAGGAGTTCTACACCCAGAAGGGGTTCGCCTCCGATCCGAAGCGCTGCCCGAGCTGCCGCGCCAGCCGCCGCGCCTCTCGCGAGACGTCGGGCTACGACGTCCGCTCCATCGGCGGACCGCGCGGCTACGAGCGCGGCGATGATCGCCCGGCGCGCGAGTACTTCGCGGTGATCTGCTCGCGCTGCGGAAACGCCGCGCAGGTGCCCTTCAAGCCGCGCATGGACAAGCCGGTCTACTGCTCCGACTGCTTCCGGCTGGTCCAGACGGCCTGACACCCCGCCGGGGCCGCCGTCCCGGTCCCTCAGGGTTCGGCGGTCGCCGCCGGCGGCGCCGCCGCCGTTCCCGCGGCGGCGGTGGTCCCCACCACCGGCAGCGCCCGGCCGCTCTCGACGAGCCAGCAGGCTGCGCGCTGTCCCGGGCCGACCTCGAAGAACGGCGGCTCCTCGGTGCGGCAGCGCTCGAAGGCGAGCGGGCAGCGCGGGTGGAAGCGACAGCCCGGTGGGATGCGCGAGGCGTCGGGCGTCTCACCGGCCAGGATCGTCCGGCGGCGGCGGCGCTTCGGATCGGGCGAGGGCATGACCGAGAGGAGCGCCTGGGTGTAGGGGTGCGCCGGCGACGCGACCAGCTGCGCGGCCGGGCCCTCCTCCACGATCGTCCCGAGGTACATGACGGCGATCCGGTCGGCGATCAGCCAGGCGAGCGAGAGGTCGTGGGTGATGAAGACGTAGCCGACGCCGCGGCTCTCGCGCAGGTCGAGCATCACCTTGAGGATGCCGGTCCGGATCGAGACGTCGAGCATGCTGACCGGCTCGTCGGCCACCACGAAGGCGGGCTCCAGGACCATGGCCGCGGCGATCGCGACGCGCTGGCGCTGGCCGCCCGACAGCTCGTGGGGGTAGCGCCCCCGGTAGGCGCCCGCCGGTCGGAGCCCGGCGTCCTCGAGGGCGCGACCGACCCGCTCCTCGCGCTCGGCGCCACGGGCCAGGCCGTGCACCTCGAGCGGCTCGGCCACGATGTCGTGGACCGTCTGCTTCGGGTTGAGGCTCTCGTAGGGGTCCTGGAAGATGATCTGCACGCGGCGCCGGTAGGCCCGCAGGGCGGCCCCGCCGAGGTTCGTCACGTCTTCGCCGTCGAGCACGACGCGCCCCGCCGTGATCGGTGCGAGGCGCACGAGCGCCCGCCCGGTCGTCGTCTTGCCGCAACCCGACTCACCGACGAGAGCGACGACCTCGCTCGCCCCGACGCGGAGGTCGACCCCGTCGACGGCGCGGACCGCACCGCGCGGCCTGCCGCGGAACGCCTCGAAGAGGCCCTGGCGGAGCGGGAAGTGGACGCGCACGCCGTGGAGCTCGATCACGCCGCGCCCTCCACGCCCGGTGGGTCGTCGGGGTGGTCGAGCATCGCCAGCTCGGCGCCGCTCTCCTCGGCCGCCAGCACCACCGCCGCCCCGGAGAGAAGCGGCAGCTCGGACGGGGCGCGGAGACGCCCCTCGTCGCTCACCGCGTGGCAGGCGACACGATGGCCCGTTCCGAAGCTCCGCCCCGGCGGGAAGGCGGCGAGGCAGGCCGCCACGGCGTGGTCGCAGCGCGGGTGGAAGCGGCAGCCCGACGGCGGCGCGGCCAGGTCGGGCGGCTGGCCGGGGATCCCGGCGCCCAGGTCGCGCGGCCCCTCGACGTCAGGCACCGAACGCATCAGCCGGAGCGTGTAGGGGTGGAGGGGGCGGTCGTGGAGGAGCTCCATCGGCCCCGTCTCGACGAGTTGCCCGGCGTACATGACGACCGCCCGCTCGCACGTCTCGGCGACGACCGAGAGGTCGTGGGTGATCAGCACCATGGCCAGGCCGAACTCTCGACGGAGCCGCTCCAGCAGCTCCAGGATCTGGGCCTGGACCATGACGTCGAGGGCGGTCGTCGGTTCGTCGCCGAAGACGAGGCGGGGCCGGTTGGCCAGGGCCATGGCGATCATGACCCGCTGGCGCATCCCGCCGCTGAACTCGTGCGGGTACTGCTTCTTGCGCGCCGGGTTGATGCCGACCAGCTCGAAGAGCTCCGAGACGCGCCGGTTCGCCTCCCTGCGGGTGACGCCCGGCTCGTGCAGGAGGATCGGCTCGCGCACCTGGTCGCCCACGCGCAGGACCGGGTTGAGCGAGTTCATGGCGCCCTGGAAGATGACGCTCATCTCCTTCCAGCGCTTGCGCCGGAAGGCGCCGCGCCTGAGCGCCGTCAGCTCCTCGCCGTCGAGCCGGATCGAGCCCGAGACGATCCGCCCGTTGGGCGGCAGGAGCCGGTTGATGGCCAGCACCGTCGTCGTCTTGCCGCAGCCCGACTCGCCGACCAGCCCGACCGCCTCGCCGGTCTCGACATCGAAGCTGATCCCCTCCACCGCTCGGACGACGCCACCCCGGATGCGGAAGTGGACGACGAGATCGCGGATCTCGAGGAGCGCCATCGCGCTACGTCCCCACCACCGCGCCGGCGACCGCTTCGGGCGGCTCCTCGGCGCGGCCGGCCTCGCGCGCCCGCAGGCGGGGGTCGAGGATCTCGTCGAAGGCGCCCCCGACGAGGGTGAAGGCGAGCACGACCAGGACGACGCCGAGGCCCGGTGGGACGAACCAGGCCCACTTGCCGAGGGTCAGGGCGCCGGCCGCGAAGGACTCCTCGAGGACGCGCCCCCAGGAAAAGGTGTTCTTGTCGCCGACGCCCAGGAACGAGAGCGTGGTCTCGAGGAAGATCGCCGCCGCGATGGTGAGCGTGGTGTTGGCCAGGATCAGCCCGAAGACGTTGGGCAGCACGTGCCGGGTCATCAGCCGGACGTTCCCCGCGCCGTAGGCGCGCGCGCGGTCCACGAACATCCGCTCCTTGATCGAGAGCGTCTGGGAGCGGATGATCAGCGCCGTGCCCGGCCACGATGTGATGGCGATGACCATGATCACGTTGAGGAGGCTGGGGCCCAGGATCGTCGCCAGCACGATCGCCAGGACGAGCGTGGGCAGGACGTAGAAGAAGTTCGAGAGCGCCGTCAGGGCGGTGTCGACGCGCCCGCCGATGAAGCCGGAGACGATGCCGACGGCGGCCCCGATCACCATGGTGATGAGGCTGGCGATGATGCCGACCGCGATGCTGATCCTCGTACCGTGGACCCACACCTTGAAGAGGTCCCGGCCGGCGCGGTCGGTACCGAAGATGTGGCCGCCCGAGGGGTCGAGCATCTGGTCGAACGTCCCGGCGCGGTCCACCCGGCCGACCAGCTCCGGCCCGACGAGCGCGACCAGGATGAAGACCGAGAGGATGCCGAGCCCGACCAGCCCCTGGCGGCTCCGCCGGAAGAGGCGCCAGAAGCCTGCGGCACGGCGGCGCCAGGAGCTCAGCAGGTTCATCGCCGGACCCGCGGGTCGAGGACCGCGTAGAGCAGGTTGGCGACCAGGTTGGCAAGCACGACGCTGATCGTGATCAGCAGGAAGAGCCCTTGGAGGACCGGGAAGTCCTTCTGGGTCACCGAGCGGACGATCAGCGTTCCCATCCCCGGCCAGCTGAAGACCTGCTCGACGCCGATCGCGCCGCCCAGCACGTAGCCGAACGTCAGGGCCACCAGCGTCACCGTCGGCAGGAGGGCGTTGGGGATGGCGTGGCGGCGCAGGACGTCGTTCTCCCTGAGTCCCTTGGCGCGCGCCGTGGTGATGTAGTCCTCCCCCAGCACGTCGATGATCGAGGAACGCATGATCAGCGCGTAGCCGGCGAAGAGGCCGAGCGCCAGCGAGAACGCCGGCAGGACGAGGTGGGCGAGGACGTCCGGGATCGCCTCCAGCGGACCGGCGAACTGGCGGCCCGGGGTCGTCATCTGCTGGCTGGGGAAGACGGGGATCCCGTTCGGCGTGGCCAGGAAGAAGAGGAGGAGCATGGCCAGCCAGAAGAGCGGGACGGCGTAGAGGACGAGCGCCGGGTTGATCGTCAGGATGTCGAACGGGCCGCCGCGTTTCCAGCCGGCGCGGATGCCGATCAGGATCCCCAGCAGGAGCGCCAGCGCCTCGGCCGAGATCACCAGGATGACGGTCGGCCAGAAGCGGTCGGCGATGACGTCGAGGACCGCCTTGCGTTCGAAGAACGAGCGGCCCAGCTCGAGCGAGGCCAGGTTCCCCAGGTAGGTCACGAACTGGTTCTCGACCAGGGTGTCGGGGATCTGCTCGACCTTGAGGCGGAGCCCCTGCGGCGTCTGGTAGAGGCCGGGCAGGAGCGGCTGGTCGAGCCCCAGCCGCTCGCGCAGCTCCTGCTTCTGCTGCGTGCTGACATTGCGCGGCAGGAGCGAGCGGACCGGGTCGCCGGGGATGAGCCGGAAGAGGAGGAAGTTGAGGATGGCGATGGCGACGATCGTCAGCGCCGCCTGCGCCAGCTTGCGGGCGAGGTAGTCGCGGCTCATCCGTCAGGGCGCCCGGAACCGCGTCGGGGCGCCGTCACCGGCGCCCCGACGCGGGGATCCAGTCGTGTCTGCCGGTCCCCTACTCCTCGTCCTCCGCGGCCCGACGCCGGGCGACGAGGAGCACCCCGCCGACGACCACGACGGCGACGGCGATGAGGACCGCGATCAGGGTCGTGTCCGTGCCACCGCCAGCCGGGGCCGGCGTCACCGTGGGGGCGGCGGTCGGCGGTGCGGTCGGTGCCGGGGTCTCGGCGCCGGGCGTCCCGCTCGGGGCTGGTGTGGCGCTGGGAGCCGGCGTCGCGGCCGAGCCGAGCGGCCCCACCGTCGTCCGGCTGTTGTACTGCCCGAAGCCCCAGCTGCTCCAGAGGTAGCCGCCTTCCTTCGGGTGGAGCTGGAAGCCCTCCCAGCGATCGGAGCGGTAGGCCTCGATCGAGTCGGGGTGCCAGAGGACGACGTAGGGCGCCTCGTGGAAGACCTTGTCCTGGAGCCCCTTGATCAGGATCGCCCGGGCGTCACGGTCGACGGTGGTGCGCGTCTGCCGGTAGACCGTGTCGTAGCCGAGGTCGCAGTAGTTGACGTCCTGCCAGTTGTTGATCTGGTTGCAGGCGAAGACGCTCAGGATGAAGTCCGGGTCGGGATCCGGGCCCCAGCCCCAGAGATACATGTCCATGTCCGCGTTGGTGGACGAGGGGTAGGTCGCGTCGTAGAGCTGCGGGTCCTCCTTGACGAGCTGGCGGTCGATGTCGACGCCGGCCTCCTCGAACCAAGCCTCCAGAAGCTCGGCCGCGATCTTGTCCTCCTCGTCGTCGTCGCGGACGAAGAGCCGGAGCGACCAGTCGGCGCCCGCGCCCGCTGGGTCGAACGCCTTGGCCTCATCGGTCGCCGGGACGTTGAGGATCCCGTTGCCGTCGGTGTCGGTGAAGCCGAACTCGGCCATCTTCGCCCCGAAGCGGCTGATCGCCTGCTGGCGGGCGGCGTCGCGGCCCGACGCGTCGGCGTAGGGCGGGAAGTTCACCGGGTCGTCCGGCGCGGACTGGTAGTGGTAGAAGGCGTTGAGCGGGCCGACGACCGAGTCGGCCGGGGTGCCGAACCCGTTCAGGGCGTGCTCGACCAGCTCCTTCTTGTCGACCAGGCCAGCCAGGGCCGCGCGCACCTCGGGCTTCGTCAGCCAGGGGTCGCCCATCGAGCCGGTGGTGGGGCCCTTGGGGCAGTCGGCACAGCCCTCCTCGACGAAGCGGTCGGGATCGGGATCCCAGCTGTTGAAGCCGAGCTCGTTGAAGTCGGTGGTGGGCGCCCGATGGACGGTGATGTTCGGGTCGTTCTCGACGACGCTGAGGAGCGCCGGCGGCACGTCGGTCACGAAGTCGATCTCGCCGCTCTTGAGGGCGTTGACCAGCGCTTCGTCGTTCTGGAAGTACTGGTAGATCAGCTCGTCGATCTTCGGCGCGCCGCCCCAGTAGTCCTTGTTCGCCTCGAACCGGATGACGGAGTCGGGGTTGAACTCGACGATCCTGAAGGGGCCGGAGCCGATCGGGCTCTCGACGTTCTCGTTGTTGGCCTGCTCGAAGGTGATCTGCTCCCACATGTGCTTGGGGAGGATCGGCAGGTAGATCTGCTGGAGACTGATGAGCGGCTCGCGGGTCGTGATGACAACGGTGGCGGCGTCGGGCGCCTCGATCGACTCGATCCGCATCTCCTCGAGGCCGGCGTCGAGGTCGAGGTAGTTATCGAAGAGGGTGAGGGCGTTGTCGGCCGAGCCGTCGCCGTCGGTGTCGTTGCCGTCCGGTGCCTGCGGGCCGGTGTAGGCGGGATCGTGGGAGTCGATGTAGTACTGGAAGGTGAAACGGACGTCCTCGGCGGTCAGCGGCTGGCCATCCTGCCACTTCACGCCCTGCCGGATGTGATAGGTCCACTGGAGCTCGTCGTCGCTCACCTCGTAGCGCTCGGCGATCCCCGGCGCCGGCTCGAGCCCGGGTCCGAACTCGAGAAGGAGGTCGTAGATGTCGGCGATCAGCCGGTAGTCGGCGGTCGCCGTGGCAAGGAACGGGTTGAGGCCGGTCTCCGTGGCCGTCTGGGTGAGGCCGACCTTGAAGACGACCTTCTCCTGCGCGACGACCGAGCCGGGCGCGAACGTAGCAACCAGGCCCGCGACCGCCAGGAGGGTCAGCCACCGCGCGCGCGGGTGATCAGTCCTGGACACCTTCGCTCCTCCTCTTCCGAGGCGATGCGAGGTCCGCTCCGTTCGCCATCTGCGAGCACGGCCCTCGTACCGACCCACCGCCCGTGGAGGCAGTCTCGCACGGTGACAACGGCGGCGTCAACGTCGGGGGCGCGATCCCCCAGGCATCGGAGCGTCGGCACCGGATCGTCCCGCATGGGTAAGCCCTATCGGGCAGGCTGACCGGTCGGTCGGACGCGCCCGGGCACGGGCAAGGAGGCCGTACTACTCCCAGCGGCACGCTGCTCGGCTTAGCCCGGGGCGGGCCGCGGCGGCCGGCGGCCGCTGCTACCACCAGTGGCACCGATCACCTGATCCACGCTCCGGAACGCCGCGGAACCCGGGGTTCGGCCGTCGGGCCACGCTCGATGGCGGCATCCCTGCCACCCCCAGTGGCAGGGGGAGCGCTTCGGCGCGCTGCTCCGGCCCCGGCGGCCCTCGATCAGAGGCGGATGACGTCCCCCGCCCGATGGCGCGTCCGGCGCCGGCCGCGCCAGACCGTCACGCGTCCGCTGCCGCGCACCTGCCAGGCGCCGTCGCGGCCGACGACGGCGGTCTCGCGATCGATACCGAGCACCACCGTGTCCCGCGGGGCCTGCAGGATGACGAAAGCGCGCAGCGGCTCCGGCAGCCCGTCGTACCACGGCGTCACCGCCGCCCCCGGGATGACGTCGAGGGCGAGCTCCCAGCGGACCGGCCAGCCGAGCCGCCGCCGCATGTCCAGGCAGCGCCCGCCCAGCACCATCGCCCCGGCCGCGCACCCGGCCAGGGTCGCGCCGCGCTGGTGGGCGCGGCGAGCCGCCTCCCAGGTCTGGCTGCCGGCCAGAACGGCGAGCAGGTCGTGCGGCCGGCCGCCCGAGACGTAGATCAGGTCCGCTTCGCCGACGGCCTGGGCGCTGGCCGGGTCGTCGGCCTCGGCCCGGCTGCGGACGAGGACCGTCTCCACCTCGGCGCCAAGCGCCTCGAAGTGCTGGCGTCCCAGCTCGGCCCAGCGGCGCAGGGTCTCCTCGCTCCTGCGGGTGGGCGCGGCCGGGACGATCGCCACGCGGGGACGTGACTTGCCGATCGCGGCGAGCAGCTCGCGGTCGAACGTCTCCATGCAGGGTAGGAACTCCCCTGCACCGACGAGGGCGACGGGACCGCTCACGGGCCGCAGTCTACGCCGAACGGCCGCCGGGCCGCGCCGGCGCCCCCTAGAATGGCGGCCCCGATGAGGCCCACCGACCGCGTCGCCGCACCCGCCGACCTCGCCGCCACGCTCGCCGGCGTGCGCGCACTGCTGCTCGACATGGATGGCGTGCTGGTCGGCAAGGGCGAGCCGATCCGGGGCGCGCCCGAGGCGCTCGTCCGGCTCGAAGCGGCCGGGATCCCGTACCGGCTCGTCACCAACACCTCGCTCGCGTCCCGCTCGACCCTGGCGCGCCACCTGGCGCGCGCCGGGATGACGATCCCGCCCGAACGGATCGTCTCGGCCGCCTCGGCGAGCGCCGCATACGCGGCTCGCGTCTTCCCGGGCGGCCGCCTCTACGTCCTCGCCTCGGCCGACGCGCGGACGGAGTTCGACGGGAGCGGCCTGCGGCTGCTGCGCCACGAAGAGGTCGACCGCGGAGAGCCGGCCGATGCGGTCGCCGTCGGCGACTCGACCGAGGAGTTGACCTACGCCAACCTGAATCGTGCCTTCCGCCTGATCATGGACGGGGCGGTCCTGCTCGCCATGCACAAGAACCGCTGGTGGTTGACGCCCGAGGGCCGGACGCTCGACTCCGGCGCCATGGTCGCCGGCCTCGAGTTCGCCACCGAGCGGCGCGCCCGGATCGTCGGCAAGCCGTCGCGCGCCTTCTTCCGCGCCGGCTTCGACGGGCTCGCCGCCGAGGTCCACGCTGCCGGCGGCGCGCGGTTCCACCACGGGGAGGTGGCGATGGTCGGCGACGACCTGTGGAACGACATCTTCGGGGCGCAACGCGCCGGGTTCCGGGGGATCCTGGTGCTGACCGGCAAGCACTCCCGCGCCGACGCCGTGCGCGCGGCTGCCCGGGCCCGCGGCGGCGGCCGGCCGGACGCGATATCCCCCTCGATCGTCGAGGTCGCCGCGGCCCTGGCCGGCTGACGGCGCGGCGCCGGAGGGACTGATGGCGCGGCGCGAGGGCAGACGGAGCGCTGCCGGAGCGCCGAACGCCTGATCGCCACATCGCGAGTCGTTCGCCCTGGCCGGCGCTGGACGGCCCCGGCCGACCCGAGGCCCGCTACCAGCCAGTGGTCAGGTCGCGACCGTCCACGCTCGGATCGTCGGCCCAGGTCCCGGTTCGGGCGCGCGGCCACGCTCTGATCGGCGGCGTCTACCACTACCCGAGAGCGGCCGCCTCTGGGTCGACCCGCGCCCCGCTCGAGCGCCCCCCAGGCCGCGCACCCTCGCCGGCCCCCGCCGGGCCCGGAGTAGACTGGCAACCCTGACCACCGACCGCGATCAGACGAGGACGGGCGAGCCATGACCACTCCCACGGCCCCGCGGCTGAAGATCACCTACGCCACGTTGCGCAACGATAACGAGGAGCTGCACGCCGCCTACGACGCCGGCCTCGAGAAGGCGCGGAGGCGGCTCGGTGCCCACTACCCCAACTACGTCAACGGTGCGCCCCGCGACGGCGACGGCGTCATCACCGACACGAGCCCCATCGACGGCTCGCTCGTCGGCACGTTCGCAAGAGCGACCCGAGCGGACGCCCGCGACGCCATCGCCGCGGCCCGCGCCGCCTTCCCGGCCTGGCGCCGGACGCCCTGGCAGGAGCGCGTCGCCCTCGCCCGCCGCGCCGCCGAGCTGATCAGCGAGCGCCAGATGGAGTACGCCGCGCTGATGGCGATCGAGGTCGGCAAGAACCGCCTCGAGGCGCTCGGCGAGGTCGAGGAGACGGCCGACCTCTTCCGCTACTACTGCGCCACGATGGAGGAGAACGGCGGCTACGACCGCCCCATGGACAACCTGGGCGACGCCGCCGTCCACACCCGCTCGGTCCTCCGCCCGCACGGCGTCTGGGCGGTGATCAGCCCCTTCAACTTCCCGCTGGCGCTCTCCGGCGGCCCGGTCGCCGCGGCGCTCATCGCGGGCGACACGGTCGTCTTCAAGCCGAGCTCCGAGACGCCGATGATGGGCATCTGCCTCTTCGAGGCGATCCGCGACGCCGGCTTCCCGGCCGGGGTCTTCAACCTCGTCGCCGGGCCGGGCGACGAGGTCGGCGCCGAGCTCCAGGAGAACCTCGGCATCGACGGGATCACCTTCACCGGCTCGTATGACGTCGGCTTCCGTGTCTTCCGGACCTTCAGTCGCATCTACCCGCGGCCGGCGATCATCGAGATGGGCGGCAAGAACCCGGCGATCATCAGCCGCAAGGCCGACCTGGAGGAGGCGGCCGAGGGGATCGTCCGCTCGGCCTTCGGCCTGGGCGGCCAGAAGTGCTCGGCCAACAGCCGCGTCTACGTCGAGCGGCCGGTCAAGGACGCGCTGCTCCGCCTGCTCGCCGAGAAGACGGAGACGATCACCATCGGCGACCCGCTGCGCCGTGAGATCTGGCTCGGCCCGATCATCGACGCCGCGGCGGTGGAAAGGTACGAGCGGGCCTGCAGCGAGGCGCGCCGCGACGGGCGCGTCGTCGTCGGCGGCGAGCGGCTCACCCTCGACGGGCCGCTGGCGAACGGCTTCTTCGTCGAGCCGACCGTCGTCGACGGCCTGCCGGTCGACCACCGCCTCCTCCGCGACGAGCTCTTCGTGCCCTTCACCGCGGTCGCCGCGGTCGATTCGATCGACGAGGCCTTCCGGCTCTCCAACGACAGCCTCTACGCGTTGACCGCCGGCTTCTACAGCGAGGACCCGGCCGAGGTCGAGCGCTTCCTCGACGAGATCCACTCGGGCGTCGTCTACGTCAACCGGCGCGCCGGGGCGACAACGGGCGCCTGGCCGGGCGTCCAGCCGTTCGGCGGCTGGAAGGGCTCCGGCTCGACCGGCAAGTCGGCCCTCGGGCCCTACTACGTGGGGCTCTACATGCGGGAGCAGAGCCACACGATCGTGGATTGACGCGGGGCGGGGCGGCGTCCTCCTGACCGTGGCGGCCGACGGTCGCTCGTCGGGGCGCCGGGAGCCGAGCTATACTGGACACCGTCCAATGTACGCAGAGCAGGAGCTCCCGATGACACAGGCTCTCCAGACACATCCGATCTCCGACACGGCCGTCGCGCTCCAGGAGACGCTCGTCGAGCTGATCGACCTCAGCCTCCAAACAAAGCAGGCGCACTGGAACGTGGCGGGCCCCAACTTCAAGCCGCTCCACGAGCTGCTCGACGAGTTCACCGACGGCTACCGCGGCTGGTACGACGAGGTGGCCGAGCGGCTGGCGGCGATCGGCGTCGCGCCAGACGGCCGGACCGCCACCGTCGCCGCGAACAGCCCGCTCGCCCCGCTGCCCGCGGGCCAGCTCGACGACCGCGCGCTCGTGGCGCTCGTCGAGGAGCGCGTGGCTGGCGTCGCCGGTCGGGTGCGGGGCCGCATGGAGCGGCTGGGCGAGCACGATCTCGTCACCCAGGATCTCCTGATCGGGATCGTCCACGGCCTCGAGAAGCAGGTCTGGATGCTGCGCGCCCAGCGATCGTGAGCGACCCGGCGGCCCGGCTTCGCGGCGCGGGACTGCGCGCCACCCGGTCTCGCCTCGCCATCCTCGGGCTCCTTGGCGAGCTCGGCGGCCACCGCTCCGCGGACGAGCTCGTCGAGCGGTCCCGGTCGCGCGGCCACCCGATCGCACGGGCGACGGTCTATCACGTCCTCCAGTCGCTCGAGAGGGCGGGGCTCGTGCTCGACGCCGACGCCGGCCCCGGTCGGACCCTGTACGAGTCGGCGGCCGACCGGCACCACCACTTCGTCTGCCAGGACTGCGGCCGGATCGTCGATGTGCCCTGCCTGGCGGGAGCGAAGCCCTGCCTTACGCTCGTCCTGCCTGGGGTCGTCGTCGAGGAGGCCCAGGTCATCTTCCGTGGCCTGTGCGCCTCCTGCACGTCCGGCCGAGCGGCGGTCGCGCCCGGCCGAGCCAGGCGGGCGGCCGGATGAGCGACCCGCGGAGACCGAGGAATGAGTCGGGCCCAGCTTCCGATGGGGGGCGCCGAGGAGGAGTCATACGATGCATCTGCCGTTCGCGACCGAGCCGAGGTGGGCCGGCTGGCGTGGTCGCTACGATCGCCTCGATCTGGCGATCACGAGCTGGCTCGCCCGAGCGGGGATCGTCGTCCTCCGGCTCGGGCTCGGGTTCGTGTTCCTCTGGTTCGGCCTCCTCAAGTTCTTCCCCGGCCTGAGCCCCGCGCAGGACCTCGCCACGCGCACGATCGAGCAGCTGACGCTCGGCGCGGTCGGGCCCGATGTCTCGTTGCCGATCCTCGCCACATGGGAGAGCCTTATCGGTCTCGGGCTCCTCAGCGGCCGGTTCCTCCGGGCGACGCTCTTCCTGCTCGCCGTCCAGATGCTCGGCGCGGCGACACCCCTTCTGCTCTTCCCGGCCGAGACGTTCACCCGGTTCCCCCACGCGCCGACACTCGAGGGCCAGTACATCATCAAGAACGTCGTCCTCGTGGGGGCCGCCATGGTCATCGGCGCGACGGTGCGCGGTGGCAGCGTGGTACCCCATCCGGCCGCCCCCCGTGACGGCCTGGCCCGACCGCGGGCGGGGCGGGCAGACCGGCAGGATTGAGCGGCGTCAGCTCCCCGCCCACCTGTCGGGACAGGCTCCGGGAACGGCCGCACGATCCCCTCCGATCCGGCTCTGCATCGGACCGGCCACGAACACGCTCGGCCCCATGCCGGAAGGGGCCGGTTCGCGCAGGGCGCCACGCTGGTTCGTAGCGCGACCGATGCACGGGTGACTCACACCCCCCTCCGCCCCCCGCCGGCCAGGCCGCGGCGAGCCCACCGGTCTCCGGAGACGTGCAGCTGCTCGAGCTCCATGCCGGCCCGGGCCGCCTCCGCCTCGACGCATGGTGGTGGAACGGAGGTTCTCGAGCCGGACTCGGCACGATGTAGACTGCGCCGCAACGTCGGCGCCGCGCGACGGCGTCGAGGGACCAGCGGAGGGAGACGACCGTGGGCGAGAAGGGAAACGTGCTCGACGCGCTGGGCGACCTGCCGGCGACGGCGCTCCAGGAGGCGCCCGAGGTCTTCATGGCCTACCAGGCCTACCTCGAGCGCAGGGACCGCCAGGCGGCGCTCCCGACGGAGAAGAAGGCCGAGGGGGCGGGCCCGGCCACGGAAACACCCCCGGCCGAAACGGGCGGCCAGGCGACGAGCGCCTGACGCGCGGCCGGCACAACGACGCCGATGACGGCGTCGTTCGTCCCAGTCCGCCGGCGGGAGGACCCGGGGGCCGTCCTGCGACGGCTCTTCGGCGGCGGCGCGCCCGAGGGACCGGCCGACCTGCTCGGCCTCGAGCAGGAGTACCGCCTGCGGGCGGGTGACGAGCAGCTCGACTTCCGCCGGCTGATCCACCGTCTGCCGGTCCCCGGGCGGCGCCTCGACCCGGGCGACCCGAACGCCTACCGCCTCGCCTGGGGCGGCGTCCTCACCGCCGACGGCCGGGAGGCCGAGGTGGCGACACCCCCGGTCCGCCGCCGGCCCGGCTTCGCCCGCGCGATCGAGTCGTGGGCCGGCGCCGGCCGGGCCGAACTGAAGTCACTCCTCCCCGACGGGGTGCGGAGCGAGGGCTACTCGACCCACCTCTCGGCGGCGATGCCGGCCTCGCTCAACGAGCGCGTCGCCGCGCTCCACGCCCGGACCTTCGCGGCGGCCCAGATGCTCCTGATGGACGGCCCGGCATCGCCGGGCCTGCTCGTCCGCCCGCGCCCCGGCCGCACCGAGCTGTGCGGCGAGTACGTGGAGGGAGCGCGCCTGCGCGCCGCCGCCGCCCTCGCCGCCGGCAGCCTGCGCGCCTGCGCCGCGGCCCTGCGCGGCGACCGGGCGGCACTCCGCGCCCTTCCCCCGCCGCTGCGGGCGTCGATCGTGCCGGCGCTGGCCCGTTTCGGCTGGTACGTCGACCGGAGCGCCTTCGGCCCCGACCTCCACGCCACCGGACGTGCCACGCTCCTGGATCGCGAGGCGGGCGGCACGATCAGCGCCCAGGCGCACCTCGAGCTGGCCTGGGCGGCGGCGCGCGAAGCGCTCGGGGCGTCGGCCTCGGCGGCCGATCTGGAGGCTGCCGACCGGCTCGTCGCGGGACTCGACCCGCTCCCCATCGAGGCACCCGCCCGGTCCACCTCTCCGGCGGCCGCGGTCGCGCGGCTGGTGCCGCCGGCGCCCAGCGTGTTCGGCCAGATCCTGGCGATGCGCCGGCGCCCCGGCTTCACCGCCGTCGCCTGCCTCGCCACCTGGGACTTCACGGTCTTCGAACTGGCGCGGGACGGACGGCGGGCGTTCGCCTCGATCCCGCGCGCCTCGCTCGGCCGCTTCCTGCGGATGCTCGACGCCGGGGTGCTCGACAGCGTCATCGCCGCCTACCTGGCCGCGCCACCGGCCGGTCGGGCGCTGGCCGCGCACGCGCAGACCGGCGCCGCCGGGCTCTACGACGCGATCGGCGCCCCCGGGGAGCTGGCCGCCCCGGAGCGCCACCCAGCGGCGGCGCTGGGCGTCGCCACCGATCGGCCCGGCAAGCGCCGCGAGGACGAGCATGCCCAGGAGGTGGGCGCCCAGCAAGTGCCCGTCCAGGAGGCTCGAGAGCCCGGCAGCGGCGACGAGTCGCGGCGCGACGAGGGGCCGCCGACGCCCCGCGACGCGGTGCGCACGGCGGCCCGTCCAAGACCGAGCGGAGGCGGGGTGATCGGCGCGCTCGCCAGGATCGTCCTCGTCGGTGGGATCATCATCGCGGCCGTGCTGGCGGCCCTCGCCTTCATCCCGACGCCGAGCCCCTGCACGCCGGACCCGGCCCAGCCGGAGCAGACCTTCTACCTCGACGAGTGGAACGCCTTCGAGGACGCCCGCGCGCCGGACCAGGTCGGCTTCGACCAGGCCGAGGTGAACGAGGCGCTGGGCGACGCGCTGGCAGATCGGGACCTGCCGGTACGGAACGCGAGGGCCCACTTCTGCGCCGACGGCACGGCGCAGCTCGCCTTCGAGTTCCCGCTCGGTCCGGCGAGCATCCAGGTGCTGGCAAAGGGCCGGCTCAGCGCGCCGCCGGTCGCGGCCACGCTCGACGAGGTGCAGGTGGGCGGCCTGCCGACCTTCCTCACCGACCCGGCGGTCGAGATGGCGCGCGACCTGGTCGACGAGCTGACCTCGTACCGCCTGGAGGGGCCGATCGACCGGGTCGTGGTCAGGGAGAACGCGGTCCTCCTCTTCAACGACTGACGCCGCCACCGACCGGCCCGCGCGACCCGGGCCTTGTTACACTGGCGCCGTCCATGCACGCTGCATAGATTCCATGCAGTGCCCGACCACGCCGTCCCGGCAGGAGGCCACGTGACCCAGACCGTCGACCGCCCGGCCCGGACGCGCCCGGTGCCGGACCTCGTCACGGAGATCCCCGGGCCGAAGGCGCGCGCCCACCTCGAGTTCGACGCGCGATACACCTCGCCGAGCCTGCCGCGCGCCTACGAGATCGTGCCGGTGCGCGGCGACGGCCTGGTGGTCGAGGACATCGACGGCAACCTCTTCCTCGACTTCGCCGCCGGGATCGCCGTCACCTCGACCGGTCACAGCCACCCCGAGGTGGTGCGCGCCGTCCAGCAGCAGGCCGAGCGACTCCTCCACTTCTCCGCCTCGGACTTCTACCTGCCGATCTACGCCGAGGTCTGCCGCGAGCTCGATCGGATCGCCCCCATGCACACGCCGGCGCGCGCCTTCCTGACCAACTCCGGCGCCGAGGCGGTCGAGGCGGCGATCAAGCTCGCCCGCCACGCCACCCGGCGCCCGTACCTGGTCGGCTTCTTCGGCGCCTTCCACGGCCGGACCTACGGGGCCGTCACGCTGACCGCCTCGAAGGCCAGGTACCACGCCGGCTTCGGGCCGCTCCTGCCCGGCGTCTACCACGCCCCCTTCGGCACGCGCGAGGGGCTCGACTTCATCGAGCGGCAGATCTTCAGGCACCTGGTGCCGGCGAGCGAGGTCGCCGCCATCGTGGTGGAGCCGATCCAGGGCGAGGGCGGCTACCTCGTCCCCGACGACGACTTCCTCCCCGGCCTGCGACGGATCTGCGACGAGCACGGCATCCTGCTCGTCGCCGACGAGGTCCAGTCGGGGATGGGCCGCACCGGCAAGATGTGGGCGGTCGAGCACTGGGGCGTCGAGCCCGACATCGTCGTCAGCGCCAAGGGGATCGCCTCGGGCCTGCCGCTGGGGGCGATGATCGCCCGGGCCGACCTGATGCGCTGGACGGCCGGCGCGCACGGCTCGACCTACGGCGGCAACCCGCTCGCCTGCGCGGCCGCCCTGGAGACGATCCGCCTGCTCGAGGGCGGGCTCATCGCGAACGCGGCGGTCATGGGCGAGCGCGCCATGGTCGGCCTTCGCCTTCTCCGCGAGCGCTTCCCCGAGACGATCCGCGACGTGCGCGGCAAGGGGCTCATGATCGGCGTCGCCTTCGATTCGAAGCTGACGGCCGATCAGGTCCAGTCGGCCTGCTTCCGCCGCGGTCTCCTGGTGCTCGAGGCGGGCGAGGACGT
>MGMJ01000075.1:17400-19196 GCA_001794945.1 Chloroflexi bacterium GWC2_73_18
CGCCGCGGTCGCCGGCGCGGCGGACTGAAGCCGCGGGAGCGGACGAGCGGGTGGGACGCCGATGGACTCGAAGCTGACGACCCTCCGCGATGCGGTCGCCGAGCTGGTGCGCGACGGCGACACGGTCGCCATCGAGGGCTTCACGCACCTCATCAGCTTCGCCGCCGGCCACGAGATCATCCGCCAGCGCAGGCGCGACCTGACCCTCGCGCGGCTGACGCCGGACGTCATCTACGACCAGATGATCGGGGCCGGCTGCGCCCGCAAACTGGTCTTCTCCTGGCTCGGCAACCCGGGCGTCGGCAGCCTCCACGCCGTCCGCCGGCGGGTCGAGTCGGCCGACCCGGAGCCGCTCGAGATCGAGGAGTACTCGCACCACGGGATGGTCGGCCGCTACGTCGCCGGCGCCACCAACCTCCCCTTCTACCCGCTCCGCAGCTACTTCGAGACCGACCTGCCGCGCGCCAATCCCAACATCCGCCAGGTCCGCTCGCCTTTCGGCCCCGAGGTCGTCTACGCCGTCCCGCCGCTCCGCCCCGACGTGGCGATCATCCACGCCCAGCGCGCGGACGCGGCCGGCAACACGCAGATCTGGGGGCTCCTCGGCTGCCAGAAGGAGGCCGCCTTCGCGGCCGAGCGGGTCATCGTCGTCGTCGAGGAGCTGGTCGACGAGGCGGTGATCCGCGCCGACCCGAACCGGACCGTGGTGCCCGGCCTCATCGTCGACGCCGTGTGCGTCGAGCCGTTCGGCGCGCATCCCTCCTACGTGCAGGGCTACTACGACCGCGACAACCGCTTCTACCTCGACTGGGAGCCGATCAGCCGCGACCCGGCCGCCCTCGACGCCTGGCTCGCCGAATGGGTCCACGGCGTCTCCGGGCGCGCCGAGTACATCGCGAAGCTGGGCGTGGAACGGATCGCCGCGCTCCGACCGGGGCCGGCGCCGTCGGGCGTCGTCGACTACGGGACCTACCGATGACCGAGCGGCTGTCGGCGGCGGGCGGGCAGGGGCCGGCGAGCGCGCCGGGCGAGTCGGGCTTTTCCCGGTCCGAGATGATGATCGTGGCGGCCGCTCGGGAACTGGCCGGCCAGCGCGTCTGCTTCGTGGGCGTCGGGCTCCCCAACATCTGCGTCAACCTGGCGCAGCGGACGGTCAACCCCGGCCTCGAGCTGGTCTACGAGTCGGGCGTCTTCGGCGCCCGACCGGCGCGCCTGCCGCTCTCCATCGGCGACCCCACCATCGTGACCGGGGCGACCGCGGTCACCAGCATGTTCGAGCTCTTCGCCTACTACCTCCAGCGCGGCCTGGTCGATGTCGGCTTCCTGGGCGCCGCCCAGATCGACCGCTTCGGCAACATCAACACCACGGTGATCGGCGACTACGCGCGCCCCAGGACGCGCCTGCCCGGCTCGGGCGGCGCCTGCGAGATCGCCATCAACGCCCGCCACGTCTTCGTCATCATGCGCCAGTCTAAGCGGTCCTTCGTGGAGAGGATCGACTTCCGCACCTCGCCCGGCAACCTGGGCGGCGCCGACGGGGCACGGATCCGCCGCGAGCAGGGCTGGCTGGGAGCGGGACCCTCGGTGGTAGTGACCGACCTCGGCATCTACCACTTCGACGAGACGGGCGAGATGCGCCTCGACTCGCTCCACCCCGGCGCCACCCTCGCCGAGGTGCGCGGGACGATGGCCTGGGAGCCGAAGGTGGCCGATCCGCTGGCGCTGACGCCACCTCCCACCGCCGCGGAGCTCCGTCTCATCCGCGAGGAGCTCGACCCGGAGGGTGTCTACACGAA
>MGMJ01000076.1:0-25422 GCA_001794945.1 Chloroflexi bacterium GWC2_73_18
GGTTGCGCCGGGGCAGGCTCCGGGGATCGGACTTCAGCGGCATGCGCGTCCTCCTCGACGCACACGCTACCCAGTCGCATCATCACCGGGGAACTTCACTAACGCCAGTGGCACTGGAATCCCGACGGCGCGCCGGTGCGCGTCTAGTCGGCTCGCACGCGCGAGGGACCGCGGCGGCCGGCAGCGACGTGGACCTTCTCGTCAAGCTGGAGCCGGGCCGTGATCTGATCGACCTGGTCGGGCTCAAGCTCCGCCTCCAGGAGCTCCTCGGCTGCCCGGTCGACGTCGTGGAGGAGGACGGTCTGAGCCCCTACCTGCGCGACGAGATCCTTCGCGACGCGCGCCCGCTGTGAGGGACGATCGAGCCTACCTGCATCATCTGCTCGACGCGGTCGGGCGCATCGAGGCATGTGCGGCCGGCGGCAAGGACCGCCTTCTCGCAGAGCCGATCGTCCAGGACGCGGTGATCCGCAACCTCGAGGTCATCGGCGAGGCGGTCAAGAACCTGTCACCCGAGCACTCGATCCAACCTGGTCCTTCCTCGAGGAGGCGATAGAGAGAGCTCCGGAACGCCGCTGCGGCCACGATCGGGTCACGCGCAACACCTGCCAGGATCGATACTCCCCAGGAGTATCACGTCTCTGGTAGGATGGGGCGGTGAACAGCGACTTCTCCGGCCTCGGGCCGATCGACCTGGGCGACGCCCCCACCCCCGACGGCCCCGACCGTTCCGGCCCGGTCTCCGAACAGGGACCCGGCGCGCGGATCCACGCGAAGGTGATCATCGTCGGTTCCGGGCCGGCCGGCCTGACGGCGGCGATCTACGCCTCCCGCGCCGGCCTCGAACCGATCGTCATCGGCGGTTACGTCCCCGGCGGCCAGCTGATGATCACGACCGAGGTGGAGAACTACCCCGGCTTCCCCGAGGGGATCCAGGGCCCCGAGCTGATGGAGCTCTTCCGCCGCCAGGCGGCCCGCTTCGGCACGACCTTCGCCGACGCCGACGTCGAACGCGTCGACCTCTCGGCGCGCCCCTTCCGGCTCTGGGCGGCCGGCGCCGAATACACCGCCGATGCGGTCATCGTGGCGACCGGCGCTTCGGCGCTCTGGCTCGACCTCGAGAACGAGACGCGCCTGCGTGGACGGGGCGTCTCGGCCTGTGCCACCTGCGACGGTTTCTTCTTCCGCGGCAAGGAGGTGGTCGTCGTCGGCGGAGGCGACACGGCGATCGAGGAGGCGACCTTCCTGACCCGCTTCGCCACGAAGGTGACGATCGTCCACCGCCGCGACCAGCTGCGCGCCAGCCGGATCATGCAGCAGCGCGCGCTGGCCAACCCCAGGATCGGCTTCCGCTGGAACAAGCAGGTCGTCGACGTCCTCGGCGACGACGTGGTGACGGGCGTCCGCCTGCGCGACACGGTCACCGGCGAGGAGACCGACGAGCCGACCGACGGCCTCTTCCTGGCGATCGGCTACCGGCCGAACACCGACGCCTTCCGCGACTGGCTCGAGGTCGACGAGAAGGGCTACCTGGTCGTCCACGACGAGACCGGCAGCCGGATCGAGGGCGTCTTCATCGCCGGCGACGTCCACGACCACCGCTACCGCCAGGCGGTCACCGCCGCCGGCGACGGCTGCCGGGCGGCCATCGACGCCGAGCGCTGGCTCGAGGCCCAGGGGATCCCCGAGACGACCGCCGCCGCGACCGCCCGGTAGTCCGGGCAGGCGGCATGGGTTTCCACGGCCGCGCCTTCGGCGGCCCCGCGACGACGCACCGCGTAAGCCCGGCGCGGCGCGCCCACACCGTTCGCCGCATCGTCGCCTTCTTCCGTCCCTACCGGCTCCGCATCGCGGTCGTCCTGCTCACCATCCTGGCGACCAGCCTGCTCGGCCTGGTCAACCCGTACCTGCTCAAGCTCCTCATCGACGACGCGCTCCCGTCGCGCGACTTCTCCAGGCTCAACCTCTACGTCGGGCTGATGATCGCCGTGCCGGTCGTCAGCGGGCTGATCGGGCTCGGGCAGGCGTACCTCAACAACGCCGTCGGCCAGAGCGTCATGCAGGACCTGCGCAACGCCCTCTACGCGCACCTCCAGCGGATGCCGCTCCGCTTCTTCACCGAGACGCGCACCGGCGAGATCCAGAGCCGCCTGGCCAACGATGTCGGCGGGGTGCAGGGCGTGGTGACCGACACGGCCTCCTCGGTGGTGGCCAACGTGGCGGTCGTGGCCTCGACGGTCGTCGCCATGTTCTGGATCGACTGGCGCCTGACGCTCCTCTCGCTCGGCCTCCTCCCCTTCTTCGTCTACCTGACCCATCGCGTCGGCAAGGTCCGTCGCGAAGCGTCGAGCCAGACACAGCGCTCGCTCGCCGACGTGAGCGCGATCACCGAGGAGACACTCAGCGTGAGCGGCATCCTCCTCTCCAAGACGTTCGGGCAGCAGGGGGCCTCCATCGATCGCTTCCGCCGCGAGAACCGGCGGCTGGCCGGCCTCCAGCTGCGCCAGTCGATGGTCGGCCGCTGGTTCTTCATGATCGTGGGCACGATCTTCTCGATCACCCCGGCCTTCGTCTACTGGCTCGCCGGCGTGCTGGCGATCTGGCGCGACCCGACCGCGCCGACGATCGGCGCCATCGTCGCCTTCACGACCCTGCAGAGCCGGCTCTTCTTCCCGCTCGGCTCACTGCTCAGCGTCCAGGTCGAGATCCAGGGGGCCCTCGCCCTCTTCGACCGGATCTTCGAATACCTCGAGATGGAACCCGAGATCGCCGACGCCGCCGGGGCGGTCACCCTCGACCCGTCGACGGTGCGCGGGCGGATCCGCTTCCGCGACGTCACCTTCAGGTACCGGGCCCCGGCGACCCCCGAGGCGGTGACCGCCACGCCGGGGAACGGGGCGGGTGCGGCCGGCCCGCCGACGAACGGACGGGGACCGCTCGTGCCCGCGCCGGAGCCGTTCGGCCTGGAGGCGATCGACCTCGAGGTCGAGCCGGGCCAGCTGGTCGCCCTGGTCGGGCCGTCCGGCTCGGGCAAGACGACCACCACCTACCTGATCCCACGCCTCTACGACGTCGACGCCGGCGCGGTCGAGATCGACGGCCACGACGTCCGCGCGGTCACGCTCGAGTCGCTCGGGCGGGCCATCGGCTTCGTCACCCAGGAGACCTATCTCTTCCACGCCTCGATCCGCGACAACCTGCGCTACGCACGCCCGGAAGCGAGCGATGTCGAGCTGGAGGCGGCGGCCCGGGCGGCCGCCATCCACGATCGGATCCTCGAATCACCGCGGGGCTACGACACGGTCGTCGGGGAACGGGGCTACAAGATGTCGGGCGGCGAGAAGCAGCGGATCGCCCTGGCTCGCGTCCTGCTCAAGGACCCGCGGATCCTGATCCTCGACGAGGCGACCTCGGCTCTCGACACGGTCAGCGAGCGCCTGATCCAGGCCGCCCTCGAGCGGCTGATGGAGGGACGCACCACGGTGGCGATCGCGCACCGCCTCTCCACCATCCTGCGCGCCGACCAGATCCTCGTCTTCGATCGGGGCCGGATCGTCGAGCGCGGCACGCACCGCGAGCTGCTCGCCCGCGACGGTCTCTACGCGCGGCTCTACCACGAGCAGTTCCTGGCCGCGGCGACGGTCGCCGCGGCCGGGTAGCGGGAAACAGCCGACCGCCGATGGAGAAGGGCGCGGTGGCCCGCTGGAAGGGCGGCCTCCGCTTCGAGGCCGAGCGCGCCGGTGGCGAACGGCTGGTCATGGACGAGGCGGGCTCCGGCGAGTTCCGGCCGGCCGAGCTGCTCCTCGTCGCGCTGGCGGGGTGCACGGCGATGGAGGTCATCTCGATCCTGGGCAAGAAGCGCCAGGTCGTGACCGGCTACGCCGTCCGCGTGCGGGGCGAGGTGCTCGTCACCGGACCCAGAGGCGCCGGGCCGGCCGACCCCACGGCCACCTGGAGCGGACGTCGGGCCTCGCCGGAAACCGCCTGAACTCCCCTCCGCGAGTGCCGATCCCGGCCGCAGAGGCCGATAAGAAAGGGGGTGTTCGCGCCGCTTGACGGCGTGTATCATCGGTGGTCCTTCAACCGGGTTCCGGCTTCGAGCGGCAGATGCGTCGCTGGCGCACCTGAGAAAGAGGCTGGAAGAAGGACTGAGACGCCAACCCCGTGCGGCACGGCGGGTGCCAGTCGCTTTCTTCCAGGCCTCGATCGCCTCGAACGTGAGGCGGGAGGCTTGACATGGGCGAGTCCTGGGTCGCGGAGTCGGCCGGTCGTCCCTATCCCCGTTCCCCTGGGACACAACCCGAACTGACCGTCTCCAAGAGGCGGCCCGCCGACTTCACGACGATCGGCGATGCCGTCGCAGCCGCCCTTCCCGGGACCAGGATCCTGGTCCATCCGGGGACCTACCGCGAGGCGCTCCTGCTCGCCAAGACGGTCGAATTGGTCGGACTCGCCGAGCCGAGGGCCGCGTCAAGCTGGATGGAGCGGTGGCGGGCGCCGAGCAGGGTCGTCGTCGAGACGGGGCGCGGCGTGTGCCTTCGCGTCGCGGCGGGCTCGCCCGTCGTGCGAAACATCACCTTCCGGCAGACGGATGAAGACGCCGCCCTGCACGTCGCGGGGGGCGATCCGATCATCGAGTCCTGTGAGCTCCTCTCGGCGACGGGCCTGACCGTCGTCATCGGGGGGCGAAGCGCCAACCCGACGCTCCGCGACAACCGAATCCGCCAGGGCGGCCCCGCCGCCGTGTTCATCCACTCCGGAGCCGGTGCCCTCATCGAAGGTAACGAGATCATCGGCTCCGCCGCGATGGGTGTGCGTATCACGGACGAGGGGACGCACCCGACCGTGCGCGGCAACCGGATCCGCGACAAGAAGTTGGCGGCGATCTGGGTCGGCGAAGGCGCGACCGGGCTCATCGAAGGCAACGAGATCGACTCGCCGGACGCGCCGCGGATCCTTGTCGCTCCGGGCGCCAGTCCGACGGTCAGGGACAACGGGGCTCTGTCAGCCGAGGATGGCGGCACCCGCGAACGTCCCGCCGTTGGCGTCGTGGTGGCCGAGACGACCGACACGCCCGATCGCGGCGCGGTCGGCCCGCCGGATGAGCCACCGGTCGGGCAGGGATCCCTGTGGGCGCTGACCGCCAAGGTCGACGCCCGGGACCGGGCCGGCGCCGGGCGCCGGGCGATCGCCGCCTGGCCCGATCGGGGAGCGCCCGATCCAGCGAGGCGCGCGGCTGACCTGGGCGGTGTAGCCCTCGTCGAGGGGAAGGAGAGGCAGGAAGAGGTGACCGTCGTGGAACAGGAGAATGTCCTTGCGGAGCAGGTCGACGAGCTCGCGGAGGCGGCGCGCTACACGCTCGACCTGCTGCAACAGCTGGACAGCCAGTCCCTCGCCTCCGGGGCGGTGAACCCGGCCATGGAGGCGCTCGAGGCCGCGCTGGTTCGGGCGGGACGTCCCTACCGCGCCCGCGACGCCCTGATCGCCGCGGTGCACCGTTCCCTGCTGGCCCAGGGGACGGCGCTGGCCTGCGGCGACGACGAACCCGAGCGGCACCGCGTCGCCTGCGCGCCGTTCGCCGAGGCGCTCCTCGCCACGCTCGAGCGCTTCGGCTGGCAGATCGTCCGCCCCACGTCGCCCGCGGAGCGACCGCCTCTGTCCGCGCCTTCCGCGCCGGAGCCGGTCGAACACGGGGAGGAGGGATCGGCGGGCGAGCCGGCTGGCTGGGAGGGCGCCGGTGCTCCCACGGCGCAGAGTGCGCTGGCGGAGGAGACGGCGCAGGGTTCGCTGGCGGAGGAGACGGCGCTGGCGGGCGCTCCCGTGGGCATCCCGGTGGGTCCGCCGGAGGCCGAGGGCTCCGCCGAGGACCACGGCGTCGGAGTCGTCGAGCTCGACGCGACCGCGCCAGACGAGGAGCGGAGGCCGATCGAGGTGACGAGCTAGACCTGGCCCGTCCTCCCCGCCCACGAGCAGGGGGCCGTGCCGGCGCCGCCGGAGGGCCGGCCTCGGCCAGCGCAGCGCCGCCAGCGGCGCGGACTCAGGGCTCGACGGCGCGCCGCTCCCGCGCGCTGACGAGGGCGGCTTCCAGCACGCGCAACACGGCGATCGATTCGGCCGGTTCGACGGGAGCCGGTCCGCCGCGCGCGATCGCGTCGCGGAGCAGCTCGTAGAAGCGCTGGTAGGCGCCGGTGGCGGTCGGCAAGCGCCGTTCGACGGGGACGGCGCCCGCCACCCGCAAGGTCCCCCAGAGCTCCTCGGATTCGCTGCCCCACCCATCGTCACCCGGCCCGAGACCGGCGATCAGCTGCCTCTCCTGAACGTCGCGGCCGAACTTCTGGAACTCGCCGCGGGTCCCGCGCACGAGGAAGCGGGGGCCCAGCTCGGCGGTCACGAAGCTGGTCCAGATCCGGCTCCGCACGCCCGACGCATGGGTCAGGCTGAGGAAGACCGAGTCGGGGACCAGCGTGCCGGGCCGGCGTTCGTCGAGCTCGGCATAGACGCGGAGGACCGGCCCGAAGAGCTGCACCGCCTGGTCGACAAGGTGGCTGCCCAGGTCGTAGAGCGGCCCGCCCGCCTCCTCGGGCCGTTCCCGCCAGCCGGCGATCTCGGGCAGATGGCTCCCGAATCGCGATTCGATGCTGTCGATGGGACCGAGCAGACCGTCGCCGACGAGCTGCCGCACGGTCAGGAAGTCGCCGTCCCAGCGGCGGTTCTGGTAGACGCTCAGGAGCCGGCCGCTGCGGAGCGCGGCGTCGGCGAGGCGTGTCGCCTCCGCGGCGCTCCTGGCGATCGGCTTGTCCACAACGACGTGCTTGCCGGCCTCGAGCGCGGCGATCCCCAGCGGCACGTGCCGCTCGTTCGGGGTCACCACCACGACCAGCTCGATGGAGCGTTCGCCGAGGAGCGACGCGGCGTCGTCGACGACGCGTGCCCCGGGGTTCTCGCGCCGCGCCGCCTCGGCCCGCCCCGGGTCCCGGGTCACGATGCCGAGGATCCGGAAGCCCTCGACGGCCCGGAGCAGCGGGGCGTGGAAGCTCCGTCCGGCGAATCCGTAGCCGAGCAGACCGACGCCGATCACTCGGGGAACTCCCGGAGCGCGCGGACGCGCGGCCAGCGCAGGCAGGGACGGAAGGCCTCGGCGTAACGCGTCCCGGACTGGAGCCCGCGGTAGCGCCCCACGATCTCGATCTCCTCCACGAGGTCCCAGCCGCCGATCGCCTTCATGTTCGCCATCTGGCTGGCGTGGAGCCGGGCGAGCGCCTTCTTCTCCTCCACCTGATCGGTGATGTCGACGAAGAGGGTCGGCTCGAACTCGAGGCCCATGATCGCGTCGTAGTAGTAGAGCACGGGTGTTCGCTCGAGCGCCGCCCCGGCGATCGGGAACTGCGGCAGCGCGCTGGTGAAGACGGCGTGGAAGGCGATCTCGCTGGCGGCGATATGGTCGCTCTGGTAGTCGGCCGGCGGCGGGGCGAAGACGAGATCCGCTCCGGCGCGCCGGATGACGGCGGAGAGCGCGTCGCGCAGGGCGCTGGCGTCGAAGAGATAGCCGTCCGGTCCGTCGAGGCTGACGAACTCGCCGCCCATCCGCTCGGCGGCGGCCGTCGCCTCGGCGGCCCGCACCTCAGCGACGGCGGCGTGGTCGGCGTCCGGGTCGTGCGCCGCGCCCTGGTCGCCGGCGGTGATCGAGACGATGGTGACGCGGGCGCCGCGCGCCCGCAGCTTGAGGAGCGTCCCCATGCAGCCGAGCTCCACATCGTCGGGGTGGGCCTCGATGGCGACGACGCTGCGGACACCACGTTCCATCACGCTCTCCACGGTCCTCCTCCTCTTGCCAGCGGCACGCGCCGCCCGGACTCATTCCCCGGCCAGCGGCCGCACCTCGCCGATCAGGCGTTCGATCGTCTCGAGGTCGTAGGGCGCCGGCAGCTCGATGATGACGGTGTGGAAGCCGATCGACCGGTAGCGCCGCAGCGCCTCGGCGACCCGCTCGGGCGAGCCGAGCAGGAGCGGCTCGCCGAAATGCTCGACGCGGTTGGCCCGCATCAGCGCGTCCCAGGCGCGCCGCGCCTCGGCCTCGTCGTCGCGGATCAGCAGCTTGATGTCGAGGGTCCGCTCGATCTCGCGGTGGTCGCGCCCCACCGCCTCGCAGTGCTCGCGCAGGACCGCGTCCTTGTGGGTCAGCTCCTCGACCGTCCCGATGGCGTTCCACATGTCGGCGTGGCGGGCGACGATGCGCAGCGTCCTGCGCTCCCCCACCCCGCCGATCAGGAGCGGGAGGTGCGCCTGGAGGGGACGCGGCGCGTGGCGCGCCCGGTCGAACTGGTACCTCGCCGAGGCATGGCTGACCTCCTCGCCGTCGAGCAGGCGGCGGACGATGCCCAGGCCGCAGATCGCCCGTCCGCCGCTGACGTGGTCGATGGTGGTCACCATCTTGGCCACCAGGCCCGGGTTTCGCAGGGTGTTGGCGCCTACCGTCAGTCCGAGACGAGCGCGCTGCGTGGCGGTCGCCCAGGCGGCGATCGTGGTCCAGCCCTCGAAGAGCGGCTGATGCGGGTCGCCCCAGTCGGCGAGGAGGTGGTCGGCCGCCCAGAGATGGTCGTAACCGAGCTCGTCGACCCGCCGCGCGGCGGCGAGCATCGCCGGCCAGTCGGTGCACTGGCCCCAGAGCAGGATCCCCAGCTTGAGCTTCGCCACCGTCGCCTCCCCCGTCGCTCAGGCCGCCGGCGGGATGCCGTTCGGGGCGAAGACGACCTTCATCGCCTCGTTCGCCTGGGCCAGCTCGATCGCCTCGGCCGCGCGCTCGAGCGGCATCCGGTGGCTGACGACCTGCTCGAAGGGGAGTCGCTCGAGGTTGCGCGCCAGCATCCGCATGGTCGGCAGGTAGAGGTCGCTGCGCTCGCCGCCGATTCCCAGCACCGCGACGTTCCGCGCGCAGAGGTCGGCCGAGGGGTTGATCCCCGTCGGGCCCATGTCCACGAAGGCGCCCGCCTCGACGACCGTGCCGCCGTAGCGGACCAGGCGCAGGCACTCGGGGAGTGCCGTCGTCGCCCCGCTGCAATCGACCACGATGTCGGCGCCGCGGCCGCCGGTCAGCTCGTGCACGCGCGCCAGCCGCTCGCCCTCGTCGGTCTCCGTCACGTCGAGGAGAAGCTCGGCCCCGAAGGCGGCGGCGACCGCGAGGCGGTGCGGCAGCCGGTCGATCGCGACGATCCGCCCGCAGCCCATCAGCCGCGCCTTGATGAGGTGGCAGAGCCCGAGCGGACCGACGCCGTAGACCAGGACGGTCTCGCCGACGCGCGGCCCGCCGACGTCGGCCGCGAGCAGCCGCGCCGTGTCGAGGCCGTGCGTCACCGACATCTCCTCGGTGAGGACCGCGACGTCGGCCGGGAGGCCGTCGGGGACCCGGAAGATCGGCGTGCCCGGGAGCAGGTAGAGGTACTCGGCCCAGCCGCCGAGGAGGTGCGGCGGGCGGGCCGCGTTGAGGCTGTTGCCGTAGTCCTCCAGGCGCTCGCAGGCGTAGTAGGGGAAGCCGTTGCGGCAGAAGTAGCAGGCGCCGCAGGCGACGTTGGCGGCCGGCACGATCCGGTCGCCGGCGCGGAGCAGGACACCCTCGCTATCGAGTACCTCGCCGCCGGTCTCGGCCACCACGCCCACGTTCTCGTGGCCGCAGATCAACGGGAATCCGATCTCGATCTCGTGCGGCGTCCCGGCGTACTGCTTCGTCTCACCGCGGTAGGTGTGCTTGTCGGTGCCGCAGATGCCTGAGTACTCGACCCGCATCACGACCGCGCCGGGCTCGACCCGCGGATACGGGAAGCGCTCCACCCCGATCATCCCCGGGCCGCGCATGACCGCGGCACGCACCTCGCTCCCGACCACTGCGGTCGCATCCATCGTCGTGCCCTCCCGCAGCGCCTGCTGCACTACTGCGCCGTCCACCCGCCGTCCACCAGCAGGACGTGGCCGGTCACCATGTCGGCCGCCGGCGAGGCGAGGTAGATGACCGCGCCGGCGACGTCCATCGTGTCGCCGACCCGCCCGACCGGCAGCCGCTCCAGGACGTCGGCCAGGAAGACCGGGTCATCGAGTCGCTCGGCCGTCCCGGGCGTGTAGATGAAGGTCGGCGCCACCGCGTTGACGGTGACGCCGTGGGGCGCCCACTCGAGGGCGAGCACCTTCGTCAGCATGTTGACGCCGCCCTTGCCGGCGCAGTAGACGGCATGGCGCCGGATGCCCACGACGCTCGCCTGCGAGCTCATGTTGACGATCCGCCCGTGGCCCTGCGCCACCATCCGCCGGCCCGCCGCCTGGCAGGCGAAGAAGAGGCCGCGCAGGTTGACCGCCATCATCTCGTCCCAGTCGGCCTCGGTCACCTCGAGCGCATCGTGGTTGGCGCCGAGCCCGGCATTGTTGACCAGGATGTCGAGCCGTCCGTAGTGGTCGGTGGCCGCGACGACCGCCGCCGCGATCGATCCGACATCGCGGAGGTCCATCTCCACCGGGTACGCGTCGCCACCGGCCGCGTGGATGGCGGCGACGACCCCGTCGAGATCGGTCACCGTCCTGGCCGCCGGGACGACCCTGGCGCCGGCGGCGGCGAGGGCCAGGGCCAGATCGTGACCGATGCCGCGGCTGGCGCCGGTCACCAGGGCGACCTGCCCGGCCAGGTCGAAGCGCGGGTAGTCCATCGTCTCCCCTTTCAGGATGCGCCGCCGGCCCGGCGTGGCGCCGTCGATCCGCGGACCTGCAACGAGACGTCGAGGTGGACGACCTCGCCGCCGAGTCCCGGTTCACCGGCGATGCGGCGCAGCAGCCGCTCGACCGCCCAGCGACCCATCCGCGCCTTCTGCTGGGCGACGGTCGTCAGCGGCGGATCGACGTAGGCGGCCAGGTCGAGGTCGTCGAAGCCCACGACGCTGACGTCGCGCGGCACGTGCAGACCGTGCTCCCGGAGCGCGCGCATCGCGCCGATCGCGGTCAGGTCGTTGTAGCAGACGACGCCGGTCGTGCCGGGGGCGCGCGCCAGCAGCTCGGCCATGGCCCGCTCGCCGCCGGCGACGTGGCCGTCTCCCTCGGCGACCGCCAGCGCCCCGGGCGCCAGGCCGATCGCCGACAGCGCCTCGCGCACGCCGGCGAGTCGCAGCTCGGCGGCGGCGTTGGAGACGGGCGCGGTCAGGTGGCCGATGGCGCGGTGTCCCAGCGCCAGCAGGTGCTCGGCGGCGAGCCGGCCCCCGGCCCGGTTGTCGCTCAGGATCGCCGGGATACCCGAGCCCTCCGCCTCGCAGTTGACCAGCACGATGGGGATCGGGGCGTGGGCAAGCCAGCGCCCGTGGCGCGCGGTGACGCGGCTGGCGGCGACGATGATGCCGTCGACGCGACGCCCGGCGAGCAGCTCCAGGTAAGCGGCCTCCCGCTCCGGGTCCTCGGCTCCGTTGCAGAGCATGAGAGCGAGGCCGCTGGCCAGGGCGGCATCCTCGATCGCGCGCACGACCTCCGGGTAGAAGGGGTTCTCGATGTCGGTGACGATGAGCCCCAGCGTGCGGGTCGTGCGCAGCTTGAGGGAACGAGCGACCCCGGACGGCCGATAGTGGAGGTCCGCGACCGCGCCGAGGACCCGCTCGCGCGTCTGCGGTCGGGCGCGCAGGGCGCCCGAGAGGATCCGGCTCACGGTGGCGGGCGAGACGCCGGCGCGGGCCGCGACGTCGGCGATGGTGCAGGGCGCCCGCCGCGCCGCCGCCATTCAGACGACCTCCGCGACCCTCACCGGGCGGTGCTCCCGGAGCGAGCGCGTGGCGGCGAGCGCGGCGCGGAGCGCCTCCAGTCCATCGCGCCCGGTGCAGGGGCTGGCGATCTCGCCGCGGATGACCCGCATGAACTCGGCGATCTCGGCGCGGTAGGCGTCCTCGAAGCGGCCGGGGAAGTGCGGCCAGGCCGGCCCGGCCGGCGGCGGCACGTCCGGCTCGACCGAGCGCATCGGCGTGCGCGGACCGAGCCCCACGGCGATGCTGTCCTGCGAACCGAAGATCTCGGCCCGGACGTCGTAGCCGAGCGGGTCATGGCGGCCCATGGTCAGGACGCCGAGCGTGCCGTCGCTCAGGCGGAGCGTCGCCACCGTGGTGTCGTAGTCGCCGTGCCGGGCGAACATCTCGAAGCCGCGCACCGAGCCGTCGGCGTAGACCTCCTCGATCTCGGCGCCGGTCAGGAAGCGAGCCGCGTCGAGGTCGTGGATCGACATGTCGATGAAAGGCCCGCCCGAGGTCGGGATGAACGCCTCGTCGGGCAGGACCGAGTCGTGACTGGCCAGGCGGACGATGTAGACCCGGCCCAGCGCGCCCTGCTCGATCAGTGCCCTGGCCGCTCGATAGCCGGCGTCGAAGCGGCGCTGGAAGCCGAGCTGGAGCTGGATCCCGGCGCGCTCGACGTGCTCCACGACGTCGCGGCTCTCTTCCAGCGTCATGGCCAGCGGCTTCTCGCAGAAGACGGGGATGCCGCGGTCGGCGCCGGCCCGGATCAGCCCCGCGTGGGCCCCGGTCGAGGCGGCGATGGCGAGCGCCTCGGCCCGCCCGACCGCCTCGTCCACCGAGGCAACGAACGTGCCGTCGACTTCGGCGGCGACGGTGCGGGCGCGTTCGGGCTCGGCGTCCGCGACCAGCAGCTCGGATACCTCCGGACGATCCCGGAGCAGGCCGGCATGCATCCGCCCGATCCGGCCCGCGCCCACCAGCGCGACCTTCATCGTCGACCTCCTTCGCGCCGGGGTACGGGCGCGAGCCTTCGCTGCTGCAGCGGTCTCCCCGCTCCGGGACGGACCCGGAGCGCCGCCGATCTCATGCTCCCCCGGCGACGTCCTCCCCGACCTGCACGGGTGGCTCGATCGGCACGGCGCCGGCGTCCACGGCGCGCGCGTACGACTCCAGTTCGTGGCTCAGCCTGCTCAGCTCCTCGCCGCCACCCATCAGGCTGAGGAGCTGGTCCGGCCGCAGCTCGGCCTTGCTGAACGTCCCCACGCTTCGGCCCCGGTCGAGGATCAGGAAGCGGTCGCCCACCGGGTAGGCATGGTTGACGTTGTGGGTGATCAGGATGACGCCGAGGCCCCGCGCCCGCGCCTGGACGATGTGGCGCAGCACGACGGCCGCCTCCTTCACCCCGAGCGCGGAGGTCGGCTCGTCGAGGATCAGGACCTTGGCGCCGAAATACTCCGCCCGGGCGATGGCGACCGACTGCCGCTCCCCGCCCGAGAGCGTCCCCACCGACTGCGTCGTGTCGCGCAGGTGGATCCCCATCTGGTCGAGCTTCTGGCGGGTGATCCGGTCCGCGTAGGCGAAGTCGATGATCGAGATCGGCCCGATCTGCCGGCGCGGCTCGGAGCCCAGGAAGAAGTTGCGCGAGATGCTCATCAGCGGGATCATCGCCAGGTCCTGGTAGACCGTGGCGATCCCACGGGCGATGGCGTCGCGCGGCGAGGCGAAATGGACCGCCTCGCCCTCCAGGAGGACGGAGCCCGAGTCGGCCGGGAAGACGCCCGACAGGATCTTGATCAGCGTCGACTTGCCGGCGCCGTTGTCGCCGAGCAGGCAGACGACCTCGCCGGGGCGCACCTGCAGCGAGATCTCCTCGATGGCGATGACCTTGCCGAAGTACTTCGATACACCGCGCGCCTCGATGAGCGGCGGGCCGTCGAGCGTCATCGTCGTGTCTCCGAGGCTCGCCGGCGGACCCAGTCGTTGACGAAGACCGCGGCGAGGAGGAGGCCGCCCAGCACGAACTGGTACCAGTCGGCCGGGATGCCGGCGAAGATGATGCCCATCTGGGTCATGCCGAGCGTCAGCGCGCCCAGCGTCGTACCGATGGCGGACCCGTAGCCGCCGGTCAGGATCGTGCCGCCGATGACGGCGGTGATGATCGCCTCGAACTCCTTCTGGCCGCCCCGCAGGACGTCACCGCTGCCGACGCTGAGGACCTGGATGCATGCCAGCAGCGCCGCCGATGCGGCGGTCGCCATGAAGAGCAGCACCTTGACCCGGGCGACCGGGACGCCGACGTTGCGGGCGGCGACGGCCGAACCGCCGGCGCCGAAGATCCAGTTCCCGAACGGGGTGCGCAGCAGGATGAAGGTGGCCAGGAGCGCCAGGCCGATCCACCACACGATGGCGACCTTGAACTGCGCCGTCGCCGTCCCCTGCGGGATCCCGACGAAGGCGGTGAAGAGCTGCGAGAACGGGTCGCTCCGGGTGAACTCGTCGAGCCCGCCGACCTGTGTCCGGCCGGTGACGAAACGCGTGAGGCCGATCGTCGCCCCTCGCAGGATGAAGAGCGAGCCGAGCGTCACGATGAAGGACGGGAGGCCGGTCCGGACGACCACCGTACCGTTGAGCCAGCCGACGAAGAGGGCGAAAACGAAGGCGAGCGCCACGGCGGCCACGGGCGGCAGCCCGAACTGGGCGATGCCGAGCGCCACGATCATGCCGGCAGCCCCCACCATCGAGCCGACCGAGAGGTCGAACTCGCCGGCGATCATCAGCAGCGACACCGCCGACCCGATGATCCCCACCTGGGCCGCAACTTCGAGGAAGTTGGCGGCGCCCAGGACGCTGAGGAAGCCGCTCCCGCCGGCGATGGCCGAGAAGATGAGGAAGACGGCGGTCGTCCCGACGATCGCCCCGAACTCGGGACGGGTGATGAGGCCGCGGAGCGGGCTGACCCGGCGGACGCGCTCCGGAGCCGGTGCCTGGGCCTTGCTCATCTCGTCCTCGGTAGGTGACGGGGCCGGCGACTGCCGGCCCCGTCGTCACTCCGCGGCGAACGTTCTCAGCGTCTAGCGGATGCCCTTGGCGCTGAGGTCGATCACCTGCTTGGCGGTCGCCTTGGTCACGAAGCCGGGGCCGGTCAGGATCACCCCGCCGCCGCCCGGCATCAGGCCGTACTGCTTGTAGAGGGTGAGGAAGACGATGGGCAGGTAGCCCTGCAGGTACTGCTGCTGATCGATGGCAAAGAGCATGTTCCCCGCATCGATCGCCTTCAGCACCTCCGGCGACAGGTCGAACGTCGCCAGCTTCACCTTGCCCAGCAGTCCGAGGTCTTCGATCGCCTTGAGTGTCGGGGTCGAGCCGGTCGGGCCCAGCGCCAGGATGCCGTCGATCGTCGTGTCGGCCTGGAGGGCCGCCTTGACCGCGTTCTGGGCGCCGGTCGGATCCTTCAGGTCGACCGCGAGGACGGTCACCTTGGCGCCCGTCATGCCGTCGGTGAAGCCCTTGCAGCGCAGGTCGAGGGCGGCGTTGCCGACCTCCTGGTTGACGCAGAGGGCGTTCTTCACGCCTTCCGCCGCCATCCGCTCGCCGCCGCCGAGTCCGGCCTCGTACTCGGTCTGGCCGATGTGGGCCATAACGCCGAACTGCTTGTACGTGTCACTGCCGGAGTTCATCGTCAGCACCGGGATGCCGGCGTCGACCGCCGCCCTGATGTGCGGCCCGAGGGCGCTGGCATCGGGGAGCGACACGACGATGCCGGCCGGCTTCTTGGCCGCGGCGGCGTCGATCAGCTGCCCCATCTTGACCATGTCGAAGGTGTCCGGGGCGCTGTAGGTGACGGAGACGCCCATGTCCTTGGCGGCAGCGTCGACGCCGTTCTTGACGACCGACCAGAACGGGTCGGACGCCTGGCCGTGGCTGACGACCTCGATCTTGATGTCCTTGGTGGCGCCGCCACCGGTCGGTGACGGGGTGGCGGCCGCCTGGCAGGCCGCCGCGACGAGGATCGCCGCGATCGCGACCGCCAACCACTTGAATGACTTCATGGTTCCTCCTCCTGGGCGAGCCTCACCCGGCGGGTTCGACTCGCATGCTCATGGTGCCCCGACGGGACGCCGATCGGGTCCTGCGACGGCGAAAAGCTAACCTCCTTCCCCCCGGCGCCCGGCCGTTCCCGTCCAGCCGTTCCATTGGCAACCGGCGCGCGCGCCTGACTACGATGCCCTGAATCCCCCGCCGGTGCAAGTCCCGCCTCACGCGACCTCGGCGATACGCACCGGGCGGTGCTCGACGCGCGAGCGGGTGGCGGCGATGGCGATGCGCAGCGCCTGCAGCGCATCCTCGCCGGTGCACGGGCTCGGCGCCTCGCCCCGGGCGACGCGCACGAACTCGGCCAGCTCGAGCCGGTAGGCCTCCTCGAAGCGGACGAGGAAGTTCTGCCAGGCCGGCCCGGCCGGTGGCGGGACGCCCGGCTCGACCGAGCGCATCGGCGTGTGGGGCCCCAGGCCGACCGAGATGCTGTCCTTCGAACCGAACACCTCGGTACGGATGTCGTAGCCGAGCGGGTCGTGCCGGGCGACCGTCAGCACTCCCAGCGTCCCGTCATCGAGGCGCAGGGTCGCCACGGCGGTATCGACGTCGTCGTACTTCCTGAAGACCTCGAAGCCGAGGACGCCGCCGTCGGCGTATACCTCCTCGACCTCGCTCCCCGTCAGCCAGCGCAGGACGTCGAAGTCGTGGATGGAGAAGTCGCGGAAGAGCCCGCCGGAAGCGGGGATGTACGCCTCGTGGGGCGGTGCCGGATCGTGGCCGGCGAGCCGCACCACGTAGATCGTGCCGAGCTCGCCGCTCTCGATCAGCCGGCGCGCCTCGCCGTAGGCCGGGTCGAAGCGGCGCTGGAAGCCGACCTGGAGCTGGACGCCGGCGTCTCGCACCAGCGCCACGAGCTCGCGTGTCGCCTCCAGGTCGAGCGAGAGCGGCTTCTCGCAGAAGATCGGGATGCGGCGCGCCGCCCCGGCCCGGATCAGGCCGTCGTGAGCGTCGGTCGCCGCCGCGATCACGAGCGCGTCGCCCCGCGCGACCGCCTCGTCGATGGTGGGGACGGCGGTCGTCCCGGTCTCGGCGGCGACGGCGGTGGCCCGCTCGGCTTCGACATCGGCGACGAGGACCTCGTCGACCCCCGCCGTCTCCTTCAGGAGCCGAGCGTGGAGTCGCCCGATCCGGCCGGCCCCCAGCAGTGCCATCCGCATGGTCATGCCCCTCCTTCCGAGCGGCACCGGCAGCGACGCGTAGACGTAATCGATTGCGTCTGCCGAGCGGTCATGGTAGCAGCCGACCCGCTCCCGTTCAATGCCGAAGGTCCCGTCGGTCCCGGACCGGCAGCACCCCCGACCGATTCGCGTGCGCGTGCTCGGCCACGCCGGGACTGCCGCCCGCACCGTGCATGACTATGCACATGGTTGTATGCTCATGCGTCTGATGCAGACGAGTGTCTCTGCCGTGCCCGGGACGACCGACCCGGGCGTCCTGCCGCGCGACGCCGCCGGACGGATCCCCGTCGCCATCATCGGGGCGACCGGGTACGTGGGCGCCGAGCTGATCCGCCTGCTCGAGCGGCACCCCGATGTCCGCATCGTGGGGCTGGCGGCGCGCGGGCGCGACGGGCTGCCCGTCGGGGCCGCCTTCGCCCACCTGGACGAAACCGGCCACCGGATCGACGGCGCGCTCCCGACGTCCTCCGACGTGGCCGCCGTCTTCCTGGCCCTGCCGGCCGGGGCGAGCGCGCCGCGGGTGCCCGAGCTGCTGGCTCGCGGGTTGGCCGTGGTCGACCTCGGGCCGGACTTCCGGCTCGCCGACCCGGCCGACTACCCACGCTGGTACGGCTTCGAGCATCCGGCCCCGGAGCTCCTGCCCGGCGCCGGCCCCGGCGCGGCCGTCTACGGCCTCCCCGAGCTGCACCGCGCCGCCCTCGCCGCGACACGGCTCGTCGCCTCGCCCGGCTGCTACCCGACCGCCGCTCTGCTGGCCCTGGCGCCGCTGGCGCGGGCCGGCCTGGTGGCGGACGTCGTCGTGGACGCCAAGAGCGGCGTCTCGGGGGCGGGCCGCGAGCCGAAGCTGGAGACCCACTTCTCCGAGGCGAACGAGAACCTGCGCGCCTACGGCCTCGGCGGCCACCGGCACTTAGCCGAGCTGGCGCAGGAGCTGCGCGCGCTCGGGGCCGCGAGCGGCGTCGTCGACGCGGTCACCTTCACTCCCCACCTGGTGCCGATGACACGCGGCCTCCTGGCCACCTGCTACGTGCGGCCGTCGCACCCGGTCACCGCGGCGGAGATCAGCGGTCTCTACGAAGCGGCCTACGCCGGCGAGCCGTTCGTCCGACTGGTCGACGCGGCCCCCGGCACCAAGCACGTCTCCGGCTCGAACGCGGCACGCGTGCACGTCCGGCTCGACGAGCGCTCCGGGCGGATCGTCGCCCTCGCCGCCATCGACAACCTGGTGAAGGGGGCGGCCGGCCAGGCGATCCAGGCCTTCAACGTCGTTGCCGGCCTGCCCGAGACGTCCGGCCTCGAGCAGATCGCGCTCTACCCGTAGGCCCGGCATGAGCCCCGGCACGGCGCCCGGTGCGGCGCTCCTCTCCGGATGGTCACCCGCCTCGACCGCGGATCTCCCGCCCGTCGTCGAGGCGCCCCTGATGCCGCGCGGCTTCCAGGCCGGCGCCTGGACCTGCGGCATCAAGGCGAGCGGTCGGTCGGACCTGGCCGTCGTCACCACGACGGCCGGTCCGGCGGCCGCCGCCGCGGCGTTCACGAGCAACCTGGTCCAGGCGGCGCCGGTCCGCCTCTCGCGCACCCACCTGGCGGCGACCGGGGCGGGCGACACGGCCGGCGTGGCGACCGGCCGGGCGAGCGGCATCGTCGTCACCAGCGGCTGCGCCAACGCCGCGACCGGGCCGGCCGGTGACGCCGACCAGGCCCAGGTCGCCGCCGCGCTGGCGACGGTACTCGGTCGTCCGGTCGCGGAGATCCTGTGCGCCTCGACCGGCCTGATCGGGACGCGCCTGCCCGTCCCGCTGGTGCAGACCGGGATCGCCGCGCTCGTCCCGGACGCCCTGCGCGCCGACGACGCCGGCCTGGCCGCGGCCGCGGAGGCGATCCTGACCACCGATTCGCGATCGAAGACGGCCGGCCTCGCCCTCGATCTGCCGGCGGCGGGCGGGCGGGGGAGCGTGACGGTCACGGTGAGCGGGTTCGCCAAGGGCGTCGGCATGATCCATCCCCGCCTGGCGACGATGATCGCCGTGGTGCTCACCGACGCCACGGTCGCGCCGGCGCTCCTGGGGCGGCTCCTGCAAGCGACGGTCTCGCTCACCTTCAACCAGCTGACCGTCGACGGCGACACCAGCACCAACGACACCGTCTTCCTCCTCGCCTCCGGGGCGGCCGGCGCAGCGCCGGTCGCCGGGGGCTCGGCGGCGGCGCGGCGGCTGCGGGCGGCGATCACGGCGGTCTGCCGCTCCCTGGCGCGCCAGCAGGCGGCCGACGGCGAGGGCGCGGCGACGCTGCTGACGGTGCGCGTGCGCGGCGCCGCGAGCGACGCGGAGGCGCGGGCGGTGGCGCGCGCGGTCGTCGGGTCGTCGCTGGTCAAGGCGGCCGTCCATGGCCGCGATCCGAACTGGGGGCGCATCGTCTCGGCCGCCGGGAACGCGCGTCGGGCCGATGGCTCCGCCGTCCGGCTGCGCGTCGAGCGACTGGCGGTAACCCTCTGCGGGACGCGCGTCTTCGCCGGCGAGCCGCTCGCCTTCGACGCGGCGACGCTGCGCCGGCGCATGTCCGCTCCCGAGGTGCTCGTCGACCTCGATCTCGGACTCGGCGGCGGCTCCGGCGAGGCGTGGGGCTGCGACCTCTCCGAGACCTACGTTCGGGAGAACGCGGAGTACTCGACGTGAGCGGTGCGGTCGGCATCGGCGGCGGCGCGGCCATGGTGGACCTGCGCGAAACGCTCGTCGTCAAGCTCGGCGGGACGACCCTCTCCGAGCAGCGCGGGGTACTGGGCGAGATCGCCGGAGCGGCGCGGCGCGGACCGGTCGTCGTCGTCCACGGCGGCGGGCAGCGCCTCGGCGAGTGGCTCGACCGCCTCGGCGTCGCCAGCCGCTTCGAGGAGGGCCTGCGCGTCACGGACGAGGCCGCGATCGAGGTGACCGCGGCGGTCCTGCGTGGGGCCGTCAACACCGAGCTGGTCGCCGCGCTCCAGGGGCTCGGCTGTGACGCGGTCGGCCTCTCGGGCGTCGACGGCGGGCTGCTCGCCGGACGGCGGCTTCCCGCCATGGGGCTGGTGGCGACCGTCGCCGCGGTCCGGCGTGACCTTCTCGCCGCGCTGCTCGCCGCAGGGCATGTGCCGGTCGTGGCGCCCCTCGCCCTCGACGAGGACGGCATCGCCTGCAACGTCAACGCCGACGACGTGGCGGCCGGCATCGCCCGGGGGATCGGGGCACGCCGGCTCGTCCTCCTCACCGACACGGACGGGATCCTCGACGCGATCGGGCGGCGGATCCCGACGCTCACCGCCGCCGGGGCCGAGTCGCTCATCGGCGCCGGGGTGATCGCCACCGGCATGGTGCCCAAGGTCCGCGCCGCGCTGCGGGCCCTCGACGGCGACCCGGCCGCCGTGGCGGTCATCGCCGACGGCTCGGCCGAGCGCGCCCTGGCGCGCGCCCTCGACGACCCGGCCTTCGGGACGCGCTTCGGCCCGGCCGTCGAGGCGACCGCCCGGTGAGTGCCCGCGACCGGATGAGCAGCGGGGGCGGGCCGCCGGCCCGCCGGCTCCGTCATCGGCTGATCCTCGAGCTGGCCGCTCGCGGCTCGATCGCGAGCCAGGCGGAGCTGGTCGAGCGCCTGGCCCAGCGCGGCCTCCCGGCCACCCAGGCGACCGTCTCCCGCGACATCGCCGAGCTCGGGCTGGTCAAGGTGCTGCGCGGTGACCGGCACGTCTACGTCGGCCCGGACGACTTCGCCGGCGGCCACGAGCCGGCCGCCGACGAGCGGCTCCGTCGGCTCCTCGAGGAGACCCCGGTCACCATCGGCCGGAGCGGGCTGGTCCTCGTCCTGCGCGGCCCGATCGGCAGCGCCCAGGGGCTCGCGCGGGCGATCGACCGCTCGACGCTCCAGGAGCAGGAGGGGACGCTGGCCGGCGACGACACCGTCCTCGTCCTCTTCGCCGACGGCGCCCGCCTGGAGCGCTGGCTGACGCGCTTCCGGGCCCTGCAGGGCCTCGACGTACCCGCCTCGGCTCCCATCCACGAACCCCAGGGAGGCAGGTCATGAAGAAGGTCGTGCTCGCCTACTCGGGCGGCCTGGATACGTCGGTCGCCGTCGCCTGGCTGCGCGAGACGACCGGCGCCGAGGTGATCACGCTCACCGTCGACGTCGGCGGCGGTTCGCTCAGGGAGGGGGTCGAGCGGCGGGCGCTGAGCGCGGGGGCGTCGCGCGCCTACGTCATCGACGCGCGGGAGCGCTTCGTGACCGGCTTCTGCTGGCCCAGCCTCCAGGCCAACGCGCTCTACCAGGGCGTCTACCCGCTGGCAACGGCGCTGGCGCGCCCACTGATCGCCCAGCTCCTCGTCGAGATCGCCCAGCGCGAGGGCGCCGACGCGGTCGCCCACGGCTGCACCGGCAAGGGCAACGACCAGGTCCGCTTCGACGTCGCCGTCCACGCTCTCGACCCCTCGCTCGAGGTCGTCGCCCCGATGCGGGTGGGGATGGGCCTCTCGCGCGACCAGGAGATCGACTACGCGCTGGCACGGGGGATCGAGGTGCCGGTGACGCGCGGCTTCAGCTACTCGATCGATCAGAACCTGTGGGGCCGCTCCATCGAGACCGGCCCCCTCGAGGATCCCTGGGTGGCGCCCCCGTCCGACGTCTACGCCTGGACGGTCGACCCGTCGCGGGCGCCGGCGGTCCCGGCCGAGGTGACGATCGGCTTCGTCGGCGGTCTCCCCGTCAGCCTCGACGGGCGGGATCTCTCGCCGGTCGAGGTGGTCGACACGCTCTCTGCCCTGGCGGGCGGCCACGGGGTCGGACGGATCGACCACGTCGAGGACCGCCTGATCGGCATCAAGAGCCGCGAGGTCTACGAGGCGCCGGCGGCCGCCGTCCTGCACGTCGCCCATCGCGCGCTCGAGGGCCTGACGCTCACCAGGGAGCAGCTCCGCTTCCACCGCCTCGTCGCCGACGAGCTCGCCCAGGCAACCTACGACGGCCTCTGGTTCAGCGCGCTGCACCGTGATCTGCGCGCCTACGTCGCCTCCGCGCAACGCGTGGTCAGCGGCGAGGTGCGGGTCCGGCTCGACCACGGCCAGGCGAACGTCGTCGGCCGTCGCAGCGACCTGTCGCTCTACGACCGGGCGCTGGCGACCTATGACGCGGAGGACGCCTTCGACCACGCCGCGGCGGTCGGCTTCATCCGTATCTGGGGCCTGCCGCTCCGCACCGAGGCGGCGCGCCAGGGCTCGGCCTGGGCGTGGACGGAGCCGCTGGTCGACGAGCTGCCGGTCCGCGTCGCCGACGCCACCCCGGCCGACGTCGCCGGGTGATCCGCCGCGCCCGCCCGAGCGACGCCCGGGCGATCCACGCCCTCGTCCATCGCTACGCCGCGCAGGACCTCCTCCTTCCGCGTCCCCTGGCCGACATCTACGAGCGGATCCGCGACTTCTGGGTCGCCGAGCGGGACGGCCAGATCGTCGGCTGCGCCGCCCTCCGCATCTGGTGGCACGACCTGGCCGAGATCCGCTCGCTGGCGGTCGACCCGGCGGTCGAGGGACACGGCTACGGCGGCAAGCTGGTCGAGGCGGTCGGCCGCGAGGCGCAGCGCTACGGCGTCACGTGGCTCTTCGCCCTGACCCGGGTCGCCCCCTTCTTCGAGCGTCACGGCTTCGCCGAGGCCGATCGCGCCCTCCTCTACCAGAAGGTCTGGGGCGACTGTGCGCGCTGCCCGAAGCAGACCGCCTGCGACGAGGTCGCGGTCCTCCGTCCGCTGGTGCGGGACGCGGCGCCGCTCCGCGCCGACCCGCGCCTGACCGCCCACGTGGTGCCTCCGCGGGCGCCGGGGATGCCCGAGCACCTGCCGCCGCAGCCGCGGCTCCGGGACGGCCGCCGGCTGCCGGTCGTGGCCCCGAACGGGGCGAGCCGGTAGGAGGGGGCGCGCGGGCGCATCGCCCGGCTGGACTAGGCCTCGGGGCGACCCTCGTGACGCGCGCCGGGGAAGAAGAAACTCAGGTCGATGTCGCTCCAGACGCGCTCGACCGTGTAGCGGTTGACCAGCACGACGGCGTAGCGGCGGACGAACGGCCCATCGGCGGTGGGTGCCTCCACCCGGACGTCCTTGAGGGTGATGAACTGGCCGGAGGGCCGGGCGAGAGCACGGCCCGGGTCGAAGCCCGGTAGCGTGGCGAGATCGCCGGAGACGCGATACGGCCCGAGCTCCAGCACGACCGGATGGTGCGCCGCGTGGACGTAGCCTGCCTGCGCCTCGGCCGGCGGCACGACCAGCAGCAACTCGTCAGGATCGACCGTGGCCGCGGAGAGCTGGCCGGTTTCGGTCGGATCGCCCGGCTGCACGGCCACGAAGCGAAGGTCGGTCACGTCCAGGGGCGCGCCCGCGTTGAGCCGCTCGGGCAGGCGCTCGCTCCCCGCCCCGGCCGCTTCCGTCTGCACCAGGCGGCCGGCCAGGTGCAGGTCGGCCATGAACGCTTCGAACGGTGTCTCCATCGGGGTGACCCCGTACGGATCCAGGTCGCCAGCATGCGCCGTTCGGCGCGCTTCGCTGCAGGAAAATGGTACCGGCCGACCCCGGCCCTTCGTACCTGCCAGTCGCGATCTCCGGCCCGCTAGCCGAGCCGCTGCCGGGCGGTGGCGAGCGCGGTGGCGACCCGTCCCGGAGCGGTCCCACCCTCCACGTCGCAGGTGGCGAGGGCACCGTCGAGGTCGGCCGCCGCGCGCAGCGCCTCGAGGAGGCCGCCACCGTCGCGCGTCCCGTCCACGGCCAGGACCCGGGCCGCGGCGTCGTCGCTCGCCGCCAGACCGGCCAGGTACGACTCGCCGGGGAGCGCCTCGAGCCCGACCCCGGCCGCCTCCGCGGCCCCGACCCAGCCCCCGACGATCCCGTGCGCCCCCCGGAAGGCGACCCCGCGCCGGACGAGCGCGTCGGCGAGCGCGGTCGCCGTGACGAACCCTCCCCGCGCCGCGGCGCGCATCCGCTCCGATCGGACCTCCAGCGTTTCCAGCAGCCCCGCCATCACCGCCAGCGATCCCTCCAGCACGCTCGCCGCATCGAAGAGCGGCGCCTTGTCCTCCTGGAGGTCGCGCTGGTAGGCGAGCGGCAGGCCCTTGAGCACGCCGAGCAGCGTGGCCAGGGCGCCGGCGACCCGGGCCGCGCGGGCCCGCACCAGCTCGGCCGGGTCCGGGTTCTTCTTGTTCGGCATCATCGACGAGCCGGTGGCGAAGGCGTCGGCGAGGACGACCCAGCCGAAGGCGGGATTCGACCACCAGACGAGCTCCTCGGCCAGGCGCGAGAGGTGGACCATCGCCAGCGCCGCGGACGCGATGTAGTCGACCACGAAGTCGCGGTCGCTCACGGCGTCGATCGAGTTGGCGGTCACCCCGGCGAAGCCGAGCTCGGCGGCGACCGCCCGGCGGTCGATCGGGAAACCGGCGCCGGCGAGGGCGCCCGACCCGAGCGGCGAGCTGTCCGCGCGTCGGCGCGCGTCGGCGAAGCGGTCGCGGTCGCGCTCGGCCATCTCGACGTAGGCGAGCAGGTGGTGGGCGAGGAGGACCGGCTGGGCCGGCTGGACGTGCGTCATCCCCGGCATGACGGCGCCGCGATACCGCTCCGCCAGCCCGACCAGGGCGCGCTCGAAGCCGACCAGGGCGTCGTCGGCGGCCGCGCAGGCGCGCCTCGTCCAGAGCCGGAGGTCGGTGGCGACCTGGTCGTTGCGCGAACGGCCGGTGTGGAGTCGGCCCGCGAGCGGGCCGATCCGCGCCGCCAGCGCCGCCTCCAGGTTGAGGTGGACATCCTCGAGGGCCGGGTCCCAGGCGAACATGCCCGCCTCGATCTCGCCGCGCAGGACGTCCAGCCCGACGATGAGCGAGGACGCCTCGTCGGCGTCCAGCAGCCCGGCGCGCTCGAGCCCGCGGACGTGTGCGACCGAGGCGGCCAGGTCGTCGAGGGCAAGCGCGCGATCGACCTCGAGCGACCGGGTGAAGTCGGCCGCCCGCGGGTCGGTCTCGCCACTGAAGCGGCCACCCCACATGCGCATCGGTCGGCTGAGGATACCGCCCGGCAGGCGTCGCCGTACCGCCGGCGGCCATCGGCGGTACCATGGGCCGCCGCGTCGGGGCGACCGAACCCGGTCGCCCCATCCAGAACCCGCCGACGGTCCGGAGGCCCACGACCCGTTGAAGCGAGCCCTTGTTCTGCTCGCCGTGCTCATCGCCGCCACGCTGGCCATCGGCGCATGCACCGCCGCCAGCGGCGCGCCACACTGGACCGAGCGACCGGTCCCCTCGGCCGAACCGGGCGCGAGCGCGAGCGCGACGCCGTCGCCGGCGCCGACCTCCGCCACCCCGACGCCGACCAGCCCGCCGGCCTCGCCCTCCCCCACCCCGAGCCCCGACCACGGCGG
>MGMJ01000076.1:25491-29191 GCA_001794945.1 Chloroflexi bacterium GWC2_73_18
AGATGACCGTGGCGGACGGCTACGTCCAGAAGGTCTGGACGTTCGGCGGTACCGTCCCGGGGCCGGTGATCCGCGTCAGGGTCGGCGACACGGTCCGCGTCCATCTCAAGAACCCGAAGACGAGCCAGCTCGGCCACTCGATCGACTTCCACGCCTCGCAGGTCGCCTGGAACGACGAGATGCGCACGATCAACCCCGGCGAGGAGCTCCTCTACGAGTGGACGGCCGACTACGCCGGCGTCTGGATGTACCACTGCGGCACCAACCCCACGCTCCACCACATCGCCAACGGGATGTACGGCATGGTGATCGTGGAGCCGAAGGACGGGCTGCCGGAGGTCGACCGGGAGTTCTTCTTCGTCCAGAGCGAGTGGTACCTGGGGCCCCAGAAGGACGTCGCCTCGCTGACCAAGGCCGCCGCCGCCGCCCCGGCGCCCGACTTCGTCGTCTTCAACGGGATCGCCAGCCAGTACAAGGACCACCCGATCCAGATCGCCACCGGCAAGCCGGTGCGCATCTTCGTCCTCGACGCGGGGCCGAACATCGACAGCTCCTTCCACGTCGTCGGCACCATCTTCGACACGGTGGTCAAGGAGGGGATCGTCCTCGCCCGGGGGCAGGCGAACCCGGACCACTGGGGCTCCCAGGCGGTCGACCTGTCGCCGGCGCAGGGCGCGATCATCGGGTTCATGGCCGCCGAGGACGGTCTCTACCCCTTCGTGACGCACGCCTTCAACTTCGTCGGGATGGGGGCGATCGGCCTCTTCCAGGCCGGCGACGGCGACCCGACGAACTAGCGGATGGGGCCGCGCCGCGCCGTCAGCCGGAGGAGGAGCGCAGGATCATGTCCGCCGAACCGGTCCAGCTCGCCTGCTTCTACCGCGTCCGCTGGGGGTCCCAGGAGGAGTTCGTCGAGCTCTTCACCCGCAACCACCTGCCGCTGCTCCGGGCGCAGCAGGAGACGGGCCGGATCCTCGACGTCCGGGCCTGGGCACCGCGCTTCCACGGAGACGGGCGCGCCGACTGGACCCTCCTGGTGATCATCACCTACCGCGACTGGGCCGCCTTGCAGGAACGCGAGACGCAGCGGGAACTGGAGCGGCGACTCTTCCCCGATCAGGAGCGCTACCGCGCCGAGGAGCGCCGCCGCTTCGAGCTCCTCGACGCCCACTGGGACGTCCCGCTCAGCCCGGCCCCGCTCGCTCCGGCTCCGGTCGGCGCAGGGCCAGCATCGTGAGGACGAAGAGCGTCACCACGGCTACCGCGTAGGCGACGCACCAGGGACAGACCGCCTGGATGACGAAAAGCTCCAGGTAGGTCAGGTAGACGACGACGAGGAGGCCGGCGAGGCCGAGCCCGTAGAGGACGAAGAGGGCGGGGCGCCCGATCCGCCGCCAGGCGGCGACGAGTCCGAGCGCCGCCACCATGTAGCCGGCTCCGAGCAGCGAGACGGGGATCCCCATGAACTCCGAGTAGGGGCTCTCCTGGACCGTCTCGCAGGTCCGCAGCGGGCCGCAGATCGGCGTCCCGCCGGAGAGCTTCGCGTAGGCGAGGTAGAGGGCGATGGCGAGTCCGGCGAGGGCGACGGCGGCCATGGCGAGCGCGAGCGGGTCCAGCCGGCGCCCGCCCAGGGCTCGCCGCACGAAGGAGGTCGATCCAGCGGCCTCCGCCGGCGACCGACCCGCGCTCACGGCGTGGCCGACGGCGTCCCGCCCGAGGGCGTCGGGGTCGCGGCCGGCGTCGGCGATGGCGTGGCTCCCCCGGCGAGCGCCTCCTCGATGATGCTGCGCAGCTGGTCGTAGGGGGGGATGCCCGGGTAGGTCTTGCCGCCGATCGCGAGGGTCGGCGTCGAGGTGACGCCGGCGCCCCCCCCTTCGCGGGTCTGCTGCTCGACCGCGGCGCGGGCCGTCCCGCCGTCGAAGCAGGCCCCGAAGGCGGCCAGGTCGAGGCCCATCGCCTTCGCGATCGCCTCGAGGTGCGCCCGGTCGAAGGCGCCGAGGTTCTCGCCGCGCTGGTTGGCGTACAGGTAGTCGTGGTAGGTCCAGAAGCGACCCTTGCCCTGCTCGCCGGCACAGCGCGCGGCGGTCGCCGAGTCGGTCGATTCGCGACCGAGGAAGGCGAAGTCGCGGTACTCGAGACGCAGCTTGCCGGGCTCGACGTACTCGCTGATCAGGGTCGGCTCGGTCTCCCGTGCGAAGCGGCCGCAGAAGGGGCACTGGTAGTCGCTCCAGATGACCAGCGTGGGGGCGTCCGACCGTCCAAGGAAGAGCCCGTCCGCCAGGTCGGTCGGCGTCAGCTGCCGCGGAGCCACGATGGAGGCCGAGCCGCCCGGCAGCCCGCCGTTGAGCGCGACGATCAGGATCAGCGCCACGACGACGGCGATGGCGCTCACGCCGGCGAGGACCCAGCCGCCCGAGAAGCCGGACGACCCGCCCTGCCGGCCCGGGCTGGCGCCGGGGGGCCGCGCCCTGGCGGCGCGCTCGGCGGCGCGCCGCTCGCGGCGCGAGAGGTTGGGAGGGGGCGTTCGATCTCGTCGGCTCATCTCGCGGCGTGGCTCCCTGGATCCCTGGTGGAGGTGGCGGCGCACCAGCGTACACGACGACCGCGACATCGTACGATTGCGGCGCCGTCCCGGAGTCGCCCGCCGTGCCGTCCGCTCGCCTGCCCCGACCGGCTGCCCCAGCGCTCCTGTGGGTCGCCTTCTTCCTGCTCTCCGCGATCTGGGGCAGCTCGTACTTCTTCATCAAGATCGCCGTCGCCACGGTGCCACCGTTCACGCTGGTGGCCGAGCGGCTCCTCATGGGAACGCTCTTCCTCGGCGGCTGGCTCCTGCTCAGCGGGACGCGGCTCGTCGGCGACCGAGCGACGCTCGCCCGGCTGGCCGTCCTCAGCCTGGCCAACGTGGCGATCCCCTTCGTACTGATCGCCTGGAGCGAGCAGCACATCGCCTCGGCGCTGACCACGATCCTCAACTCGACGGTGCCGCTCTTCTCCGGGGTGATCGCCGCGCTCTTCCTGCACGACGAGCCGATCACCCTCAATCGGCTGGCCGGCCTCGTCGTCGGCTTCGCCGGGGTCGTCCTGGTGTTCGGTGGCGACCTCGCGGCCGCCGGCGCGCCCCAGGGATCGCTCCAGCTCGCGGCCGAGCTGGCGGTCGTGCTCGCCTCGCTCTCCTACGCCGGTGCGACCGTTTTCGCGCGGAAGGCGCTCCGCGGCCTCTCGCCCGTCCAGATCGCCCTGCCACAGCTCGCCGGCGCCGCGTCGGTCGCGTGGGCCGGGGCGCTGCTGCTCGATCGGCCGGCCGGCGGCGCCCCGATCGCGCTCCCGACCACGCCCGAGGCGGCCTTCGCCATCGCCTGGCTGGGGATCCTGGGCTCGGCGGTCGCGTACCTGCTCTTCTTCCGGCTGGTGACCGGCTGGGGCGCGACACGCACGACGCTGGTCACCTACCTGATGCCGGTGGTGGGGGTCACCCTCGGGGTGACCGTCCTACACGAGACGCTCGACCCGCCGGCGCTGGCGGGGACGGCGCTCATCCTTCTCGGGATCGTCCTGGTGAGCGCCCGCGTCGGCGCGCGACGGCTCTTCGGGGGAGCGAGCGTCCCGCCCTCCGTGCCCCGCCCCGCTACCGCCACGGTCGCCGAGCCGACCGATCGAGGGACGAGACCGCCCGACGGACGCGAACCCCTCGGCGCCGCGC
>MGMJ01000076.1:29208-41258 GCA_001794945.1 Chloroflexi bacterium GWC2_73_18
CGTTCTCTGAGACTTGGTATCATTTGGGCTCCATGGGAACCGTAGCCTCGCTGCTCGCCGCCCTGGACCGATCCGGTCACCGCCTCACCGGGGCGCGCCGCCTGGTCGCCGACCTGATCGCCGGGCGCGATGGGCTCTTCACCGCCGCCGACCTTGTCGCCGACGCGCGCGCGCAGCGCAGGCGGATCGGGCGGGCGACCATCTTCCGCTCACTCGATCTGCTGACCGAGCTGGGCGTCGTCGAGCGGCTCGACCTTCCCGGCGGCGAGCACGCCTACGTGCCGTGCGAGCCGGTCCACCATCACCACGTCATCTGCCTTCGCTGCGGACGCGTCACCGAGGTCGAGGACTGCGGGATGGGTGCGGTGGCGCGGGAGGTGGCGCGACGGTCGGGCTACCGCGTGGAGAGACACCGCCTCGAGCTCTTCGGCGTCTGCCCGGACTGCCTCGGCGCGGATGCGGCCGCGCGGGACGCAGGGGGATCGCGACGTGCGCCGTGAGCCGCGACCTCGCGCCGCGTCGCTCCGCCGGGTCCTGCGGGCCGCGGTCCCGGTGGCGGCGCTGCTCGCGGCCGCCGGCTGCCAGGCCGGACCCTGGCCGGACGGCACGCCCCGCCCCGGTACGGTCCGGGTCGTCGCCACCACGACCGTCCTGGCCGACATGGTTCGTCAGATCGGCGGCGAGCGAGCCGGCGCGGAGAGCCTCGTGCCGCGCGGCGGCGAGGTCCATACCTTCGACCCCACCCCGCCCGATGCCGCCCGCCTCTCCGACGCCGACCTGGTGGTCATGAACGGGCTCGGGCTCGACGACTGGCTCGGCCGGCTCGCCGGGGACGTCGGCACGAAGGCGCCGATCGTCCGGCTCGGGGAGGACCTGCCCGGCGTGGAGTACCTTCGCGACCGGGACGCTGGGCCGGTCAACCCGCACGTCTGGCTGGACGTCACCAACGCCATCGCGTACGCGCGCAGGCTGGGCGAGGCGCTTGCCGCCGTCGATCCCGCCGGCGCCGGCGCGTACGCGCGGGCGACCGACGCCTACGTGGCGCGCCTGGCTGAGCTCGATCGCTGGGCCCTCGACCGGCTCAGCGCGATCCCCGCAGCGCAGCGGCGGATCGTCTCCTTCCACGACGCCCTTCCCTACTTCGCGCGACGCTACGGCCTCGAGGTCGTCGGCGTCGTCGTCGCGGTGCCCGGCCAGGACCCGAGCGCCGGGGAAGTGGCTGACCTCATCGACGCGATCCGCGCCGTCGGCGCACGCGCCATCATCAGCGAGGTCCAGTTCAGCGCCGACCTGGCGCGGACGATCGCGGAGGAAACCGGGGCGACGGTGGTGAGCGACCTCTACACGGACACCCTGGGCGACCCGCCGGTCGACACGTACGAGGGGTTGATCCGCTGGGATGTCGAACGGATCGCGGGGGCGCTGCAGTGACGGCGCCGCACGACCATCCGCACCAGCACCCAGCCGCGGACCGGCAGTTGACGACCGTCGATGCCGGCCTCGACGCGGGACATGCTCGCGCCCACGCCGATCTCTGGCTCTCCGACGTGACCGCCGGGTACGACACCCGCCCGGTGCTGGAGCACATCACCCTGGCCGTCGAAGCGGGAACGCTCCTGGCCGTCGTCGGCCCGAACGGCGCCGGCAAGAGCACGCTGCTCAAGGTGATGGCGGGTCTCCTCCGGCCGTGGGGCGGCCGCGTCGAGGTCCTGGGCGCGCCACCCGGCCGCGAGGCGCGCCGCGTCGCCTACGTACCGCAGGCCGAGACGGTCGACTGGGCCTTCCCGGTCACCGTCGGCGACGTCGTCATGATGGGCCGCTACCCCGCCCTCGGACCGCTCCGCCGCCCCGGAACCGCCGACCGGCGTGCCGTCGCCACGGCGCTCGAGCGGGTCGGCATGCGCGAACACGAGCAGGCGCAGATCGGCGCGCTCTCCGGCGGTCAGCGCCGGCGCGTCTTCCTGGCCCGTGCCCTGGCCGCCGAGCCGGACCTCTTCCTCCTCGACGAGCCGGTCACCGGGATCGACGCGACGACCCAGGAGGAGCTGATGGACCTCCTCGAGGCCGAGGCGGCGCGGGGCAAGACGGTGATCGCCACGACCCACGACCTCGCCTGCGCGGCGCAACGCTTCCAGCGCGTCCTGGCGATCAACCGCGAGGTGGTGGCCCACGGGCCCTCCTCGCTCGTGCTCGACCCGACCGTCCTGGCGCGCACCTACGGCGGCCACCTGCTGGTCCTGGGCGGCCAGGCGGTCCTCCTCGACGACGCCCACCACCACGACCAGCCGGCGCCCGGCGAGCGCCACTACCACGACGACGTGGCGCCATGATCGACCTGGTCCTCGGGCCGCTCGCCCACGCCTTCTTCGTGCGCGCGCTCCTCGCCTCCGCGCTCGTCGGGCTCGTCTGCGCCGTCGTCGGGACCTACGTCGTGCTGAAAGGGCTGGCCTTCATCGGTGACGCGATCAGCCACGCCGCCTTCCCCGGCATCGTCGCCGCCTTCCTGCTCAAGGGCCCCTTCTACCTCGGCGCCGGGATCGCCGCGGTCGCCACGGCGCTGGCGATCGGCTGGGTGAGCCGCCGCGCGCGGATCCGCATCGACACGGCGATCGGCGTGCTCTTCGCCGGCACCTTCGCCTTCGGTGTCTTCCTCTTCAGCGCGATGCGCGGCTGGTCGCCCGACCTGCTCAGCTTCCTCTTCGGCAACGTGCTGGCGATCAGCGCCGAGGACCTGCTCGGGCTCGTCGCCCTCGGCGGCCTCGTCCTGGCGGTCGTGGCGATCTTCTGGAAGGAGCTTCTCTACGCCACCTTCGATCCGCTCGGGGCCGGTGCCGCCGGGTTGCCGGTCGCCCGCCTCGAGTACCTCGTCCTCGCCCTCGTCGCCCTCACCATCGTGGTCAGCCTCCAGGCGGTCGGCATCATCCTGGTGGTGGCGATGCTGGTGACGCCGGCAGCGACGGCGCAGCTGCTGACCGTCCGCTTCGCCGCGCTGATGCGGCTGGCGATCGTCATCGGCGTCGGCTCCGGCGTGGTCGGGCTCTACCTGAGCGACTGGCTCCGCGTCGCCAGCGGCGCCACGATCGTGCTGGTCGAGACGGCGCTCTTCCTCGTGGCACTGCTCCTCGGGCCGCGCACCGGGCTCCTCGGCCTCCGTCGCGCACGTTCGAGTCGCCGGCAGGGCTGACGGCGGCCCCGGCCTCGCCGGCGGCGCGCTCGGCCGCTCGCGCGTACCATCCCGCCATGGCCGCCCCCGGCCGGCTCTGCGTCGGCACCTCCGGCTACTCCTACGCCAGCTGGATCCCCGCCTTCTACCCGCTTGGCACGAAGGCGGCGGAGATGCTCGCCCGGTACGCCGCGCGGCTCCCCGCCGTCGAGCTCAACAACACCTTCTACCGGGTGCCGACGAAGGAACGGGTCGACGGCTGGCTCGCCGCCACGCCCCCCGGCTTCCGGTTCGCGTCGAAGGCACACCAGGCGGTCAGCCACCGGGCGCGGCTCCGCTCGCCCGAACAGGTCGAGTGGCTCGCCGGTGGGATGCGCCTCTTCGGCGAGCGCCTCGGCTGCGTTCTCGTGCAGACACCCGCCAACCTCGCGCGCGACGACGCGCGCCTGGCCGGCTTCCTCGCCGCCTGGCCGCGGGAGCTGCCGGTCGCCTTCGAGTTCCGCCACCCCTCCTGGCTCGACGACGCGGTCCTCGCCCTGCTGACCGAGCACGGCGCCGCGCTCTGCGCCGCCGAGCACGACGGCGACCCCGAACCGCCGCGCCTCTTCGCCACCGCGCCGCACCTCTACCTGCGCCTCCGCCGCGACGCGTACACCGATGCCGAGCTCGACGCCTGGGTCGGGCGGGTCGTCCCCTTCCTCGACGACGGGCGCGACGTCTACCTCTTCTTCAAGCACGACGGCCCCGGCGTGGCTCCCGCGCTGGCGCTCCGCTTCGCCGGGCGGGCCGGGGCGCTCCGCCGTGCCTGAGCGACCGCGGCGTACGGACGGGCCGCAACGACCGCTGCACTCCGCGCCGCCCACGCGACCCCGGCGCGTCTGGCCGGATGCCGAGGCGCTGACGATCCGCGGCGCCCGCGACCGCGAGCTCCCCGCGCTGCTCGACCGCCCGCCCGACGGCGTCCCGGCCCGCGGCGGGATCGTCCTGGCGCACGGCGCCGGGGGAACGAGCCGGATGGCATTCCTGGCGCGCGCGGCACGCCGGCTGGCGGCGGCCGGCTGGCTGGTCCTGCGCTTCGACTTCGGCTACGCCGTCGGCCGGGGGCGACCGGGGCCGCCGGAGCGGCCGACCGCGCCAGAGCGCCGGGACCTGGCAGCGGCGCTCGAGACGATGCACGGACTCCTGCCCGACCGCCTGCCGATCTACCTCGCCGGCAAGTCATACGGCGGGCGGGTCGCCACCTTCGTGGCAGCCGAGGTGGGTCCAGAGATCGCGGGGGTGATCGTCTTCGGCTACCCGATCGAGCCGCCCGGGCGCACGCGACCGGCCGACGTCGCCGCGCTGCGCGCGCTCGAGGCGCCGCTCCTCGTCGTCCAGGGGACGCGCGACACGCTCGGCCCGCTGGCCGTCCTCGAGCGCGCCCTGGCCGGCCGGCCCGAGGCCACCGTCAGTGCCCTGGCCGGAGCCGACCATTCCTACCGTCTCCCCGCCGGCGTCCACTCGCGTCCGACCCTCCTCGAGGACCGCGCCATCGACGCGGCGATCGGATGGCTCGAGGCGCAGGATACGCCCGACCCCGCGTAGCGCGGAGGGGCAGGGGCCGGCAGGCACGGTCGCGCGTCACCGGTCCGCCGGTGCGGCAGGCCGCCGGAATCCTGCCATCTCGACATCGGTGGACGCTTGGGCCACGAGCCGCCGATATCCTGCCCCGGCGGCGCGCCCGATCGGGGCCCCGGTCGGCCACGGCGGCGGCGACCCACGCTCATACCGGGGCAGGGCCGCCGACCGCGCCCGGGTCGGAGGCTCCGGGGAGGCTCGGAACCAGGCCCAAGCTTCCCCCGGTGTCGATCTGGCCGGGAATGCGGTGAGGCGGGCGGATAGCCGTCTCCCGGTGTCGATCTGGCAGTGTTCCGACCGGACTCGCCTGCTCAGGGCCGACCCCGGGCGCTGACCGAACGAGTCCACGGGGTAGACAGGCGCGGCCCGGTCGGGCTAGGATGCCGCTCCCGATGCCACGCTCGATCTGGAGGGGGGTCGTCAGTTTCGGTCTCGTCGCCATCCCGATCCGGCTCTACCTGGCGACCGAGTCGAAGTCGATCTCCTTCAACATGCTCCACGCGGAGTGCCTCAACCGGGTGAACCAACGCCTCTGGTGCCCCTTACACGAGCGCGAGGTGCAGCGCAGCGAGATCGTCAAGGGCTTCGAGTGGTCGAAGGGCGAATACGTCGTGGTGGGCGACGAGGACCTCGAGAAGCTCCCCCTCGCCACCGTCCACTCGGTCGAGATCCTCGACTTCGTCGAGCGGCGACAGCTGCCGCCCGGCACCCTCTTCGTCAAGCAGGCCTACTACCTCGAGCCCGAGGAGACCGGCCGGAAGCCGTTCGTCCTGCTCCGCCGCGCCATGCGCGAGACCGACACCGTCGCCATCGCCAAGGTCGCCGTCCGCGACAAGGAACACCTCGCCGCCCTCACCCTCAAGGAGGCGGCCGACGGCGCCGCCGCGGGCACGCCGGAGACGTTCATCCTCAACACGCTCTACTGGCCCGACGAGATCCGTGCCGTCGAGGAGCTGAAGATCCCGGTCGACGACGAGGTGAAGATCGAGGAGCGCGAACTCAAGATGGCGATCGCCCTGGTCGAGAACCTGGTCGCCGACTACCGCCCCGAGGCGTACCGCGACGGCTACCGCGAGGCGCTCCTCGAGGTGATCAACGCCAAGATCGAGGGCCGCGAGGCGGCCGCCGCGCCCGCCCCGACGGCCAAGCTCGGCGACCTGCTCGAGGCGCTCAAGGCCTCGGTCGAGGCGACCAAGAAGCGCCGCGAGGAACTGCTCGCCGGCACGAAGGAAGGGAAGCTCGTCGCCGTCGAGGGCGGCCGAGCCGAAGCCGTGGGCAGCACCCCGCAGGAGAAGGTCTCCGAGCCGGTCGGCGCCGCGAAGGAGTCGGTCCCCGCCCGCCGGCGCAAGACCGCCTGAACCGCCGGCAGCTGCGCTGGCCGGACGAGCTCACCGCCGCCTTGAGGCCCACGTTCTGCGTGCCAGAACAAACGCCGGTCTCGAGGCCGATCAAGTGGCGGCGCACGCCCTCCAGGCGCTCGATGAGGCGTCCGGGCCGCCCGCCACGATGCCGGCGGCGGGCGCCGGGTCGGGGAGCGCGGCCGGGCGCCCCCGCGCGGTCACCCGGAAGCACCGATCAGTGCCCCGCGGCCATCGGAGGAGGCCGGGTCGGCCGCGATGGGTGGTGTTTGTTCTCCCGCGCAGAACGTCCGCCGTTCGGGCGGCTCCACCCGGCAAGGTCGCGGATCCGCGATGGGGGCTGCGCCGTGTCATCTCCCGCCGACAGCCGATCTCGTCGCCTGTTTCCACGCGTCGTTCGGCGCTCGCCGCCGGCTCCTCACACGCCGATCGGGTGCCAGACCGTCTTGTGCTCGACGAAGGCGGCGATCCACTCGGGCCGCTGGGCGGCGCGGTCGTCGAGCCAGTCGAAGCGGTCCGCCCGGCCGCCGGCGCCCCGCATCCGGATCATGTTCGTCCCTACGACCCGCCGTCGTTCGACAGAACCGATGGGCCGCTCTGGCCGCTGCGCCCGGGCGCCCGGCCCATGTCGAGCGCGCCGATACGACGGTGCGTCGTAGGCGAGACGATCCGGCCGCCCACCTGCGTTCGCCGCTTCGTCCAACGACGGACCGTCGTAAGCGAGAGGGAGCCGCGTCGCCCGGCGGCGCGGTCGCCCGGCGGCGTCACTCTACCGCCCACGCCGCGCCGCCGGTAGACTCGGCGGATCGTGAAGCGCTGCCCCACCTGCCAGGCCGAGAACGCCGCCGGCGCGGGCTTCTGCTCGCGGTGCGGGACGGCGCTCGGGGCGTCCGGGGCCGCCTGCCCGGCGTGCGGCGCGGCGCTCCCGGCCGGCGCCCGCTTCTGCCCGGCCTGCGGCGCCACCACCGCCCGCGCCGTCGCCGAGGAACGCAAGCTCGTCACCATCCTCTTCGCCGACGTGACCGGCTCGACCGCGCTCGGCGAGCGGCTCGACCCGGAACGGCTCCGCGCCCTCCTCCAGGCCTACTTCACGGCGATGGCGGCGGTGATCGCCTCCTGGGGTGGCACTGTCGAGAAGTACATCGGCGACGCGATCATGGCCGCCTTCGGGGTCCCCCACGTCCGCGAGGACGACGCTCCGCGGGCGCTCCATGCCGCGCTCGAGATGTTGGACCGACTGACCGACCTGAACCGCGACTTCGAGACCCGCCACCGCGTCGGCCTGGCGATCCGGATCGGCGTCAACACCGGCGAGGTGATCGCCCCGGTCGATGGGCCGTCGAGCCAGCTGATCGTCGCCGGCGACGCGGTCAACGTCGCCGCCCGCCTGGAGCAGACGGCCGAGCCGGGGACGGTCGTGGTCGGCGAGCGGACCTGGCTCGCCGCCCGCGACGCCTTCCGCTTCGGCGAGCCTGCCGACCTCGAGCTGAAGGGCAAGGAGGCGCCCGTCCGCGCCCGCCGGCTCCTCGGCCCCCTCGCGGAGGCGTCGCGCGGCCTCCCCGGCCTCGAGGCGCCGATGGTCGGGCGCGACCGCGAGCTGGCGACGCTCCTCGGCCTCCTCGACGAGGCGGTCGAATCGGGGCGGCCACACCTCGCCGTCGTCTACGGCCCGGCCGGTATCGGCAAGAGCCGGCTCGTCCGCGAGTTCCTCGCCGCAGCGACCCAGCGCGAGCCGGCGGCGAACGTCCTCCGTGGCCGCTGCCCGGCGATCGGCCACGGGATCACCTACTGGCCGCTCGGCGAGATCCTGCGCGGCGCCTGCGGCATCGCCCTCGACGACGAGGCGTCGACGGCAGCGGCCAAACTGACCGCGGGAGTCGGCGAGGTCCTCGCCCCGCTCAGGCTCGCCGACGAGGAGCTCCGCCGCACCACCGGCGCGCTCGCCATCACGGCCGGGATCGCGCTCGCGGGCAATCCGCTCGAGCGGGCCGAGCCACGCGAGGTCGCCGACGAGCTCGCCCACGCCTGGCCCGGCTTCGCCAGCGCGCTCGCCGCCCGCGACCCGTCGGTCCTCGTCGTCGAGGACCTCCACTGGGCGGCCGACCCGCTCCTCGCCATGCTCGAGCGCCTGGTCGCCCGCAGCGCCGGCCCGGTCGTCTTCGTGGCCACAGCGCGACCCGAGTTCGCCGAGGCGCACCCCGCCTTCGCCGCCGGCCGCGAAGACCTGACCGCCATCTCGCTTCGGCCGCTCACCGAGAGCCAGTCGGGCGAGCTGCTCGATCGCCTCCTCGAGATCGCCCACCTCCCCGATCACGTCCGCGACGGGATCCTGGCCCGCGCCGAGGGGAACCCCTACTTCGTCGAGGAGATCCTGCGCCGCCTGATCGACGAGGGGGCGATCGTGCGCGACGGCGACCGCTGGCGGGCGACCGCGGCGGCGGCCGCCACGCCGCTCCCCGACACGATCCACGCCCTCCTCGCCGCCCGGATCGACGCGCTGCCCCCTGCGGAGAAGCGCGTCCTCCAGGAGGCGGCGGTCGTCGGTCGCATCTTCTGGGAGGCGCCGGTCGTCCGCGCCCTCGGCGGCAACGGCGAGGTCGTCGACCGGCTCCTCGCGCTCGAGTCGAAGGGGCTCGTCCTCGCCCGCCCGACCTCGACGATGACCGGCCAGGCCGAGTACGCCTTCCGCCACTCCCTCGTCCGCGACGTCGCCTACGCCGGTCTGCCGAAGGCGCGACGCGCCCGCGCCCACGCCGAGCTGGCCGGCTGGATCGCCGAGCTGGCCGGCGAGCGGCGCGACGAGTTCGTCGAGCTGCTGGCGCACCACTACGGCACGGCGCTGGCGGGCGAGGACGCCGACCTCGCCTGGGCTGACGACCCGGCCGGCCGCGAGGCGGTCCGTGGGCGGGCCTTCGAGGCACTGGTGGCGGCGGCGAACGCGCTCCGGCGCCGCTTCGCCATCGACCACGCGCTCGAGCTCCACGGCCGAGCGCTCGCCCTCGCCGCGACCGACCCGGAGCGCGCCACCGCCCACGAGGCGCTCGGCGACGACCACGAGGCGGCGTTCCACGGCGACGACGCCGTCGCCGCCTGGCACGAGGCGCTGGCGATCGCGCGGCGGGATCCGGCGTTCGGGGCGCAGCGGGCGCGCGTCCTGATGAGGTCGGCGCGGATGAAGTCGCTCAAGGGCGGCGCCTTCCGGTCGGGTCGGCCCGACCCGGCCTCGATCGACGACGAGGTCCGCGAGGGTCTCGCCCACGCCGCCGACGACCCGACGCGCACCTGGCTCCACGCCGCGTTCGCTGCCGCCCAGCAGCAGTGGAGCCTGCGAGGGGAGGCCGACCCGGTCCCCTTCGCCGAGCGGCTCCGGGCGGCCGAGGAGGGGGCAGGGATCGCGGCGCGATCCGGCGATCCGGAGCTCGAGGCCCAGGCGCTCAGCATCGTCGCCGATCTGCGCGAGGCGAGCGGCGACCCAACCGCCGCGCTGGCGATCTACCGGGCGCTCGCCGACCGACTCGCCTCGCTATCGACGCAGACCGACCGCCAGGAGATCGCCGTCGCCGCGGGCTGGGCGTTCCTCCAGATCGGTGGCGAAGCGGAGCGCGTCCTCGAGCTGGGGCGGGTCGCCCTCGCCATCGGGCGGCGGAGAAGCCCGCACGACGCGATGCACGGGACGCACCTGGTGATGGCGGCGACCCACCTGCTCGGCCGGTGGGACGAGACGTTGGAGGCGGCCGACGAGCACCTGGCCGCCTTCGAGCGGGAGGCCGACGTCCTGTGCGGCCACGTCCGCGGCGGCGTTGCCCTGGGTGCGCTGCTGCTTGCCAGGCGGGGCGACGCGACGCGCGCACGCGAACTGGCCCAAACGCTGGACGACGGTCGTCCCACCCAGCCCTTCGTCCGCGCCGACCTGGCTCTCGCCGACCTCGCCCTCGGCGATGCCGAGACGGCTCGCCATCGCCTCGAGGAGGCGCTCGCTGGCGTCGAACCCTGGCGGGTGGCGGCGACCGCCGCGGCCTACCTGGACGTGCTGACCAGCCAGGAGGACTGGCAGGCCCTCCGCGCCTTCCTCCCCTCGGCCCGCGGAGCGAGCGGCGGGGAGGCCGTGCTCGGTCCCGCGGTCGATCGCGCCGAGGGGGTACTGGCGGCCGCCGCGGGCGACCGCGCCGGTGCCGAGACGGCGTTGCGGCGCGCCCTCGCGGGTTTCGAGCGCCTCGGGGCGGTCTTCGAGGTCGCCCGCACGCAGGAGGCGCTCGCTGGCGTCGTCGTCGCAGCGGAGCGGCGAAAGCTCCTCGAGGCGGCGCTCGCGACCTTCGAGGCGCTCAGCGCGCTCCCCTCGGTCACCCGCGTCCGGGATGCGCTCGCCGGCTGAGTACCCCTGTATCAAGCCGCGTTCGCGAGGAGCACCTCCTTGGAGGGCTCGCCGGCGGGGCGGGGCAGCCGTGCGGCGGGCCGGTCCAGCGCGGCGGAGGCCGTGCTACTGACAGTGGCACGGATCGGCCATCACCCGAGCGACTCGTCGCCCGAACCCCGACTCCGCGGACGAGCCGAGCGTGGAACCGCGCCGCGGCGCTACTGGTGGTAGCGCACAGCTGTACCGCAGGCGGCAACGGGCGGGGAGGCGGCCCCGGAGGCGACGTCCGGGTCGGGGGTGACCGTGGCCCGCATGCCTGCATCACGGCACCAGCCGATCGACGCACGAGACTGCAGGCGAACGGGGCGGCGCGTCGCCCCCCTCACACCCCGATCGGGTGCCAGACCGTCTTGTACTCGAGGAAGGCGGCGATCCACTCGGGGCGCTGGGCGGCGCGGTCGTCGAGCCAGTCGAAGCGGTCGCCGGCGCCGGCGCCGCGCGGCGGGCGGGCGATCCGCTTGATGTTCTCCATGGCCGACTCCTCGACCGCCGCCTGCATCTCCGGTGCCACGCCCCAGGCGTCGAGCGCGTTGACGTCCATGTGCGCCGCGAGGACCGGCACCAGCTCGCGCCGCAGGCCGGTCAGCAGGTTGACCGCGCCGCCCGGCAGGTCGGAGGTCGCCAGCACCTCCGAGAGCGTCGCCGCCGGGAGCGGCCGCGACTCTGACGCGAGCACGACCGCCGTGTTCCCCGAGACGATCACCGGCGCCAGGCGCGAGACGAGCCCCAGGAGCGAGGACGCCTCGGGGGCGACGACGCCCACCACGCCGGTCGCTTCGGGGATGGTGAAGTTGAAGTAGGGCGCGCCGACCGGGTTGACGGAGCCCAGGAGCTGGGCGATCTTGTCGGCCCAGCCGGCGTACCAGACCCAGCGGTCGATGGCGCGGTCGACCAGCGTCCGCGCCGCCTCCGGCGCGACCCCCTCGGCCGCCGCCACCTCGTGGACGAACTGGGCGCGCCGCCCCTCCAACAGCTCGGCGACGCGGTAGAGGATCTGGCCGCGGTTCATGGCGGTCCGCCCGTCCCAGTCGGGGAACGCCTTCCGCGCCGCGCGGACCGCGTCGCGGAGGTCCTTCCTCGAGGCACGCACCGCGTTGGCGAGCGGCGTCCCGTCGGCGGCGCGAACCAGGTAGGAGCGGCCCGATTCGCTCCGCGGGAAGGCGCCGCCCAGGTAGAGCTTGTAGGTCTTGCGGACGGCGAGCCGCCCCCGCGCCGTTGGCTCCGGCGCGCCGAGCTCGGCCATCAGCGGTCCTCCAAGCGGACGTAGGGGTAGAGCCCGTGCATCCCGCCCTCGCGCCCGAAGCCCGACTCCTTGTAGCCGCCGAAGGGGCTGGTCGGGTCGAAGCGGTTGAAGGTGTTGGCCCAGACGACGCCGGCGCGCATCCGCTTCACCATCGCCAGGATCCGGCTCCCCTTCTCCGTCCAGACCCCGGCGGAGAGCCCGTAGGGGGTGTTGTTCGCCTTCTCGACCGCCTCCTCGGGCGTGCGGAAGGTGAGG
>MGMJ01000077.1:0-16397 GCA_001794945.1 Chloroflexi bacterium GWC2_73_18
GCGTCCGGAGCTGACCTGGCGGGCCGACGGTGAGCTGGCGCCCGCGCTGGCCGAGCTGCGCGGTCGCTACGAGCGCCTCTCGAGCGATGTCGACGGCCTGTCCGAGCTGGCGCGCCAGGCCTTGGCCGACCTGCTGGCGCGCGACACGGAGAAGCTCCGATCCACGCTCGACGCCGGCTCGGCCACAGTGACCGCCATCGTCGGGCAGACCGGCGAGATCGAGGCGGCGATCGCCGTGCTGCCGCACGCCGGCGAGCCGGGGGTGCTCGGCGAGGCGATGCGCGTGCGACTGACCGCGGCGAGCGGCGGGGTGGACGCGATCCGCGACCTGCCCGACCAGTGGGCCGCCCTGGCGCGTGGCACGGCGCCCGCGGTGGAGGTGACGAGGCTGCTCGAGTCGCACGACGTCAAGGCGTTCGAGGCGACCCAGGTCGCCAGGCGGGAGCAGTGGGCGGACGCGCTCGACAAGCTGGCCGAGGCGGTCGCCGACCTGGACGCCGCGGCCGCCCTGCGCGACGAGCTGGCCGTCACGGTGGACGTGGAGACGCTGACCAGCTGGATCGACCGCAACCGGCTCCACGACACCGCCCTGGCCGAGCTGTACGCGGCGCTGGAGAAGTCGGGCGGGCGCGCCACCGACGAGGTCAAGCAGGCGATCAAGAAGCAGGAGGAGGCGGCCAAGCTCCTGCCGCCGGACACGCGTGGCCTGGTGATCATCATGAACGACATCGCCACGGGCGGCGTCAACCAGGCGGCGATCGCCATCGAGACGGCCCGCGGCGATCTCGCCACCGCGATCGCGGCGCTAGACTGAAGGAGCCCTCACGCCGATGCTGATCCGAGTCGTCACCGCCCTGCCCTGGGAGGTCGAGGCCGACGCCCTGGGCCTGCCGCTCGCCGCCGAGGAGACGCTCGAGGGCGAGCTCGGCGCCCTCGACCAGCGAGTCGACGGCCGGCTCTCCGCGCTCCACACCTTCGGTGAGCTGAGCGGGAAGAGCGACCGGACGGCGCTCGTGCCGACCGCCCTGGCCTGCGGCCCCGTCGTCGTTGCCGGGATCGGCGAGGCGGACGACGCCGATCGACGCGGGGCCGTCCGTTTCGGGGCGACGGTCGAGCGGCGTCTCGGCGGCCGGCGCGTGCGGCGCCTGGCGATCTGGTTGCGCGCGCCGGGCGGCCGGGCCATCGACGCCTCCACCCGGGCGGAGCTGGTGACGCGCGGTGTCGTGGAGGGGAGCTACGAGCCGGCGATGATCTACCGGGAGAGCGTCGAGACGGCGCCGCCGGCCATCGAGGAGCTGATCCTCGTGGCGCCCGGTGCCGCGGATCCGGCCGCGCTCTTCGCCGCGGCCGAGCGCGGCCGCATCGTGGGGGAGGGGGCGAACACGGCGCGCACGCTCGCCAACCGCGCCGCCAACGACGTCAGCCCGGCCGTCCTCGCCGACGAGGCGGCCGCCCTGGCCGCGCGCCACGGGATCGCCGTCGAGGTGATCCACGCGGCCCGCGCCGCGGAGCTCGGGATGGGGATGTTCGTCGCCGTCGGACGGGGGAGCGACAATCCGCCATGCCTCATCGTCCTCCGCTCCGGTGACGCGCCGCCCGGTGACGGCCGCCTCCTCGCCCTGGTCGGCAAGGGCGTCACCTTCGACGCGGGCGGCATCAGCATCAAGCCGGCCGAGCGGATGTCCGAGATGAAGATGGACAAGGCCGGCGCCGCGGCGGCCATCGCCGCCATCGTGACGGCGAACCGGCTCCGGCCCGGCATCCCGCTCGTCGCCGTCGTCCCCGCCGTCGAGAACATGCCCGGGCCGCACTCGACCCGGCCGGGCGACGTGGTCCGCGCCCTCAACGGCAAGACCGTGGAGATCGACAACACCGACGCCGAGGGTCGCCTGATCCTGGGCGATGCCCTCACCTACGCCGAGCGGCTGGGGGCGACGCACCTCGTCGACGTGGCGACGCTCACCGGCGCGGTGGAGCGGATGCTGGGCAAGCAGGTGACCGGCGGCTTCGGGGCGCCGCAGGCGTGGTGGGACGAAGTGATGGTCGCCGGCGTACGTGCCGGCGAACCGTACTGGCAGCTGCCGCTGGTCGATGACTACCTGCCGGACATGGAGGGCTGGTACGCCGAGCTGCGCAACAGCGGCGGACCGGAGGCGTCGCTGGCGCGGAGCGGGCTCTTCATCCGCCAGTTCGTGACGCGACCGTGGGTCCATCTCGACATCGGCGGCTCCGCCTACCTGCGCAGGGAGACCCCCTGGTCGGCGCGTGGCGCCACCGGCGTGACCCATGCGACGCTCGTCGAACTGGCGCTCGCGGGAGCGCCCGGCTAGCCGGGCGCGAGCCGCCGAAACCCACGGCCGGCCGGTGCCCGACCCGCTCGCCTCCCTCACCCCGGCCGCCGGGGCCTTCGCCATCGGCGGCGCCGCCTGGGGCTTCCTGGCCGACCGGGTCGCGGCGCGCTGGCCGGTCCATGAGGACGGCCGGGTCCGAGCGCTCGACTGGCGGACGATCGCCGTCTCCCTCGTCGGGGCCTGGGGGTACGGCGCCCTCGCCGTCCGATGGGGCGAGCCCCGCGATCTCGCCGTCCTCTCCATCTACCTGGCCCCACTCGTCCTCCTCCTCGCCACCGACCTCGATCAGCGGCTCCTGCCCGACCTGCTCACCCTGCCGCTGATCCCGGCGGCGCTCCTCGTCGTCCTCGCCGGCTGGGATCCGCTCCTGGCCGGCAAGCAGCTCGGGGTCGCGAGCGGCATCGGGGCGGCGGTCGTCTATCCGCTCCTCCTGCGGGCGGGGAGCATCCTCTTCGGCGGCGGCCTCGGGCAGGGCGACGACAAGCTGCTCGTCAGCGTCGGGCTGATGTCGGGACTGCTCGGGTTCCTCCAGGGGATGCTCGCCGCGTCGCTCTTCGTCGGCGCCGTCCTCCTGCTCGCGCTCGCCACCCGGCGGATAGGGCTCAGGAGCTACGTCCCGTTCGGCCCCATCATCGTCGTCGCCGGCATCGTCGCCGCGATCCAGCCCTGACCGCCCCGGCGCCTGGCAGGACCGGAGGGCGTATCATGCGTGCCAGCCGGAGTCGTTCTGGGCCGTGCCCGCACAGGACGGCGCACCACCGGCGGGCGTAACGATCGGCGCGCCGGGTCACGCGCCCTGGGAGTTTGCCTGCACGATGATGCGAGCTTGATGCGCCGCCTCCGAACCCCGCGACGCGGGTCCCTGCGCCCTCTCCTCGCCCTTCTCCTGGTCGTCCCGCTCCTCTTCGGCTCGGCCGGCGCGCCGACGCGGTCGAGCGGCGACGACCTGGCCGACGCCTACGCGCGCCAGAAGCAGATCGAGCGGCAGATCGCGGAGGGGAAGGCGGCGATCGCCGAGCTGAAGGCGGCGCAGGCGCGGACGGCGACTGCCATCGCCGCCACCGACGAGGCGCTCAAGGGGATCAACGCCGACCTGGGCGCGGTCAAGGTCCGCATCTCCGACGCGACGACGGCGCTCGCCGAGGCCACCGCCCGCTACGAGGCGGTCGTCGCCCGGGTCGACGCGCTCGAGGCCGAGCTCGTCCGGCTGGGGGACGAGCAGGCGAGCAAGGGCCGCGAGCTGCGTGAACGCCAGGACCTGCTGGCGCGCCGTCTCGACGCCGCCTACCGGACCGGCCGCACCTCGCTCCTCGAGCAGCTCCTCACCGCCGGTTCGCTCGACGACGTGCTGGTGGCGGTCACCTACTACCTGGCCATCGGTGAGCAGGACCGCGCCCTGGCCCGCCAGATCGTCGAGGACAGGGAGACGCTCGCCGCGCTCGAGTGGAGCGTCCGGATGACGCGGGATGACCTCGTCGAGACGCGCCGCGAGGCGCTCGTCCAGAAGAACGAGCTTGAGCGCCAGCGGACGAGCCTCCTCGCCGCGCAGGCGAAGCTGGAGAAGCTCGAGCGGCAGACGGAGGCGCTGCGCGCCGAGCAGGCGGCGCAGTACCAGAAGCTGGCGAGCGACTCCGCGAAGGCGGCCGAGCTGCTCAAGAAGGAGCAGCAGGCGCTCGACTCGATCAAGGCGACGATCGATCGCCTGGTCCGTGAGCAGCACAGCGGCGGCAAGATCCCCTCCGAGTACAACGGCACGCTGCGCTGGCCGATGGCCGGCATCGTGACCCAGGAGTTCGGCTGCACCGGCTTTTCCTGGGAGCCGCCGCTCGGCAATTGCGCGCACTTCCACCGTGGCATCGACATCGCCGCGGCGATGTACACGCCCGTGAAGGCGGCGGGTCCGGGCGTCGTCGTCTATGTCGGGCCGTACGGCTTCTACCCCCAGGCATGGATCGTGGTGATCGCCCACTCCGAGCGGCTCCTCACCTGGTACGGGCACCTCGACAACTACCGCCATCGCCCGGTCGTGCGCCGCGGCGACAGCGTCTCGGCCGGGCAGGTGATCGCCTACGAGGGGATGACCGGCCGCACCACCGGCCCGCACCTCCACTGGATGGTCGAGCTCGACGGCAGCTTCACGAACCCGCGCCTCTTCCTCTAGCGGGGCGCTCGGGGGGCGTGGAGTCGGGCGGACGGCCCGCTCGGCGGCGCCGGCGCGCCGTGCTAGCATCGCGGCCATGAAGCGCGTCCTGGCGGTGATCCTCGCCGGGGGTGAGGGGGAGCGCCTGTCGATCCTGTCGAGCCTGCGGGCGAAGCCGGCCGTTCCCTTCGGCGGCAAGTACCGGATCATCGACTTCGCCCTCTCCAACTGCGTCAACTCCGAGATCGACAACGTCCTCGTCCTGGCGCAGTACAACCCGCGTTCGCTGGCCGACCACATCCGGGTCGGCCGACCGTGGGACCTCGACCGCAACACCGGCGGCGTTCGCATCCTGCAGCCCTACATCTCCCGCGGCCGGCCGACGGAGTGGTATCGCGGGACCGCCGATGCGGTCCTCCAGAACCTCAACGTGATCGCCCAGGCGGAGGGCGACGCCGTGCTCATCCTCGCCGGCGACCACGTCTACAAGATGGACTACACGCCCTTCGTGGCCTTCCACCGGCGGCATCGGGCGGAGGTCACCATCGCGGTGCGCCAGGTGCCGATGGACGAGGCGCACCGCTTCGGTATCCTCGCCCTCGACGGCGACGGCGCCGTCGTGGAGTGGCAGGAGAAGCCGCGCCAGCCGCGCAGCGACCTCGCCTCGATGGGGATCTACGTCTTCTCGAAGCGCGCCCTCTTCCGCTGGCTCTCCGAGGGCGGGTCGGACTTCGGGGCCGACGTCATCCCGGCCATGCTGGCCGGCGGCGCGCGCGTCTTCGGCTACCGCTTCGGGGGTTACTGGCAGGACGTCGGCACCGTGCACGGCTACTGGCAGGCCCACATGGACCTGCTCGAGGAGCGTCCCGAGCTCGATCTCTACGACACCGGCTGGCTGATCCACACGAAGAGCGAGGAGCGCGCACCGGCCAAGATCGGCCCCAGCGCCTCGGTCCACCGCAGCCTGATCAGCCACGGCTGCATCGTCAACGGGACGGTCGAGCGCTCGGTCCTCTCGCCGGGCGTCCGCGTCGAGGTCGGGGCGGTGGTCCGCGACTCGATCGTCATGTTCGACACGGCGATCCGGGCCGGCGCCGTCGTCGACCGCGCCATCCTCGACAAGGAGGTCTCGATCGGGCCGAACTCGGTGATCGGCGAGGGCAACGACGACACGCCTAATCGCCGCGATCCGCGCCTCTCCACCGGGATCACCCTGGTCGGCAAGCGCGCCGTGGTGCCGCGCGGGGTGCGCATCGGCCGCAACTGCCGGATCGACGAGAACGTGCGTGCCACCGACTTCCCGCGCAGGATCGTCCGGAGCGGTGAGACGATCTCCGGGCCGCACCGGCGGAGCGTGCCGGTCATGGCGGCGACCGGCGAGGCGACCGCCAGGACCTCGGCATGACGGGGGCGAGCGCCGCGGCGGAGCCGCTGCCGGCGAGGAGGGATGTGGCACGGATCGGGGACTGGCTGCGCGAGCTGGGGCTCGATCCGGGGCCCGCGGCCGTGCGCGAGGAGGTCACTTCCTGGGATCTCTTCTGCGATTCCCGACGGCGACCGCGCGTGCCGGTCACCGTGATCGCGGCGCCCGGCGTCGCCTGCGTCCTGTGGGTCCACTACGCGCCGCCGCTCGGCGACGCCTTCCGCAGGTCGTACCGCCGGCTCCTGCGCTGGAACGACGAGTTCCCGTTCGTGAAGTTCGCCCTGGCCGAGGACGACCGGCCGATCCTCGCCGCCGAGCTGCCGCTCGAGACGCTCGACCGCGACCGGCTGGGAGAGGCGCTGGCGCGCCTGCTCGCCGTCTGCGACCTGCTGGTCGACGAGACCGAGGGCTGGATCTGGCCGGGAGGGCAGCGCCCACCGCCCCCGGCGTGGCCCTCGGCCGGCACCGCGCTGATCGATCGATACGCGCCCGGGCTCGGTGAGCTGGCCGAGTCGCCAGGGGAGGGCCATCCGCCGACAGCCCGGTGAGCTGGAGCGCTCCAGCGGAGGGGAGGACACCGATGGGATTCCGGCACGCGATCACGGTCCGCTTCGCGGGGTCCAGCCGGGGACACCGGCTCTCCCGGGGCCCGGCCGCGATCGCGCTCCTGCTGGCGGCGCTCCTGCTGCCGCCGGCGGCGACACCCGTCGCGGCCGCAGGCGACCTCCTCGACGTCCGCACCGTGGCCACCTACACGCTCCGCCCCGACGACCGGCTCGTCCACGTCCGCGTCGACGTCACGGCGACCAACCGCAAGCCGAGCTCGGGGCTCTATTACTACTACTACGAGGCGGCCGGGTTCGCCATCCAGGAAGAGGCGACCCACGTCACCGCCGCCCGCGGCGGCACGAAGCTGCGCACGAAGACGACCGGGCGCGAGCACCGCATCGAGCTCGAGGTCCGCTTCGGGTTCCAGCTTCTCTACGGGCGGACCGTCTCCTTCCGCTTCGAGTACGACCTGCCCGGCGCCGCGCCGCGATCGACCGAGGGGATCCGCGCCGGCCCGGCCTTCGCCGCCTTCTACGCGTGGAGCTTCGGCGACCGGGGCGACGTGCGGATCGTCCTGCCCGCCGGCTTCGAGGAGACGCTGACCGGCTCGCCGATGAAGCGCTCGGTGGATGAGGGCCAGGTGGTGCTGATGGCGACCGGGATCAAGGCGGAGGCGAACTGGTTGGTCTTCGTCATCGCCGAGCGTGCCGAGGCCCTGGAGCGCGAGCGGCTCTCCGTCACGGTGCACGGGAAGAAGGAGACCGTCGTCGTCACGGCCTGGCCCGAGGATCCGGCATGGACGAACCTGGTGAGCCGGTTGCTGACCCGGGGGCTCCCCGTCCTCGGCGAGCTGATCGGGCTCGACTGGCCGGTGGCGGGCGACCTCGAGGTGAGCGAGGTCTACACGCCGCTCCTCGAGGGCTACGCGGGGTTCTACCTCGAGGAGACCGACGAGATCAGGGTGAGCGAGGAGCTCGACGACCTGGTGATCGTCCACGAGGCGTCGCACGCGTGGTTCAACGGCGGGCTGTTCCGGGAGCGCTGGATCACCGAGGGCCTGGCCGACGAGTACGCCTCGCGCGTGCTGGTCGAGCTCGGACTTCCGGCTGAGGCGCCGCAGGCGGTGCGGCCCACCGACGAGGTGGCCTTCCCGCTTCGGTGGTGGACGCATCCGGGGAGGATCGACGACGAGGAGACGAGGGCCCGGGAGGAGTACGGCTACAACGCGTCCTGGACGCTGCTGCGCGAGCTGATGCGGAGCGCCGGCGAGGCGGGGCTGCGCGAGGTCTTCGCCGCGGCCGACGCGAACGAGATCGCCTACCTCGGGGCGGTCGCGCCCGAGAAGGTCTCATCGGTGGACGACTGGCGGCGCTTCCTCGACCTGCTCGAGGAACGGACGCCGGTCAAGGATGCCACCGCGCACCTCGAGCGCTGGGTCGTGCCCGACCAGCATGAGCGCCTGGCCGGGCGGGCGGACGCGCGGACTCGCTACGCCGCGCTGGTGCGGGAGGGCGATGGCTGGCTCCCTCCGTACACGGTCCGCTACCCGATGGAGGTCTGGAACTTCGAGACCGCCAAGGAGGCGATGGACGAGGCGCGACGACTCCTGGAGCGCCGCGACGAGGTGGAGTCGACCGCCGCTCGCCTCCGGCTCGACCCGCCCGACACGCTCGAGCCGGCCTACGAGGCGGCGAAGGACGGCCTTGAGGGCGCCTTCGCGATCGCCGACGGGCAGCTGGCGGCGATGGCCGAGATCGAGGAGGCGCAGGGGGCGGTCGGCGCCCCGCGCGACCTCTTCGTCAGCGTCGGGCTCTACGACCAGGATCCGGAGGCGGCCCTCGCGGCCGCCGAGGAGGCCTTCGAGGCCGACCGGATGAGCGATGCAGCGACCCGCTCGGACAAGGCGGTCGCCTTGATCGAGGGGGCCGCGGCGGTCGGCCGGCAGCGGGTGATCGTGGGAGCCCTGGCCGCCCTCGACGCCGCCGGGGGCCTTGTCCTGGTGCTCCTGCTCGTTCGGCGCCGCCGGCGCCGCCGCACACGCGTCTCGCTCGCCGCGGTCGGGGCGTCCGTGGTCGAGGCCGCCGCCCCTCCTGCTACACTCGCGCCCGAGGGGGGATCCGACGCCGGGCCGCCGGATCCGGCCCCGGCACGCACCGCCCCCGAGGAGGAGGACCCGCTCGCCCCGTGAGTGCCGTCCGATGAGGTTGATCCGCCAGCGCCCGTCGCGGGAGATCCTCGCCGGCGAGTCGGCCGACGTCTACTTCGTGCGTGCCGAGCGGATCCTCGAGCGCGAGGGTCTCGACCCGCTCGTCGTGATGGAGGTCTTCTCGCGCCAGCAGGGGGTCCTCGCCGGGATCGACGAAGCGAAGATCCTGCTCGCCGAGGCGCTCGACGGGGCGCCGCCCGAGGAGGCGGTCGCCGAGGCGCTCGACGACGGCGACACCTTCGCGCCCAAGGAGGTCGTGCTGCGCATCCGGGCGCGCTACCGACGCTTCGGACTCTATGAGACGGCCATGCTCGGCATGATGGCGCAGGCGACCGGTTGGGCGACCGCCGCCCGGGAGTGCGCCGAGGCGGCGGCCCCCGAGCCGGTGATCAGCTTCGGGGCTCGCCACGTCCACCCCGACGTGAGCGACGTCCTCGACTACGCGGCGATCGTGGGGGGCTGCGTCGGTGCCTCCACCCCCGCCGGGGCGCGGCTGGCGGGTCTGCGGCCGACCGGCACGATGCCCCACTCGCTGGTGCTGATCATCGGCGACACGGTCAAGGCGGCCGAGGCGTTCGACCGCGACATGGAGCCCGAGGTCCCGCGCATCGTGCTGGTCGACACCTTCCGCGACGAGGCGGAGGAGGCGCTCCGCGTCGCCCATGCCCTGGGCGAGCGGCTCTACGGGATCCGCCTCGACACGCCGTCGGAGCGCGGTCGCGTCACGCCCGACCTGGTGACCGAGGTGCGCGCCCGTCTCGACCTGGCCGGCTTCTCCCGCGTCAAGATCATCGTCTCGGGCGGCCTGACGCCCGAGCGGATGCGCGCCTTCAAGGAGGCCGGCTCGCCCGTCGATTCGTATGCCGTGGGCAGCTACATCGCGGGCGCCAGCCCGATCGACTTCACCGGCGACATCAAGGAGATCGACGGGCGGCCGATCGCCAAGCGAGGGCGGATCCCGGGGCTGACGCCGAGCCCGCGCCTGCGGCCGGTCGACCTGGCGGCCTGGCGGGCGAGCTGACCCTCGCCGGTCCCCGGGGCTCGCCGCAGCGGTGGCGGGCCGGCGGCGACGGTGCGACGATGGGGCCCTCATGGAGCCTCACCGCGAGCCGGACGCGCCCCTCCCGCCCGACGATCGCGAGGCGCCCTACGCGCTCCTCCAGCGCGGGCGCGAGCTGCTTCGGCGCCGGCACCACGCCCAGGCCGTCGTCGTCCTCGAGCGTGCCGCCCGCCTCGAGCCGATGAAGGGCTCGATCGTGGAGCCGCTCGCGCTCGCCTGCTACAACAGCGGCGACTACGCCCGCGCGGCCGAGGCGTTCGCCCGCCTGCTCGAGATCGACCCGGCGGCGCCGCATGCGCACTTCGGCCTGGGGCAGAGCCTGAAGCGCCTCGGCCGGCGCGACGACGCGCGGGCGCACCTCCGTCTCGCCGTCGCCCTCGCCCCGGAGGACCGCCTCTATCGGGACGCCCTGCGCCGCCTCGGCTGACCCCGGGCCGGCCCGTGCGCGTCCCGCTCCGCTCTGTCCGTGGAGGTTCGGCCGACCGTGGTGCTGGGGGCTCCTCAGCGCTCCCCGCGATCGACCAGGCGGGCCAGCCAGAAGAGGCCGACGATCGACTTGGCGTCGGCGATCGCCCCGGACTCGCACAGCTCGACCGCCCGGCGCCACGGCATCCGCACGAGGGTGAGCCGCTCGTCCCCGGCCGGGCCGACGGCGGGCACCGGGGTCAGCTCGCTCGCCAGGTAGAGGTCCATCGCCTCGGTGGCGAAGCCGGGCGCCGTCCAGAAGGTGCCCAGGTGCCGCCAGCGCGCGGCGCCGTGGCCGGTCTCCTCGGCCAGCTCGCGCGAGGCGGTCTCCGCGGGCGGCTCGAGCGCCCCGTCGGGCCGCCGGTCGCGGGTGCCGGCGGGGATCTCCAGCAGGGCGCGCCCGGCGGCGTGGCGGTACTGGCGCACGAGCAGGACGTCGTTGCCGTCGAGCGCCACGATCGCCACCGCCCCGGGGTGCTCGACGATCTCCCGCTGGCGCCGCTCGCCGTCCGCCAGCTCGACCGTGTCGATCCGCAGGTCGATGACCCGGCCGGCGTGGATGAGCCGCGTCTCGACCGCCCGTTCGCGGAGGGCGGCGTCGGCGTCGGCTGCCTCGTCGGCCTGCCGACCGGCGTTGGCACGCTCGGGCGGAGAGTCGGCCATGGGGCCGTAGTATAGGGAGCGTGACCGTCACGACCGGGCGCGGGGCGCCCCCCGAGCCGTACCAGAGCCCGGGTGCCCTGCACGTGCACTCGGTCTTCTCCGACGGCACCGGTGAGATCGACGAGATCGCCGCGGCAGCCGCCGACGCCGGGCTCGAATGGATCGGGATGACCGACCACGACACGCTCGAGCCGCGCTACCGCGGCTTCGAGGGGGTCCGTTCCGGCGTGCACGTGGTCGTCGGCTACGAGTGGACACCCCGGGGCGGCGACCACGCCCTGATGTACGGCGACGACGGGGCGCTCCCGGCGCCGCTGGAGCCGACGATCGCCCCGCGCGAGGCGCTCCGCATCGTCTGCGAGGGCGGCGGGCTCGCCTTCGTGGCCCATCCCGACGAGCAACGGCATGCTTTCACCGGCCTGCCGCCCTTCCCCTGGCACGACTGGAGCGTCACCGGTTTCACCGGCATCGAGCTGTGGAACTACATGAGCGAATGGGTCGAGCGGCTGACGCCCCGCAACCGGATCTACCACGCGCTGGTGGCGGGCGCCGGTCTACAGGGGCCGACGGCGCGGACGCTCGAATGGTGGGACCGTCTCGACCGCCCCCTGCCGGGCGGTGGCTTCGCCGGCGGGGAGCGCCTGACCGTCGGGGTGAGCGGCGTCGACGCCCACGCCCACCGCGTCCGCTTCCTGGGGCGGACCTGGACGATCTTCCCGTACCGCCAGGTCTTCCGCACCTTCGTCAACGTCCTGCTTCTCGAGGCGCCGCTCCCGGCCGACGCGGTCGCCGCGAGAGCCATGATCCTTCACGCGATCGCCGCCGGCCGGCTCGTCTTCGCCAACCGGCGGCTCGGGGAGCCGCTCGGCGCTTCGTTCTCCGGACTCGCCGCCGATGGCACGCACGTCGGCATCGCCGGCGAGGCGCCGGTCGCCACCGACGCCCCGGTCGAACTGCGCGTCCGCACCCCGCTCCACGCCGAGATCGTCCTCCGCCGTGACGGCCGCGAGGTGGTCCGATCGCGTGACCGCGAGCTGGCCTGGGCGGCACGCGCCCCGGGCGCCTACCGGGTCGAGATGCGCCGCTTCGGCGAACCGTGGCTCTACACCAACCCGATCGTCCTGCGCGAGCCCGCCCCGTGATCGAGCCGTTGCGCAACCTGGCGCGTCGAAAGCTGCGCACCGCGCTCACCGTGGCGGGGATCGTCATCGGTGTCTTCGCCCTGACCGTGCTGGGCGCGATGGCCGAGAAGTTCAACGCCCTTGTCGAGGGCGCCGACCGCTATTTCGCGGGCCGCATCGCCATCGTGGACAAGGGGGCCGCCTCTGCCGGCTTCGTCAGCCTGCGGCCCGTCTCGACCGAGCTCCTCTCGCGGATCGAGGCGGTCGATGGCGTGCGGGCCGCCTACCCGGTCCTCGAGATGCTCCTCGAGGACATCTCCGGGCCCTCGTTCGACTTCCCGCCCCTCCTCTCCGGCATCGACCCGGCCGGCGGCCGCTGGGCGTCACTGGGCCTGACGGTCGCCGCCGGCCGGGAGCTCCGCGCAGGCGACACGCAGTCGGCGGTGATCGGCGCCGATATCGCCGAGACGAAGCACCTGCGCGTCGGCGACGAGCTGCGCGCGCGGGGCGAGCGCTTCACCGTCGTCGGCGTCCTCGACCGGACGCTCGCCACGACCGACAAGTTCGTCTTCGTCCCGCTCGAGTCGGCCCAGCGGATCTACCGCCGGACGCTCCCGGACGTCCTCGAGCCCAGGGTCGAGACGCTGGCGACGCGGCTCGAGGCGATCCCCGACGATCTCGCCGAGGCCGACGCGGTCGCCGAGCGGATCGGTGAGAAGGTGAAGGGGATCCGCGCCATCCCGCCGTCGCGGATCCTGGCCCAGCTTGGCCAGGCGTCGGTCCTCTTCAACCTGGTCACCCTCGGCAGCGCGCTGATCGCCGTCCTGGTCGGTGGCCTGTCGGTCGTCAACACCATGGTGATGGCGGTCTCCGAGCGGGTCCGCGAGATCGGCCTCAAGAAGGCGGTGGGGGCGACGATGGGGGCGATCCTGCGCGAGTTCCTGGTCGAGGCGGCGCTGATCGGGGCGATCGGCGGCCTGCTGGGCATCGCCGCCGGCGTCGCCATGGTCAACGTCCTCAACGGGATGACGGCCGCGCAGGGGACCACCATCTTCGTGGTGACGCCGCGCCTCGTCGCCGCCACGCTCGGTTTCTCCACGCTCCTCGGGATGCTTGCCGGCATCTACCCGGCCATCCGCGCCGCCAGGCTCGACCCGGTGACGGCGCTCCGCTCCACGTGACGACGCCGCCCGCCATCGAGACGCGCGATCTGCGCCGCGTCTACCGGCGCGGTCCCTCCGAGGTGCGCGCCATCGACGGGGTGACCCTGCGCGTCGAGACGGGCGAGCTGGTCGCCGTCGTGGGTCGCTCGGGAAGCGGCAAGACGACCCTCCTCGACCTGGTCGGCTGCCTGCTGCGGCCCACCTCCGGCGAGATCTGGATCGTGGGGCGGCCGGTGAGCGGCCTTGGCGACGGCGGGCTGGCGGCGATCCGCCGCGAACAGATCGGCTTCATCTTCCAGGAGTTCAACCTGGTGTCGACGTTGACGGCGCTGGAGAACGTGCTGCTGCCGCGCCGCTACGCACCGGGGCGCGACGGGCGCCGCGACCGCGAGCGGGCGATGACGCTCCTCGAGGAGGTCGGGCTGGCCGCGCGCGCTCGCCACCGTCCCGGCGAGCTCTCCGGCGGCGAGCAGCAGCGGGTCGCCATCGCCCGCGCCCTCATCAACGACCCGGCCATCATCCTCGCCGACGAGCCGACCGGCGAGCTCGACTCCGAGACGAGCGCGGCGCTGGTGGCGATGCTCCGCCGGCTCAACCGCGAGGACGGGCGCACCTTGCTGATCGTGACCCACGAGCCCGACGTCGCCGCCATCGCCGACCGTGTCGTCCGTCTCTCCGACGGCCGGATCGCCGAAGAGGGCCGGACCGTCCAGGTCTAGGCGTCCGGAGGCGCGCAGACCCGCTGGTACAATCGAGTGGTGCTGGAGCAGATCGCGGACGTCCTGGGCAGCCAGGAGATCGGGCTGACGACCGTCCTCGACATCGCGCTCACCGCGCTCCTCATCTACTGGCTCTTCGTGCTGATCCGGGGGACGCGGGCGGTCAGCCTCGTCATCGGCGTGATCGTCCTCTCCTTCGTCTACGTGGCGGCCCAGTTCCTCGGCCTGCTGCTCCTCTCCCAGATACTCCAGACGGGCGCGGTCATCGGGCTGCTGGCCATCGTCGTCATCTTCCAGCCCGATATCCGGCGGGCGCTCGACCGGATCGGACGAACGCTCCCGTGGCTGATGGCGCCGACCCCCCACGGGGCGACCGACCGGGTCGCCGTGCAGATCGCCGAGGCGGCCGCCGACCTGGGGGCGGCCGGGCACGGCGCCCTCGTCGTGATCGAGCGGCGGACGCCGCTCGGCGAACTGGCCGAGACCGGGGTGATGGTCAACGCCACCCTCTCGGCCGAGCTGCTGCGCACGATCTTCCTGCCGCGGAGCGAGCTCCACGACGGTGCGGTGATCGTGCGGGGCGAGCAGATCCTCGCCACCGGGGCGCTCCTGCCGATGCCGGAGACGACCCAGACCGGCCGCTTCGGGACGCGCCACCGCGCGGCGATCGGGATCACGGAGCAGACCGACGCCGTTGCGGTCGTCGTCTCCGAGGAGACCGGCCGCATCTCGCTCGTCGAGCGCGGGCGGATCGTGCGCGGGCTCGACGGCCCCCGGCTCGAGCGCCGGCTGGTCGAGCTGCTGGCGGTGGGCCGCGTCCGCCCGGCCCTCCGTTGGCCGTGGCGGCCCGGCGTCAGGGTCCCCCAGCTCCGGCTCCCGCTCCGGGGCACCGACCCGGAGGCCCAGGCGCACCGGCGGTGACCCGGCTCGTCGGCATCGTCGTTCACAACTGGCCGCTCAAGCTGGGGGCGGTCGCGCTGGCCACCGTCCTCTACGCGGGGCTCGTGGTGAGCCAGAACGTGCGCGTCCGGCTCGGCCCGATCCCGATCGAGCGTTCCGGGCAGGCGGCCGACGTCTACGTCGCCGCGATCACGCCCGATTCGGTGAGCCAGGTCCGCTACTTCGCCCCGGCCGATGTCGCCTCGCGGATCACCAACGCCTCGTTCCGGGCGACGATCGACCTGTCGGGCGTGCGGCCGGCGCCGGGCGGCGCGTCGGTGAGCGTGCCGGTCACGGTCGAGCCGGTCGTGGGGGCCGAGGCCGGCCTGCAAGTGACCGGCTGGTCGCCGAGCACCGTCTCGGTCCGCCTGGAGGAGGTGATCGACAAGACGGTCCGCATCCGGGTCGAGGCCGGCAAGCCACCGGAGGGACTGACCGCGACGCCGCCGGTCCTGGACCGCACCACCGCGATTGTGCGGGGGCCGGCGAGCGCCGTGCAGAAGGTCGACGCCGCCGTCGCCCGCGTCACCATCGACGCCTCCGGGATCGACGTCGACGAAGACGTCGAGCTGATCCCGGTCGACGCCCGCGGCGACCCGGTCTCCCCCGTCAACCTCGATCCGCGGACGGTCCACGTGCGGATCCGCGTCGGCCAGCAGCTGACGACGCGGACCGTGCCCGTCGTGCCGATCGTGAGTGGTTCGCCGGCGAGCGGCTACGCGGTCGCCTCGATCACCGTCGAGCCGATCGCCGTCACCGTCTCAGGTGAGCGCGACGTCCTCGAAACGCTCGAGCGGATCGAGACCGTGCCGCTCAGCATCGCCGACCGCTCGAGCGACGTCGACGAGACGGTCGGGCTCGCCCCGCCCGAGGGGGTCGTCGTCGAGGGTGAGCCGACGGTCCACATCCGCATCGACATCGTCGCCGAGACCGGTTCGCGGACGTTCGTCGCCGCGGTCGTGCTCGACGGCACGGGCGACGACCTGATCTACGGCCTGACGGGCGGCTCGGTCGGGGTGACGCTGGGCGGGCCGCTGGCGGCGCTGACGGCGGTCGACCCGAAGACCCTGCGTGCCCACGCCGACGTGCGCGGCCTCGCGGCGGGGACGCACGAGATCGCCCTGACGGTGCCGGTCCCGGCGGGGCTCGACCTGCTCGCCGTCAGCCCGGTGCGCATCACGATCACCATCGTCGCGGTGGCGACGCCCACGCCGGAGCCGACCCCCACGCCCACGCCCGCCCCGACGCCGACTCCCGGACCCTGAGCGCCATGGGCCGTCTCTTCGGGACCGACGGCATCCGTGGCGTCGCCAACGTCGATCTTCGCCCCACCCTCGCCTACGCCCTCGGCCGCGCCGTCGCCTTCCATCTCGCGCCGGGGGGCGGGGCCCTGGTGACCGGCCAGGACACGCGGCGTTCGGGCGACATGCTGAGCGCCGCGTTCGTCGCCGGCGCCACCTCGATGGGCGCCGATGTCCACCGCCTCGGCGTGGTGCCCACGCCCGCCCTCGCTCACATCGCCGGCAGCGGCGGTTTCGCCGCCGGGGTGATGGTCTCGGCCTCGCACAATCCGGCCGAGGACAACGGGCTCAAGGTGC
>MGMJ01000077.1:16427-16952 GCA_001794945.1 Chloroflexi bacterium GWC2_73_18
CGGTCGAGGACGAGCTGGAGCGGCTCATCTGGCGGGCCGACGAGCTCGTCTCGCCGCCGAACGAGCGGCTGGGCCGCGACATCGACGGGGGCGCGCTCCTCGACCGCTACCTGGCCCACCGCGAGGCGCTCGCCCGTTCCTACCGCTCGGACGTCCGCATCGTCCTCGACTGCGCCAACGGCTCCGGCGGCGTCGTCGCGCCGCGGATCCTGGCCGCCACCGGGGCCGCGGTCGAGGTGATCTTCAACGAGCCCGACGGCACCAACATCAACCTCGGCTGTGGGGCGACGGCCCCGGGAGCGCTCGCCGCCGAGGTGACGGCACGGGACGCCGACCTGGGCCTCGCCCTCGACGGCGACGCGGATCGCCTGATCGCCGTCGACGCGCGCGGGGTGGTCGTCGACGGCGACCGTCTGCTCGGAATCGTCGCGCTCGACCGCCTCGCCCGAGGCGCCCTGCCCGGCGGGATCCTGGTCGTCAGCATCCTCTCCAACGGGGGCCTGGTGGCGGCCGTCGAGGCGGCCG
>MGMJ01000078.1:0-9851 GCA_001794945.1 Chloroflexi bacterium GWC2_73_18
TGACACCCCATACCGAAGCGCGGGGGCTCTCACCTGTCAACAACGTCTTCGTGAACCACACCTAGCGCCGGGCCCTCGACGCAGATGGCCACGACACCGAGCCGCTCGAGCCGCCGCGCGGTCGCCTCGCGGCGGACGGTCCAGGCCGCCAGCTCGAGGCCGGCGCGCGCGACCAGCTCCGCCGTGGACGCGTCGATGGCGTGCCATTCGGCGGCGATCCCGCGGCAACCGAGCCGCCGCGCCCGCGCCAGGACCGCTCCGTCGAGGGCGACCGTGTTGAGCCAGCGCGGCCAGGCCGGTGCCAGGCACCCCACCGTGCGCAGGGCGGCGGCCTCGAACGAGGAGACGACGGCCCGGGCGAGCCCGGGGCCGCGCGCACCGGCGAGGACGGGGATCGCCTCGCGGCCGACATCCTCCTTCAGCTCAACGTCCAGGAAGGCGCCGCGCGGCAGCGCAACGAGGACCTCTTCCAGGGTCGGGACGCCGAGACGCCCCAGCTCGGCCGCGGACAGGTCGCGCACCCGCGCCCGGAGCCCCTGGACGCGGCGCAGGTCCGCGTCGTGGATCACCACCGGCACGCCGTCACGCGCGGCGCGGACGTCGAACTCCACGCCGTCGACCCCGGGGAGGCGCGTCGCGGCGATGAGGGCCCCCACGCTGTTCTCCGGGGCGGATCGCCAGTCGCCGCGATGCGCGAGGCGGAGCGCGCGCCGACCCAGGGAGGCGACCGTCTCGCGTGCCGCAGCCACTGGTGCGGAGTCTATCGCTCGCCGCCGCGGCTCCGCCCTGCCGCAGCGGCCCCGCCGTGCCGGCGCCGCGCCGGCACGGTACCCTGTAAGGCGTTCACCATGTCGACCCAGGCGACCGGAACCACCTGCGCCCCGGTGCGGCCGCCACGATTCCCGGAGCCCGCATGCGCATCCGCCTGATCCCGCGCGAGGAGCGCTTCTTCGACATGTTCGTCGAGGACGCCGCCAACGTCCTCAAGGCGGCGCGCGCGCTCGAAGCGATGCTGCGCACCTACGAGGACGTCGAACAGCACGCCAAGGAGCTCTTCGCCATGGAGCACCACGGCGACGAGCTGAGCCACGCCATCGGCAGGCGCCTCAACACGACCTTCGTGACCCCCTTCGACCGCGAGGACATCCATGCGCTCATCAGCGCGCTCGACGACGTGCTCGACCTGATCGAGGAGATCGCCGACACGTTCATCCTCTACCACATCGAACGGCCGACCCCGGCGGCGGTCCAGCAGGCCGGCATCATCGTCAAGCAGTGCGAGCTGATCCACGAGGCGCTCTCGAAGCTCCGGGGCTTCAAGGGCCTCGACCGCTACTGGATCGAGATCCACCGCCTCGAGAACGAGGGCGACCGGGTGACCCGGGCCGCCGTCGCCGGCCTCTTCGCGGACCGGACCGACCCGGTCGACGTGATCAAGTGGAAGGACGTCTACGCGCTGCTGGAGCATTGCGTCGACAAGTGCGAGGACGTCGCCAACATCATCGAGAAGATCGTCGTCAAGCATGCCTGAGGGCGTCACCCTCACCCTGGTCGCGGTCTTCGGTCTCGCCGTCCTCTTCGACTACATCAACGGCTTCCACGACACCGCCAACGCGATCGCGACCTCCGTCTCCACGCGCGCCCTCAAGCCGGCCTACGCGATCCTCCTCTCGGCGGCCGCCAACTTCGTCGGCGCCTTGAGCGGCACGGCGGTCGCCAAGACGGTCGGGGCCGGGATCATCACGGCACCACCCGAGGCGCACGCCGGCCAGGTCGTCGTCGCCGCCGCGCTGGTCGGGGCGACCGCCTGGAACCTCTTCACCTGGCGCTTCGGCATCCCCTCCTCGAGCAGCCACGCGCTGATCGGCGGCCTGATGGGCGCCGTGGCGGCGAGCGTCGCGGCGACCGGTGACGGCGACTGGCAGATCGACGGCATCATCCTCAAGGTGGTCGTCCCGCTGGTCAGCTCCCCGATCCTCGGCCTGGCGATCGGATTCGCGCTGATGGTGGTGTTGCTCAACCTCTTCCGCCGGTCCAACCCGCGGACGGTCAACGATCGCTTCCGCCGGCTGCAGCTCGTCTCGGCGAGCTACATGGCCTTCAGCCACGGCTCCAACGACGCCCAGAAGACGATGGGAATCATGACCCTGGCGCTCGTCTCGGCGGGGATCCTCAAGTCCTTCGAGGTGCCGCTCTGGGTGATCCTCCTCGCCGCCGCGGCGATCTCGATGGGAACCGCCGCCGGCGGCTGGCGGATCATCTCGACGATGGGCCGCCGCGTCGTCAAGCTCGACCCGGTCCACGGCTTCGCCGCCGAGACGACGGCCGCCAGCATCATCCTCGGGGCGAGCAGCCTGGGGATGCCGGTCTCGACGACCCATGTCATCTCGAGCGCGATCATGGGCGTCGGGGCGAGCGACCGCTTCTCGGCGGTCCGCTGGGGGATCGCCGGCCGGATCCTATGGGCCTGGATCCTGACGATCCCGGCGAGTGGTGCGGTCGCCGCGGTCGCCTGGGCGGTCCTGCGGCTCGCCCTCGGCTGAGGCTCGGCCGGCGCCCCGCAAGCCGCCGCGCGACGTCCGCTACGGGTTGAGGTCCTCGACCTGGCCGGTGGCGAGGAAGACGACGTCCTCGGCGACGTTGGTCACCCGATCGCCGACTCGCTCCAACGCCATCGCCGCGAAGACGACGTGCGCGCCCGGCTCGACGTTGCCGGGATCGGCGCGCATCAGCGCCATCAGATCGTCGAGGAGGCGGCGGTGGCGATGGTCGATCTCGTCGTCGCGGGCCGCCACCTCCCGGGCTGCTGCCTGGTCGACGTCGATGAGGGCGCGGAGGATGTCGTGGACCTGCTGGGCCACGAGCGCGCCGATCGACTCGAGGTCGTCCAGCCGGGGCAACGACGGCTCCGGCGCCAGGCTCCGCGCCTGCTTGGCCACGCCGGCGGCGTGGTCGCCCATCCGCTCCAGCTCGTAGGCGACGTGGTCGAGGGTGAGGAGGTAGCGGAGGTCTCGCGCCACCGGCTGCTGCATGGCGATGGTGCGGATCACTAGCTCGGCGATCCGGCGCTGGGCCTCGTTGATCCGCAGGTCAGCGCGGATCACCCCGAGCGCCGCCTCGGCGTCGCGGCGCGCCAGGGCGTCGAGCGCCGCCCTGATCGCCTCTTCGACGTGGCTCCCCATCCGCACGACCTCGTCCTTGAGCTGGCGCATCGCCGCGTCGAACGTGTCGCGGGTCGGATGCGGACGCAGGATCTCCGCCCCGGCCGCATCGTGGCGCGCCGCTTCGGGTCCCGGGTCGGGCGGCGGCATCGGCTCGTCCCCTGCCGCGCTCACCCGAAGCGCCCCGAAACGTAGTCCTCGGTCCGCGTGTCGCGCGGATTGGTGAAGATGTCCACGGTCGGCCCGTACTCGACGAGGCGACCGATCCGTTCCTCGCCGGCCAGCAGGAATGCCGTCATGTCGCTCACGCGCGAGGCCTGCTGCATGTTGTGGGTGACGATCACGATCGTATAGTCGACCGCCAGCTCACGCATCAGCTCCTCGATCTTGAGGGTGGCGATGGGGTCGAGCGCCGAGCACGGTTCGTCCATCAGGATCACCTGGGGGTCGATCGCGATCGCGCGCGCGATGCAGAGGCGCTGCTGCTGACCGCCGGAGAGAGCCAGGCCCGAATCGCGGAGCTTGTCCTTCGTCTCATCCCACAACGCGGCGCGGCGCAGGCTCCGCTCGACCAGTTCGTCGAGCTTGCCCTCGTGGCCGTTGATCCTCGCCCCGTAGGCGACGTTGTCGTAGATCGACTTGGGGAAGGGGTTCGGCTTCTGGAAGACCATCCCGATCCGGCGGCGGACGGCGACCGGGTCCACGTCGCGGGCGTAGATGTCCTGCGCCTCGTAGAGGACCTGTCCGGTGGTGCGGGCGCCGGGGATCAGCTCGTTCATCCGGTTGAGCGCCCGCAGGAGCGTCGTCTTGCCGCAGCCCGACGGCCCGATGATGGCCGTGATCCGGTTGCGCCCGAAGTCGAGCGAGATCCGATCGATCGCCTGCTTCGCCCCGTAGTGGACGGAGAGGTCCCGGACCTCGATCACGGGCGCGGGGCCCGTCATCGGCCAGCGCACGGCATCGGTCACCATGTCTGAGGACGCGACGAGAGATGCGTGGCCAGCCCCGTCTCCGAGACCCTCCGCCCAGGGCACGACGGTCGTCTCGGTCATGACTCGATCCTACGCTGGGTCCGCGTACGCAGGATGATCGCCACCGAGTTCATCGCCAGGAGCACCACGAGGAGGACGATGATACCGGCCGCGGCGTTGGCGGCGAACTCGGGTTGCGGGCGGCTGACCCAGTTGAAGATCTGGATCGGCATCGCCGTGAAGCGGTCGGTCGGTGCGGCGGGCGTGAACGGCACGAAGGTGAGCGCCCCGATGGCGATGAGCGGCGCGGCCTCGCCCATCGCCCGCGAGAGCGACAGGATCGTGCCGGTCAGGATCCCCCCGGCCGCCGCCGGCAGGACGTGGTCGCGCACCGTCTGCCAGCGCGTGGCGCCGACGGCGAGGGCCGCCTGCCGCAGCGAGTCGGGGACCGTCTTGAGCGCCTCGCGGGCGCTGACGATGACGAGGGGCAGGATCAGCAGCGACATCGTCAGCGCCCCGGACAGCACGGAGGCCCCGTTCGTGACATCGCGCAGGGCGCGCACGAAGAGCTCGTACCCCAGCAATCCGTAGATGATGGAGGGAACGCCCGCCAGGTTCGTGATGTTGAGCTCGATGAGACTCGCCAGGCGGCTCCGCCCGGCGTACTCCTGGAGGTAGATGGCGGCGCCGACGCCGACCGGGAAGGCCAGGAGGGCGGTCAGCCCGAGGAGCCAGAGCGACCCGACCATGGCATAGAAGATGCCGGCCTCGGATGCGCGCCGCGACGGCCCGCTGGTGAGGAATTGCAGGTCCAGCCGTCCCGCACCGTCACGCGCGACGGTAACGAGCAGGAGCGCCAGGACGGCGATGCCGAGCAGCGTCGCCGCCAGGCTGATCCACAGGAAGAGCGTCCCCTCCCGTCGCCTGCGCCGGAGGGCGGCGAGGGCCCGCGCGTCGGCCAGCATCACTGGTAGGCCTCGCGGTACCGGCGTGTGAACCAGGCGCTGAAGAGGTTGAGCAGCAGCGTCATGGCGAAGAGGGTGGCGCCGACGGCGAAGATCGTCAGGAACTCGATCGAGCCGACGGGCGTGTCGCCGAGCGCCACCTGGACGATGTAGGAGGTCATCGTCTCGATCGGCACGAACGGGTCGAGTCCCAGCCGCGGCGACTGCCCCGCGGCGATGGCCACGATCATCGTCTCGCCGACGGCGCGTCCCACGGCCAGGACGAAGGCCGCCACGATGCCCGAGAGGGCCGCCGGCACGACGACCCGGAGCGACGTCTCGAACCTGGTCGCCCCGAGCGCGTAGGAGCCCGCCCGCAGCGACTGCGGGACGGCGTAGAGGGCGTCCTCGGAGAGCGACGCGACGAGCGGGATGATCATGACCCCCATCACCAGCCCGGCGCTCAGCCCGTTGAACGTCGAGATGGCGTCGCCCAGCAGCCCCTTGAGCAGGACCCCGGTCACGAACTGCAGGGCGAAGTAGCCGTAGACCACGGTGGGGATCCCGGCGAGGACCTCGATCGCCGGCTTGAGGATCCGTCGCTGCCGCTCGGGGGCGTACTCGGACAGGTAGATCGCCGCCAGCAGACCGACCGGCAGCGCCACGAGCATCGCGATCAGGGTGGTGAGCAGCGTCGCGCTGATCAGCACCACGATCCCGAACTCCTTCGAGGAGAAGAGCGGGGTCCATTTCGCCTGGGTGAGGAAGTCGACGATGGAGACCCGGCCGAAGAAGTCGAGCGCCTCCACCAGGAGGATGGCGACAAGCCCCACCGTGGTGAGGATCGAGACCAGGGCGCAGCCACGGAGCGCGAGCACGATCGCGCGTTCGGCCAGGTCGCCGGTCCTGGTCCGTGTCAGCGGTCGGAGGCCGCCAGGCCGGACGGTCATCGTGGCGGGAGGAAGGTCGATGCGAACGTCAGGGTCGGTCGTTCTCGAAGATCTCCTGGAGGCTCTTGCCCTTCGGGTCGAAGCCCGCGACATGGTAGGCGGAGCCGGGATGGGCCGCCGCGAAGCGATCGCGCGCCAGCCGCTGGACCTCCGCCGGGAGCTCGACGTACTGCACCTCGGTGACCAGCCCGACGCCGGCGTCCGAGAGGTAGTACTCGACGAAGCCCTGGACCTCCGGGCGAGGCGCCGCCGCGGTGTTGACGTAGATGAAGAGTGGCCGCGAGAGCGGCGTGTAGGTGCCGTCCGCGATCGTCTCCCGCGACGGGAGGACGCCGTCGATGGCGACCGCCCGGAGACGGTCCTGGTTGTTCTCGTAGTAGCTGAAGCCGAAGTAGCCGAGGGCGTACGTGTCGCCGGCGACGCCCTGCACCAGGACGTTGTCGTCCTCGGAGGCGGTGTAGTCGCCGCGGCTCGCCTTGGCCTCGCCGACGACCTCCTCGGTGAAGTAGTCGAAAGTGCCCGAGGCGGTGCCGGGACCGAAGAGACGGATCTCCCGGTCCGGCCACGCAGGGTCGACCTGGTTCCAGCGCGTGATGACGCCCTCGGCGGCGGGCTCCCAGAGCTTCTTGAGCTGGTCGACCGTCATCGAGCCGACCCAATCGTTCTCGCTGTTCACCACCACGGTCAGGCCGTCGATGGCCACCGGGAGCTCGATGAAGTCGACGCCGGCACCACCGCAGAGGTCGACCTCCTCCTGCTTGACGGGCCGCGAGGCGTCGCTGATGTCGGTCCCGTCGGTGACGCAAAACTTCTTGAAGCCGCCACCGGTCCCCGACTCGCCCACGGTCACCCTGACGTTGCCGCCGGTCAGCTTGCCGAACTCCTCGCCGACCGCCTCCGAGATGGGGAAGACGGTGCTCGAGCCGTCGATGGCGATATCGCCGCCGAGGCCAGCGTACGGGTCGCCCGTCGGCGCCCCGGCCGACACGGTCGCCGCGGCCGTGGGCGTCGGGCCGGGCGTCGTCGTGGCACCCGCCTGGCAGGCGACGGCGATGAGCAGGAGGGCGGCGCTGAGCGCGGCGAAACGCGCGCGGCCGATCACGTTCAACTTCTGAGCCTCCTCGTGGATGACGCGACCCACGGCGCAGACGAGGCGCGCCGGGCGTGCGTCGTCGATCGTTGGTCTGTCTGCACCGCGGTGAGCATCGCCCGGGGAGATGAACGGAGCGTTGTCGCGCGGTTAAACCTCGCGGCGACCGCACCGCGGATGGCAGCGGCTCGCTCCCCGGTCAGGCCTCGCGCTCGACCGGGATGACGAAACTGAAGGTCGACCCTTCGCCTTCCCGGCTCTCCACCCAGATCCGTCCCCCGTGGCTCTCGGCGATCTGGCGAGCGATGGCGAGACCCAGGCCCGTGCCACCCCTGCCCCTGGGGCGTACCCGATCGACCTTGTAGAAGCGCTCGAAGATCCGCTCGAGGTCGGCCTGCGGGACGCCGATCCCCTCGTCGCGCACCGAGACGATGACCTCGTCCCGGCCGGCGTGAGCGGTCACCTCCACCTCGTCCCCGGGGTCGGAGAACTTCACCGCGTTGTGGAGCAGGTTGAGCAGGAGCTGGCCGAGCCGCTCGTCGTCGCCGCGGACCGGCGGCAGCTCGGCGGGCAGCGTGGCTCGCAGGGTGACCCCCTGGCGCTGGGCGAAGAGCCGCAGCCGTTCCACCGATCCCCGGATGACGGACGCGAGATCGACCCGATCGAGGTAGATGGAAGCGACCCCCTCCTCGATGCGGGCCAGATCCAACAGCTCCGCCACTGTCTGGGCGAGGTGGCCGGTCTCCACGTCGATCTTGGCGATCCCGTCCCGCATCCGCGCCGGCACCTCCACGCGGTCGAGGTCGCGGGTGAGCGTCTCGGCCAGAAGGCGGATCGTGGTGAGCGGCGTCCGGAGCTCGTGCGACAGGTTGTCGATGAACTCGGCGCGGAGCCGCTGCAGGCGGCGCAACTCGGAGACGTTCTCCATCACGACCCAGATGCCCGTGGCCGGCGAGCGCCGCGCGCGGACCACGAGCGTCGGCTCTCCCGACTCGTGGATCGTCGCCTCGGCGTGGGCGGCGCCGGTCGCCCGAGCGCCCGCCACCACTTCCTCCAGGCGGTGATCGCCGAAGGCTTCGATGGCGGAGCGGCCGATGAGGCTCCCCGGTCGCCGGCCGAGCAGCACGTGGGCCGCCTCGTTGGCCAGCCGCACCGCCAGGTCATCGTCGAGCCGGATGATCCCGATGCCGATCAGGTCGATGAGATAGGCGAGGTCGGCCGCGCGTTGCGCCGCCTCCCACTCGGCCGCGGTGCGCCCATCCAGCGCCGCGCGGACGGCGACCTCGGGGTCCGCCGAGGAGGCGACCCCGAGCGCCTCGCGGATCCGCGAGATGGCGTCTCCGCGCGAGACCGCGACCGCGGCCAGCCAGGCCACCGCCACTCCCAGGACGGCGATGAAGGCGATCGCCTCGGGAACCATCGTCGTCCCCGTCTAGGGGGCGGGCCCGGCCGGAAGGCCGGGGCGGGCGTCAGCCTTCCGCACGGGCGGCCGGACGCTCCTCGGCCGGCCGGCGCAGCACGTAGCCCGTGCCGCGCACCGTCTGGAGGTGGATGGGCGCGCCCGGATCCTCCTCGATCTCGCGACGGAGCCAGTGGACGTGCACGTCCACGGTGCGGGTCTCGCCGGCGTAGTCGTAGCCCCACACGTGCTCGAGGAGCTGCTCGCGCGTGAAGACCTGGCCCGCGTGGCGCACCAGGAAGGCGAGCAGCTCGAACGCCTTCGGCTTGACGGCCAGCGGGACGCCGTCGCGGAGCAACCGGTGGCCCGCCAGGTCGACCTGCACGCGGCCGACCGTGGCGAGCGCCCCCGCTCCCGACTCGAGCGCCCGCTGCTCGGCTCGCCGCAGGAGCGCGTGGACCCTGGCCAGGAGCTCGCGCAGGCTGAACGGCTTCGTGACGTAGTCGTCGGCGCCGAGCTCGAGCCCGACGACCTTGTCGATCTCGCTGTCCCTCGCCGTCAGCATCAGGATCGGCACGTCCGACTCCCGCCGGATGATGCGGCAGACGTCGAGCCCGGGGAGATCGGGGAGCATGAGATCGAGGAGCACGAGATCCGACGGCTCGGCACGGAAGCGGCGGAGCGCCTCCTGGCCGCCGGCCGCCGTCAGGACGCGGAAGCCGTCCCGCTCGAAGTTGCCGGCCAGGGTCTCGCGCAGGGTCGGCTCGTCCTCGACCAGGAGGATCGTGCGGGCCATCGCCTAGACCACCGGCGCGCGGAGCGCGTCGAGGGCGGCGTCGAGCCGCGCCAGCGTCCGCGCATAGCCGAGCGCGACCATCGTGTCGAAGAGCGGCGGCGCGGCGGTTCGCCCGGTGACGGCGACGCGGATCGCCATGAAGAGGTCGCCGGGGCGCCACTCGCGCTCCTCGCAGAGGCGCCGGAGCGGCGGCTCGAGCTCGTCGGCCTCGTAGCTGACCGCGCCGACGTCGGCGATGACGGCGCGCGCCGCGGCGAGCGCCTCGCGGGCGGTGGCGGCGTCCCAGCGCTTCGGCACGAGGAGCGCCGGGTCAGGCTCGAGCTCCTCGAGGAAGAGGAAGTCGACCAGCTCGCCGATGGCGGCGAGCGTCGGCAGGCGCTCCTGGACGATCGGGACAAGAGCGCGCAGCTCCCCCTCGCGCGGCTCGCGAACGGCCGCGCCGCCCCTCCGCCTGGCGGCCAGGTGCGCGTCGAGGAAGGGCGCCATCCGCTCGACCAGGTCGTCGGGGTCGAGCCGGCGGATCCACTGCCCGTTCAGCCA
>MGMJ01000078.1:9870-16925 GCA_001794945.1 Chloroflexi bacterium GWC2_73_18
AAGACCGCGCCGGCCGACTGGACGCGGTCGAGGTCGAAGCGCTCGGCCAGCTGGTCGAGGGTGAAGATCTCCTCCTCGGTGCCGGGCGACCAGCCGAGCAACGCCAGGTAGTTGACGATCGCCTCCCGGACGAAGCCCTGGGCGACATAGTCCGAGATCGCCGTCTGGCTCTTCCGCTTGCTCATCTTCGAGCGGTCGGGGTTGAGGATGAGGGGCAGGTGGGCGAAGGCGGGGACGGTCGCCCCCAGGGCCCGGAAGAGGAGGATGTGCTTCGGCGTGTTGGAGAGGTGATCCTCGCCCCGGATGACATGCGTGACGTCCATCGTCGCGTCGTCGACGACCACGCTGAAGTGGTAGAGCGGCGAGCCGTCCGAGCGGGCGATGACGAAGTCGCCGCCCAGGGCAGAGGTGGCGATCTCGACGCGCCCGCGGACGATGTCGTCGAAGGCCACGACCTCCTCACCCACCCGGAAGCGGACCGCCGACGGGCGCCCGGCCTCCTCGAGCGCCAGCCGCTCGGCGACCGACAGGCCGGCGCAGCGCCCGACGTAGCGGGGCGGCTCGTGCGCCGCCTCCTGCCGGTGCCGGTCCGTCTCGAGCTCGGCGGGGGTGCAGTAGCAGCGGTAGGCGCGGTCCTCGTCGAGGAGGCGGCGCAGCGCCGCCGCGTAGAGCTCCCCGCGCTGGCTCTGGCGGTAGGGGGCGTGCGGGCCGCGGGCCGCCTCCCCGGCGACCTCGGGCCCCTCGTCCCAGGTGATGCCGAGCCAGTGCAACCCGTCGAGGATGTCGCGCTCGAAGTCGACCGTCGAGCGGGCGACGTCGGTGTCCTCGAGGCGGAGGATGAAGGCGCCGCCGTGGTGGCGGGCGAAGAGCAGGTTGAAGAGCGCCGTCCGGGCGGTCCCGATGTGGAGTGGGCCGGTCGGGCTGGGAGCGATCCGGACGCGGACCGCGGGCTCGCGCACGGGGGTGCTCATCGCCCCCCATTCTAGGGGCGCCGGGCCGCGCTCCCCGCACCGCCGCCCCGGTAGCCCTCGTCGGCCACGGCCAGCCGCCCGAAGCCGAGGTCACGCAACCGATCGGCGAGGTCGGTCGCGGCCAGGCGACCGCGCAGCTCGTGGACGCGCTCCGAAGACGAGCGTCGAGTCGATCCCGCCCGAGAGCGCCACGACGACCGAACCCAGCGCTCGCAGGCGGGCGCGCACGACCGCCAGGCGTTCCGGCGGGCCGGGACTCATGACGGTCGCCCGGGCGCGGGGACCCGGTGGAAGAGCCCCGGGTCGGCCGCCCCGGGCAGCACGCGAATCAGACCGGCCGGGCGGAGACCGATCGTGGTCCGTCCCTTCGGTCCCTCCAGCGTCACCGATTCGAGCGATGGCGAGACGTCCACGACATGCACGAGCGTGCCGGGGAAGAGCGCCTGCGTCTCGAGGTGGGCGAGCAGCTTCGCGTCCTCCTCGGCCTCCTCGGTGATCCGCAGGATCGTCACCTCGCTGCCGGGCAGGGCCTCGGAGAGCGGGATGCCGCGCGGCCGGCGCCGCGCGGTCGCCGCGTCGATCGGGTTGCCGTGGGGGCAGGTGGGCGGGTCGCCGAGCAGGGCCGCGAGTCGCTCCTCGACGCGTGGCGAGATCTGCCCCTGCAGCCGTGCCGCCTCCTCGTCCGATTCGGCCCAGCCGAGCCCGACCAGGCTGGTGAGCAGCCACTCCAGGAGGGCGTGCCGCCGGAAGACCGCATCGGCCGCCGCGCGGCCGTCGGGCGTGAGCGTCAGCTCGCGCTCCTCGGAGAGGCGGGCCAGGCCGTCGTGGGCGAGCCGGCCGATCATCTCCGACGCGGCCTGGATGCTGACGCCCAGGCGGCGCGCCACCGCCGAGATCATCGTGCTCGGCCGGTCGGTCGTCATCGCCCGGACGGTGAGCAGGTACCCGGTCGCCGCCTCGGAGAGGGTCGGCTGCCGGGAGGCGTCGCGGCGACGGGGCATGGCGCGGATGCTGGAGGATCGGCGTCCGGGGCGCACCACGGGCAGGCGGACGTCCTCAGGCGGTCTCGACGGCCGGCTCGCTCGCGGTCGTGACGGGGACCCCTCTCGACGGACGGAGGAAGACGAGGAGGACGGCGACGACGTAGGCGAACCAGGCGGCGAACTCGAGGATCGTCATCGTGGCGCTGTAGCCGAAGAGGGTGCGCAGCCACTGGCCGGGGCCGCCGCTGTGCGGGAGGATCGCGGTCAGGTCCCAGAGGCGCGCCGTCTCGGGAAGGAGGCCGGCCCCCGTGAATTCGTGGACGCCGTGGGAGAGAAGGCCGGCGGCGAACACGATGAGCAGGATGCCGCTGACCCGGAAGAAGGTGCGGAGGTTGAACCAGCGCGACCCGCGATAGAGCCCGTACCCGACGGCGACCGCCGCCAGGAGCCCCAGCGTGCCACCGAGGATCGTCTCCGTCGTGCCGGCCGAGGCAGCGGCGCCGAGGAAGAAGAGCGCCGTCTCGAGCCCCTCGCGGCCGACCGCCAGGAAGGCGAGCGCGGCGATCCCGAAGCTCGAGCCGCCGGCCAGCGCCTCGCCGACCTGCGTCTCCAGCGAGCGGCGGATGCCGGCCGCCTGGCGGCGCATCCAGAAGATCATCCAGGTAAGGACGCCGACCGCCAGCACCATCGCCGAACCCTCGAAGAGCTGCTCGGCCTGCCCCTCCAGTTCGGTGCCGGTGGCGAAGAGGACCGCGCCGACGCCGATCGAGAAGAGGATGGCGAGCCCGACCCCCGCCCAGACGCTGCCGAAGTGCCGCCGATTGCCGGTGCGGGCGAGGAACGCGAGCACGATGCTGACGACGAGTGCCGCCTCGATCCCCTCCCGGAGGCCGAGCAAGAAGCCGGGCGCCATCCTGCCTGTGGGTACCTCGTCGTGCGCGGGCCGGGGCGACCGGTGGTGGAAGCCGGTCCCGCCGGGCTCCGCCCTGTCTCTGTCCGGAAATCTTAGTTGCGAACTCGGGATTATGTCAACGGGACCTGAGCGTCGAGGTCAGGCGGGCTTGAGCTGCGGCCCGCGGAGCGCCTGTCCCGCTCGCCCGGCCGCCTCAGACAAGCTCGGAGACCGGCGCCAGCTCGAAGCGCGGGATGGCCTCCGCCGCCACCCGCCCGCGCGGATCGGTGGAGGGCGGGTGGTGGTAGGTCGCCAGCGTCCTCAGCGCCGCCGCGTCGAGAGCGCCGACCTGGCGGACCGCCTCGACCGTCGCCGCCCAGCTGCCGCGATCGTAGCCGTCACCGTCCTCGATGCTGAGCGCCAGCCCTGCGGCCGGGCTGCCCGGGCCTCGCGCGTCCGGCAGGAGAGCGACGCCGCGGAGCGCCTCCATCCCCGCCTTGGCGACCAGGAGTCCCGGGCACGACTTCATCAGCGCCGTGTCGAGACGCTCCCGCGTCCCGCCGACCATCTCCGGGGCGGCCAGCATCGCGTCGCGGATCTGCGTCAGCGCGGGCGCCAGGACCCGGCGTTCGCCGGTCGCCGCGGCCGGGTCGGCGAGCAGGGCGTAGGCACGGGCGACCTCGACGAGCGGGAACGCGTAGGTGAGGAGTCCGCAGCCGTCGATGGCGGTGACGAGCCGCTCCGGCCGGACGCCGAAGACGCGCGCCACGGCGCCGCGGAAGGCGACCTGGCTCGGATGGTCGTCCTCCCAGTAGGTCTCGAGCGGCCAGCCGCGGAACTTCGAGAGGAGGATCGAGCCGGCGTGTTGGCCCGAGCACATGTGGCGGACCGGGCCGGGCCTCTCGCGGTCGCCGGCCAGGCGCGCGGCGGTGAGCCGGTCGAGCGGCATCCCCTCGGTGCCGCAGGCGAGCAGACCCTGGCCGACACCCGCCCGGCGGAAGATCGCGTGGAGCGTCCGCACGTGGAGGTCCTCGCCGGAGTGCGAGCTGGCCAGGATCGCCAGCTCGGGCGGCGTCAGTGCGTAGCGGTCGGCCGCGCCCGATTCGACGAGCGCCACGAGCCCGAACGGCTTGGCACTGGAGCGCAGCGTCACGACCTGCTCGGGGTCGCCGAGGAGTCGCTCGATCCGGCCGTCGGCCCCGACCTGCACGACGTGGCCGCGATGGCGGCTCTCCACGATGCCGCCACGGACCTGCTCGACGAGGACCGGCGGCGCCGCGCCCTTCGGCCAGCGGAGCGCCGGGCCGACGGAGCGGCGGGCCCGTGGGACGCGCCGGATCGGCTGCCGGGCGCGGGCGGGCATGTCGTCGGGGCGGGCGGGCACGAGCGAGATGCTACCGCGTCGCGGGGTGGGGCCGGCGACGGGAAAGAAGCCGCGGCCGACCCCCTCCTCGATCAGCCGCGGGCACGCCCGTGGGCACGTCGGGCGAACCTTGACACGTCGCGGCGGGGCACGGCCGCGACGCGCACGCTACCCGCCCGCCGCGCCCGCGTCAATGGATTCGGTGCCCCGGCGCACCACCTCTGCCGAGACGCCTCGGCCGTAGAATGGTCGCGTGCCCGACGTCCCGCTGCCGCCGCGGCTCCACGTCTCGCAGCACCCCGCCATCCGCCACAAGCTGACGCTCCTGCGCGACGAGCGGACCGAGCCGAAGAAGTTCCGCGAGCTCGTCCGCGAGATCAGCTGGCTGGTCGGCTACGAGGCGCTCGCCGACGCCCGCCTGCGCGAGATGCCCGTCCAGACCCCGCTCGAGCAGACCGACGGTGCGGAACTGGCCGACCGGATCGGCCTGATCCCGATCCTGCGCGCCGGTCTCGGCATGGTCGACGCCATGCTGGAGCTGATGCCGACCGCCCAGGTCTGGCACCTCGGGCTCTTCCGGGACGAGCGGACCCTCCGCCCGGTCGAGTACTACAACAAGCTCCCCGACTCGGCGACCGTCGACCTGTGCCTGATCCTCGACCCGATGCTCGCCACCGGCGGCTCGGCCGTCGCCGCCATCGACGTGCTGAAGCGCTGGGGCGCCGTGCGCATCAAGCTGGTCAACCTGATCGCCGCACCCGAGGGTGTGGCGGCGGTCGCCTCGGTCCACCCCGACGTGGAGATCCACACCGCCGCCCTCGACCGCCAGCTCAACGAGCGCGGCTACATCCTCCCCGGCCTGGGCGACGCCGGGGACCGCCAGTTCGGCACCGGCCGGCCCGAGTAGCGGCCCGGGTCCCCGGGCCGCCGGGACCGCGGGCGCGCCGCGACGTCTGGTCGAGCCGGGCCAGCTGCTCCAGGTTGCACCGCCGCGCCTCGGCCGCCGGTTCGGGTCGCCTGAGACAAGCCATCGGGCAGGCGGAGGGCCGGACGCATCGCTGCTTCCGGCCCTCCTGGATCGGGTCGTTCGGAGCGGGCCCGCGCCCGCCCCGGTTTCGGGAGGAGGAACGGCTAGGCGCCGCCCTCGGTGATCTCGACCGTCTGCTTCTGGAAGCCGGCGCCGCTCGTGTCGTCGGTGATCCCCTCCAGCGCCCTCCCGGCGAGGTCGGTGCGGAAGGCGCCGGCGTCCGGCGCCGTGGTGATGACCTTGCCCTCGGTGGCGACCGACACGGTCCGATCCCAGGCGGCCTGATCCATGATGCCGATCCCCGCGGGGGACGGCCAGACCAGGGCGTTGATCTCGTTGAGCTGCCAGGTCATGTGGCCCTTGCCGAGCGTCGGCCCGTTCTTGAGGACGATGTCGACGCACGCGTCGAAGTTGTCACGGCAGTAGGTCCAGCCGCGGAACGAGGCGCGCAGGAAGCGGACGGCGACGTCCTCGTTGCCGGGCTGCGTCAGCCAGGCGTTGGAGGCGAAGACGTGGTCCTGGAGCATCGCCGTGCCGACCGACTCCATGCTGATCACGTCGAGGTCGGACGGCTGGTAGAGCTGCCCGGTCGCCGGGTTCTTGGCCTCGAGGACCTGGGCGTACTCGTTGTAGGTCATCGCCTCCGCGGCGTCGAGCTCATTGTTGAGCAGGCCGCTCATGTCGAACGACTGCGAGACGATGGTCACGTCGGCCGCGTTCTCGGGGTCGATCCCGACCTTGCGCATGGCGGCGAAAAGCTCGTGCTCGTTGCCGAAGCCCCAGGTGCCGACGCGCTTGCCGCGCCAGTCTTCGGGCCTGGTGATCGCGCTCGACTTCCAGGAGACCTCGAGCGTGCCCGATCGCTGGAAGACCTGCGCGATGTTGACCAGGTCGGCGCCCTGCTCGCGCGAAGCGAGGACCTTGGGCACCCAGGCGATACCGAATTCGGCGTTCCCGGCCGCCACGACCGTCTGCGGCACGATGTCGACGGCGCCGACGAGGATCTCGACGTCGAGGCCTTCGTCAGCGTAGAAGCCCTGGTCGACCGCCGCGTAGTAGCCGGCGAACTGCGACTGCGTCACCCACTGCAGCTGCAGGCGGATGTGCGCGGGCGTCGGGGTGGCGGTCGGCTCGGCGGTCGGCGGCGCGGTGGGCGTCGCGGTCGCCTGGGGGGTCGGGCTGGCCCCGGCCTGGCAGGCGGCGGCGATGATGGCGACGACGGCCGCGATCGCGCCGTGACGTGCGAGGGACTTGATCACTCCGGGTTCCTCCTCCTTGCGATGCCGGGTTGGCTGCGCGTTCCGATCCTTCCGATCAGCGGCCACCTCCTTCGCGGCGCCGGCGCGTCACCGGCGGGCGCCTCCTCCTGCTACCGATCCGCGCTCATCCCTCCGCGGCCCGCATCGAGGCGTGCCACGGCATGACGAGCCGCTCCAGCGCGAGCACCACCAGGTAGAACGCGATCCCCATGGCGCAGGCGAAGATGATCGCCGCCCACGAGCGCTCGAAGCCGAAGTAGGCCGCCTGCTGGACGATGTACTGGCCGAGGCTCGCCCGCGGCGCCCCGAAGTACTCGCCGACGACCGCGCCGATCAGGCTGAGGGTCGTCGCGATCTTGAGAGCCGTGAAGATGAACGGCAGCGCGTTGGGGATGCGCACCCGGCGCAGCACGGTGAACTCGCCGGCGGCGTAGGAGCGCATCAGCTCGAGCGCCGAGGCGTCGACCAGCGTCAGCCCCCGCAGCGTGTTGATCATGACCGGGAAGAAGACGATCACGGCCGCGATCATCATCTTGGAGAGCTGGTTGGTCAGCCCGAAC
>MGMJ01000078.1:16994-19210 GCA_001794945.1 Chloroflexi bacterium GWC2_73_18
GCGACGCCCGCCGCGACGCCGATCAGCAGGCCGCCGAGCGCCTCGACGAAGGTATAGGCGGCGGCCGCATAGATCTCGCTGAAGTACTTCTGGAACGCCTCCGCGATCGCCGTCGGGGCGGGCAGGATGAAGCGCTTGATGCCGAGCCGCGAGACGAGCAGCTCCCAGCCGACGACGGCGCCGGCGAAGACCGCCAGCGGGGCCGCCCAGGCGCGCAGCCGTCGCGCCAGCAGCTCCGCCACGGACCATCCGGGGCGCACGGCCACAGCACCGGCGGCCGCGCTCACGCCGGGAGTCCCTCGAGGCGTGCCCGCTCGCCGGCGGCCGGCCCCACGGCGTGCTCCCGCTCCTCTGCCCGCAGGCTCTCCCGCACCTCGGTCACCAGCTCGAAGTAGCGCTCCACCTCGCGCGTCTCCACGGAGCGTCCGCGCGGCAGGTCGATCTCGATGACGTCGGTGATGCGGCCGGGTCGGGCGGACATCACGACCACCCGGGTGGAGAGGAAGACCGCCTCGGGGATCGAGTGGGTGACGAAGACGACGGTGGTGCCGGTCCGCTCCCAGATCCGCAGCAGCTCCAGGTTCATCCGCTCGCGCGTCATCTCGTCGAGCGCCCCGAACGGCTCGTCCATCAGCAGGATGGCGGGGTCGAGGGCGAGGGCGCGCGCGATGGCCACGCGCTGCTGCATCCCGCCGGACAGTTGCCAGGGACGGTGGCGCCCGAACTCGGAAAGCTCGACCAGTGCCAGGAGCTCGCGCGCCCGAGCCTGCCGCTCGGCCCTCGGCCGCCGCATCACCTCCAGCGGCAGCTCCACGTTGCGCTCGACCGTCCGCCAGTCGAAGAGGACCGGCGCCTGGAAGACCATCCCGTACTCCCGCCCGAGGCGCGCTTCGTGGGCCGGCTTGCCGTTGACCGTGACGGTGCCCCGGGTCGGCCCGGTCAGGTCCCCGATCAAGCGGAGGAGCGTCGACTTGCCGCAGCCGGACGGGCCGATCAGGGTGACGAACTCGCCGCGGCGGATCGCCAGGTCGATCCCCTGGAGCGCCACGACGCGGCCGCCGTGGCCGCTCGCCGGGAACTCCTTGTCGACGCCGCTCGCCTGGACGACGACGTCCGCGGCGGGCCGAGGCGGCGGGCCGGTGGCCGTCATGCGGGCTCGACCTCCGGTCGGTAGCGGCCGGTCAGCACCCAGCGCTCGACCAACCAGACGATGGTGAAGAAGAGGATCCCCAGGGCGGCCGCGACGAGGATGGCGGCCCACAGCCTGGCCGGGCCGGTCGCGTAGTACTGGTTGAGGTTGAGGATGGCGCCCCCCAGCCCGGAACGGATCGACGAGGGGAGCTCGCCGATGATCGCCCCGACGACCGAGGCGGTCGCCGAGACCTTGAGCGCCGTGAAGATGTACGGCGCCGCGGCCGGCAGGCGCAGCTTGAGGAGGACGTCGCGGGTCCCGGCGGCGTAGGAGCGCATCAGCTCGATGGTCCGCGGGTCGGCCGCGCGCAGCCCCCGGAGCGCCCCCATCGTCACCGGGAAGAAGGTCAGGTAGCTGGCGATCAGGGCGACCGAGAACCAGCCGGCCTTGAGACCGACGACGATGACCGGCGCCACCGCGATGATCGGCACGGTCTGCGAGGCGACGACGTACGGCACGAGGGACCGCTCGAGCAGCCGGACGTGGACGAAGACGATCGCCAGCACGAGGCCCAGGACGGCCCCGATGGCGAAGCCGACGGCCGCCTCGAGGAAGGTAAAGCCGGCCGCCTGCACCAGCACCCCGAGGAGCGGAGGGCCGTTGCGCTGGGCCGGCTCGGCGAAGGCGGCCGCGATCGTCCACAGGTGAGGCAGGTTGAGGTCGCTGGCGAGACGGATCTGGAACGGCGGCACGTGTTCGTAGTCGATGGCGATCCCGGCCAGGCCGGCATGGATCCGCCACGGGTCGCCGGCGAGCCACTTGGCGCCCTCCCAGGCGACGGCGAGCAGGAGGAGCAGGACGACGACGCCGAGCGTCCGGCGACCGCGCCCGATCCCGTCGCGGGCTGCGACCGCGGCGGTGCGCTCGGCGGAGGGGGAGGCGCTGGCCATGCCGGTCGCCGTTCGGTCGATGCGCCTGCGCCCGTCCGGCTCGCCCTAGCCCCGCACCGCCGCGTCGGCGATGGCGAGGGCGCCGTCGATGATGGCGAAGCCCTCGGCCAGCTCGTCGGCGGTGATGCAGAGCG
>MGMJ01000079.1:0-3917 GCA_001794945.1 Chloroflexi bacterium GWC2_73_18
CGAGACGGTCTCACACGAGGCCAATCTGAACGTGGAACCGGGGAGATCAGCCGCGATCAGGGCTGGAACTTCGGTCTAGTTCGAGATGGACGGCTCGGGCTGGGTCTGCTCGGGCGCCGCCGTCGACGACACGCGGAGCGGCTACTCGATCGTCCTCACCGCCGCCCACTGCGCCTACGACGAGACGGCCGGCGGGGCGCTCTCCGGCTTCGCCACGAACTGGATGTTCATCCCGAACTTCGACGCCGCGCCGACCTGGACCTGCGGGAGCACGAAGCACGGTTGCTGGACCGCCTCGGCGCTCTTCGTCCACTCCGGCTTCGCCACCGCCGGCAGCTTCAACGACCAGGCGACCTACCACGACTTCGCCTTCGCCCTCGTGGGCCCGGGCGGGAAGCTGGGAACGGCCCAGCTCGATTCGACCGCCGGCGACTTCCCGATCGCCAAGGCCCGGCCGGCTCCTTGCACGGGGTGGAAGGAAGCGGCGAGGTGGGCGGCGAAGTCACCCGCGAGGCCGCGAGCCGCGCTCTCGTCGCGGCGGACCCGCCCGCCGATCGGCCTCGGGCGCGCTCAGCACCCGGTGACGGTAGCGTCCGGGGCGGCCGGGCAGCGACGGTGCCGTTACGTGCCTGGCATGAAAGGCGGTCGGCGGGCCGGAAGCGGCGGGTCGGGGTTGCAGCGCCCCGCCTTGGCCGGCGCGCGCGTAGACTGCCGTGCAGTCCGGCCAGCGTCCCGCCAAACACGGAGGTTCCCCCATGTCCCGTGTCGTCCACTTCGAGATCTGCGCCGACGACCCCGAGCGGCTCGCCGGCTTCTACCGCGACGCCCTCGGCTGGGAGGTGGCGACGTGGGAGGGGCCGCAGGCGTACTGGCTGGTCACCACCGGCCCGGACGGCACGCCCGGCATAAACGGCGGGATCATGGGCCGCAACCTGCCGCAGCCGGTGGTCAACACGGTCAGCGTCGAGTCGCTCGAGGAGACGACGCGCCGGATCGAGGAGCTCGGAGGGCGGCGCCTCGACGGCCCGATGGAGGTCGAGGGCGTCGGCCAGGTCAGCTACTTCACCGACCCCGAGGGGACGATCTTCAGCTGCCTCCAGCCGGCGATGCCAGCGTAGCGGACGGAGCGCGACCCGGCGATGCCGGGCAGCGGTCAGGCGAAGAGGGTGCGGGTCCGCACCGCGTTGACGACCTGGCGGAGCGTCTCCTGGAGCGCGGCGTTCCGCCGCACGTCGTCCTCGTACGGCTCGCCGCCCTTCCACGGGTAGAACGCCACGCCCGAGGCGCCGAGGTACCGGAACGCGTCACGGACCTGGTCGGCCAGCTCCGCCTCCGTCGGTGAGCGCAGATCCGCGGGGCGGTACGTGTAGCCCTGGGTGACGAGCCAGATCGGCAGGCCGGGCGTCGCCCGTTCGACCACGTCGCGGAAGTGCGACAGCACGTACGGCGTGTTGGTCCGCCAGCCGTCCGGGAAGATGCGGCTCGCGAAGACGGTCGGGTACCACTCGGCCAGCACGATGTCCGCGGCGCCCGGCCCCCACTGGTTCGTCGGTCCTCCGAACTCGCCGATCATGCCGATCGAGACGAGGACCGGGTGCTCCGGGTCGGCCGCCTTGAAGGCGGTGTAGAGCTGACGCATCTCCGAGAGGCTGACGCCCTGGACGCTCGGCTCCGTCACCGCCAGGTAGCCGTAGAGCGCGGGGTGCCGCCGGATCGGCGCGACGAGCGGGCCGATCAGCTCCGGCCGGACCACGCCGTCGCGGTAGACATGGCTGAAGCCCACGATCACCTTGACCCCGAAGCGGCGCGCCTCGTCGAGGTAGCGCACCACGTCGTCGGGCGGGGCGAACTTGCGGATCACGAAGTCGACGCCGAGCGGAGCCACCTCGTCCAGTTCGCGCGCCGGCACGTGCCAGATCCCGATCGGCACGGCGTCCGGGATCTCGGCCACGGGGCGCGGGCGGACGCTCGCCAGCGGGCGCGTGGAGAACGTCCAGGAGCGACGCTCGAGCTGGTTCGCCACGCGGTCGCTGATACCCGGCCCGACTACGACCCGGTAGCGCCGGGCGGCCCACAGGGGAGCCTCCGGAGCGAAGACCGCGAGCGCCGCGGTGGGATCGTAGCTGACCGTGCCGGGGACGGGACGGTCCGTCCGTTCATCGAAGAGGGTGAGCGTGGCCGCCGAGACGCCGCGGACCGGCTCGCTGAAGCTGACCGTGACGCGCGTCTCCCAGGGCACGCCCTCGCTCCACGGGGCCGGCGAGGCGCGGAGGATCGCCGGCGCCGTCACGTCCCGCGTGACCGCGAAGCTCCACCGCTGCGACGCGAGGCGCCCGCCGCTCAGCTCGCGGATCCCGTCGGTGAGGCGGACCTCGACGCGCCGTCCCGGGGGAAGCGGCGCGAGCGGGCGGATCGTTACCGCGAAGCCGAGCGGGTCGTACGCGACGTCGGAGGCGATCGGCGTCCCGTCGATCGCCTCCCAGAGGCCGACCGTCGACTCCGAGACGCCGCGCACCGCGCGATCGAACCGGACGCGGACGGCGGCAAAGCGCGACACCTCGCGCGCTTGGCCCCCCGGCTGACGCCACTCGAGGGCGGGTCGGTCCGGCCAGGCGGCCGGGGGCACCTCGACGACGATCGGCTCGACCGGCTGCGGCACCGGGGCGGGCCGGGAGCTGGGGTCGGCGGCGCGACCGGCCGGGGCGCCGAGCGTCGCCGCGGCGGCCGCCGGGAGCATCGCTGCTCCCAGAAGCAGGAGGACGAGCCGGCGGTGGGTCTGGGGCACGGACATCGGTCGGGACCAGCGTCAAGGATAACCGCCGTGCCGGCGGAGGGATACCGGGTGGACGCCCGCGGGGCCGCCGGCGTGACGGCGCCGCCCGGGGCGTCGCGCGGCCGTCCGCGGCGATTGCGCGACAATACGGGCGTGACGATGGCGAGCCGCGTCCCGACGGACTTCACGGTCCCGACGACGTACTGGCACCGCCTCGACGACGGCCGCGTCCAGTGCGACGTCTGCCCGCGCAACTGCCGGCTCCACGAGGGGCAGCGCGGGCTCTGCTTCGTCCGGGAACGCCAGGGCGACGCGATCGTCCTCACCAGCTACGGGCGGTCGAGCGGCTTCTGCGTCGATCCGGTCGAGAAGAAGCCGCTCGACCACTTCCTGCCCGGGACGAGCATCTTCAGCTTCGGCACGGCCGGCTGCAACCTGGCCTGCCGCTTCTGCCAGAACTGGGACATCAGCAAGTCGCGCGAGATCGACACCCTGGCCGACGCCGCCTCGCCCGAGGCGATCGCCCGCACGGCGCAACGCCTCGGCTGCCCGAGCGTCGCCTTCACCTACAACGACCCGGTCATCTTCCTCGAATACGCCGTCGACGTCGCCGACGCCTGCCACGCGCTGGGGATCAGGGCGGTCGCGGTCACTGCCGGCTACATCAACCCCGAGCCGCGGACCGAGTTCTACCGCCACATGGACGCCGCCAACGTCGACCTCAAGGGTTTCAGCGAGCGCTTCTACGCCGACCTCTGCGCCGGGCACCTCGCGCCCGTCCTCGACACGCTCGTCTACCTCCGGCACGAGACGGCGGTCTGGTTCGAGATCACGAACCTGCTCATCCCCGGCTGGAACGACGACCCCGCCGAGATCGAGGCGATGGCGAAATGGGTCGTCTCAGAGCTCGGGCCGGACGTGCCGATTCACTTCACCGCCTTCCACCCCGACTACAAGATGCTCGACACGCCGCCGACCCCGCCGGTGACCCTGACGCGGGCGAGAGAGATCGCGCTGGCCAACGGGGTCCGCTACGCCTACACCGGCAACGTCTTCGATGCGGCCGGGCAGAGCACCTACTGCCACCGCTGCGGGGCGCTGGTGATCGAGCGCGACTGGTACCGGCTCGGCCGCTACCGGCTCA
>MGMJ01000079.1:3928-7696 GCA_001794945.1 Chloroflexi bacterium GWC2_73_18
TCGCCGGCCCGCCCGGGAAATGGGGGGCGCGCCGGCTGCCGGTCGTCATGTCGGCCCCCGTCTGACGGCCGCCGCGGGGGTGCCCCGGAGCGGCGGCGGCGCACCGGGTCGTTCCGGGGCATCCGCATCTGATCGGGGCGCCGGGCGGGGACCGAGATCACCACCAGCGGTGGGGGCCGCCTGCCAGCGTGGAGGCCACGCCGGATCGGCGCGGTCCGCCGTCGACCACGAGGGCCGGAAACCGATCCGACCAGCCGCCGTGGTACGCGCCGCCGGGTGGCCCGCGAGGCCGGCCGTCTGGTAGCCTCCGCGGCGATGCGATCCGTGCCTTCCCGAGCCGGCGTCCCCGCGGTCGCGATCGGGCTCCTTGCCGTCGGCACGCCGGCGATCGTCCCCCGGCCGAACTGAACCGGGTGGTCGCCGTCGGGCGGGGCTCGACCCTCGCCGCCGACGCGCGCGCCAGACTCGACGCCGCCGTCGCGGGACTCCGCGATCGAGCCGCCGCCTGGGTCGCCACACCGGTCGCGGGCGGCTCGACATCCTCGACGAGCTGACCCGCGATACGCTGGCGGTCAGCGGCCGATGGGCGGGGGCGGCGATGGCGGCGGAGGGGCTCGACCCGGCCGACCCGAGCTCGGCCGAGGTGCTTCTGCTCGGCCCCTACGCGGCCGGGGCCAGCCGCCTACTCGACCGTGGCGAGGTCGGCGAAGAACTGCCTGCGGTCGTCCACCTCGGCGATCCGCTCGCCGGCGGCTCGCGCCAGCCGCAGCTGCTCCCCGGCTTCCGCCGTGTCGCCCGCCACGAGGGACGCGCGGGCGAGCGCCTCGTGCGCGTAGGCGAGGTCGAAGTCGCCGATCCCCGCCGCCCGGCAGTGCTCCAGGCAGCGTCGCGCGTGCCACAGCGCCGGCTCGGCCCGGCCCAGCACGGCGTAGACGCGCGAGACCTGCCACTCCCCACGGGCGAGATTGACCTGCGTCCCGACCTGGCCCCAGTGGAAGCGCGAGGCGTGGGCCGCGTGGACCATCGTGTCGTCCTCGTCGGCCGTTCGATCCTGCTTGTCGAGCAGCGTCCAGGCGAAGTTGAAGAGGTCGACCGCGGCCCGGCGATGCTCCTCCGGGGAAAGACGGATCGCGGGCGCGCCGGCAAGCCGGTCCGCGCTCATGCCGGCGCGGCGACCTCGAGCCCGGCGGCCCGCGCCGCCCGTCTCGCCAGCGGCCACGCGAGGCGGGTGGACGGGGAGGTCCCGGCGCGACTCTCACACGCCGATGGGAGACGGCCCGCCTGGCTCATGACGCGCAACGTAGCACAACCCGTCTGGGGAATGACCCGGCGCGTCCGCCATGACAGGACCCGCGCCATGGCGTCCCATGCGCGGATGGCCGATCATGACGAGCGATCGGACGACCGGCCCGGCCCTTCGTGACCTTGGCCCCTTGCCCCGACCGGGCCGCTCGGCGATGGTATCTGCTCGGGGAAGACCGGGCCCGGCTCTTCGGGCGGGCCGGAGGTGCCTCGTGGAGGCCAGATCCTCGGGCGCCGACGATCCTCGGGAGCTCGTCGTCGCACCGTTGCGCGCCGCCCTCAGCGCGCTCCTCCTGCGCGCGCTGGTGACGTTCACCCTCGCCGTGACCGCGGTCGTCTGCCCCGTCGTCTGCGGCTTCGACGAGCACCGCTGCGTTCTCTGCCACCTCGCGGTCCCGGGCCTCCTCGCCGCCTTCGTCCTGGAGCGGGCCCTGGCCGCGGCCGTGGGCGACCACCCGGCCACGGGCACCGCGACCGCCTGGGCACGGGCGTGGGAGGCCGACCCGGGCGGCGCGCGGCTCGCCCTCCTGGTGGCGGCGGCCGGCGCGAGCGCCGTCCTCGTCGGGCTCTGCGCCCTGATCGCGCCCTTCGTCGCCGACCCGGCGACCCGGGGCGGCGCCGTGGCGGTCTGGCTGCCGTTGCTCGGTCTCCTCTACGTCACCGCCCTGCTCGCCTGGAACGGCGCCTGCGGCGAGCGGGTCGCCCGCGCGGCGGACGAGGCGGACCGCCGCTTCCGCCGCTACTGGGCGTCCGTCCCCGGGCGGTCGCGGCCGGCCTGAGCCGCCCATCAGGCCCCGAGCGCCGCGATCCAGCGCCCCAGCTGGGCGTTCACCGCCGGCGCCCCCACGATCGGCGCGGCCACGGCCGGCCAGCCGGCCGGGACGAGCAGGAACGGCCGCGTCTGCGGGCCGCCCAGGCCGCCGTGGCTGCAGGCGGGCGGTGGCGAGCAGCAGGGCGGCGTTGAGCAGGAAGGTGAAGAGGCCGAAGGAGAGGACGGTCAGGCTGATCGCCAGGTAGAGCAGGATCGGGCGAATGACGGCGTTGAGGGCGGCGATGATGCCGATGGCGGCGATGGCGGTACCCCAGTCGCGGACGCGCAGGCCAGGCAGAGCCTGGCCCATCGCCCAGAGGCCGATCGTCTCCACGCCCAGGATGACGGCGACGCGCAGGGCCAGCCGGTGCGGGCCCGGGCGCCACTCCACGGCGACCTGGACCTGACTCCGCCAGAGGTCGCGCAGGCCGCGGATCCAGCGACGGCCGCGAGCCGGTCGATCACGCCGTCCTTGCCCCCGGGGACATGGCGGCAAGGATAGAGGCTGGGCGCGCCTCAGGCGATCAGGTCGCGGCGGCGGAAGGCCCAGAGCGAGGCGGCCCAGGCGGCGACGGCAACGACCGAGAAGAGCGCCAGGTCCCCGAAGGGGAACTCGCCCCGGTCGATGATCGGCGTGGGCCGGAAGTAGCGGAAGGCGCTCAGCGCGCCGAGGGCGTCGAGGCTCGGCTCGATCTTGGCGACGATGTCGAGCAGGTACATCGCGATCAGCCCCCCGGCGACCGCGCCCGAGGCGGCGCCCCGGCTCATGGTCACGACCCCCAGCAGCGTCGTCACCGCGGCGATGGTGCAGGCGAAGGCGAAGGCGAGCGGCGTGACCAGGAAGAACCGCCCGGCGTCGAAGCCGGCCCCCGAGATCGCGCCTACGCCCACGACGGCGGCGACCGCCGCCACCGCCAGCAGGGCCAGGGCGATCGCCTGGACGGCGATCGCGATCAGCAGGTACCGCGTCCGAGAGAGCGGCGTCGCGAGCGGCAGCTCGATCCAGCCGCGGTCGGTGTCGGCGGCGCTTACCCGCGTCGCCAGGACGATGGCGGCGATCGCCGCGACGATCGGCCAGAGCCAGCTCCCGACGTACGTCGTGAAGAAGACGCCCGGATCGGCCAGGCTCCCCTCCATCCCGAAGGCGACGAGGAACTCGCGGGGCAGGATCTTGAGGTACTCGTCGAGCGCAGCGGTGTTCTTCGCCAGCGTCGGGTAGAAGGCCGCCATGAAGCCGCCGTAGCCGACCACGACGAGGACGAGCCCGCCGACGAGGGCGCGGCTGCGGCGCAGCTCCAGGCGCAGGGCGGGAGCGATCATCGGCGCGTCTCCCCGACCGCCGGCGTCGCCTCCGCCACGGCGCCCGCTTCCCCGTTGTAGAAGCCGAGGAAGACGTCCTCGATGTCCGGGGTGGCGATCGCCACGTCACGCACGTCGAGCGCGGCGATCCGCTGGAGGAGCGGCTTGATGTCGCCGCGCACCATGAGGTGCACGTCCCGCCCCGTGCTCGCCAGCAGCTCGACGTTCGGCAGCCCGAAGGTCCCCGCCGCCGGCGGCGTGCCGAGGACCAGGTTGACCGAGCGCCAGTGCTCGCCGAGGAGGCCCTGCACCGTCCGGACATCGAAGAGCCGGCCCTCCCGGATGATGGCGACCCG
>MGMJ01000080.1:0-145 GCA_001794945.1 Chloroflexi bacterium GWC2_73_18
ATCCTCGTGATTCGGTCTCCCGCCGGATATCCTCGTGATTCGGTCTCCCGCCGGATGGCTACCCGTCCTGGCGGCGATTACCGACGCACGCTCCTAGCCGATCGGCCGCAGCCTGGTCCCGCGTCGCGTACGCTTGCGGTGTGGC
>MGMJ01000080.1:156-3881 GCA_001794945.1 Chloroflexi bacterium GWC2_73_18
AGCGAGTGAGCCGGGGCGGCGCGGGACGGAGGAGCGGCCTCACCGTCGCCCTCGACGGCCCCGGCTCGTCGGGCAAGAGCACCGTCGGGGCCCGCGCGGCGGCCCGCCTGGGCTACCGCTTCTGCGATACCGGGCTCCTCTACCGCGCCGTCACGTGGCTCGCCCTGGAACGCGCTACGTCTCTCGACGACGGTCGCGCCCTCGCCGGGCTGGTCCGTCACGTCACCCTGGCGCCCGACGCGCACGGGCGCCTCTCGCGCGTCCGCGTTGACGGGCACGATGCGACCGCCCGCGTGCGGGCCGCCCGGGTCGAGCGGCACGTCAGCCAGGTCGCGTCCCGCCCGGAGGTGCGCGCCGCGCTCCTGTCGCGCCAGCGCGAGCTGGCCGCCGGCGGCGCCATCGTCATGGCCGGCCGCGACATCGGCACGGTCGTCCTGCCGGAGGCGGATCTCAAGCTCTACCTCGACGCCTCCGCCGAGGAGCGCGCCCGCCGACGAGCCGCCCAGCGCGGCGTCGCCCCCGGCTCGCCGGAAGCCGTGGCGATCCTCGAGGACCTGCGCCGGCGCGACCGGATCGACAGCACCCGCGCCGTGGCGCCGCTGCGGATCGCGCCCGACGCCGTCGTCGTCCGCAGCGACGGACTCTCGTTCGCGGAGACGGTGGTGGCGGTCGTCGAGGCCGTCCGTGAGCGGGCCGCGAAGTGCGCAGGAGGGCCCACGTGACCGACGAGACCGCGTGGGTCCCGGACCACTTCAACCTCTTCATGCGCGGCTCCTTCGTGCTGACGCGGTTCCTCGCTCGCATCCTCATCCGCCTTAGCGTCGCCGACCTCGAGGAGCTCCCCGCGACCGGGCCGCTGATCGTGGCCGCCAACCACACCACGTATGTCGATCCGCCGCTGATCACCGCCTACGTGGCGCCGGCGATCGGCCGGCCGGTCCACTGGATGGGCAAGCAGGAAGCGGCCGACAACCCGGTGATCGGGCCGCTGCTGCGCGCCTACGGCGGCTTCGGCGTCCGGCGCGGGGCGGCCGATACCGACGCCTACCGGGCGGCGCGGGCCATCCTCGACGCAGGACATGCGCTGGGAGTCTTCCCGGAGGGGACGCGGTCGCGCAGCGGGACGTTGCAGACGGCCAGGCCCGGGGTCGCCCTCTTGGCGGCCCGCACCGGCGCGCCGATCCTGCCGGTCGGCCTGGGCGGCATCGACCGTTTCATGCCGCACCGTGGCTGGGTGCCGCATCCGGGGAAGCCGGTGACGCTGCGCGTCGGGCGCCCCTTCACCCTGAGCGGCGGCGGCTCCGGCGCGGAGCGGCGCGCGGCGCTCGAGGCCGGCACGACCGAGCTGATGGTGCGCATCGGCCGGCTCCTGCGCGAGCGGCAGTGGGGCGTCTATGCCGACGCCATCCGTACCTCGCTGGCGACGGAAGCGGGGGAGGCCGAGCGACCGGCCGACCCTCGTTGACCGGACCCGTCGCGGGCCGGGCTCCCCGGCCGCCCATGCGACAATGCGGAACGCCATGGGCACCGTCACCGAGGTCCTGATCACCAAGCGCACCGGCTTCTGCTACGGCGTGCGCGAGGCGATCGACCACGCCAAGACGGCCGCGGCCGAAGGGAAGCTTACCCACACGCTCGGCCAGGTCGTCCACAACGAGGGCGTCGTCACCGAGCTCCAGGCGCAGGGGATCCGGGTCGTGGAGGCGCTCGACGACGTGGAACGCGGTGCGGCGGTCATCATCCGCGCCCACGGTGTCGCCCCGGCGGTGCTGGAGCGGGCGGCGGCGCGCAACCTCGAGGTGATCGACGGGACGTGCAGCTGGGTCCTCCAGGAACACCGCGAGCTGGCGAAGCTGGTGGCCGAGGGTTACTCGATCGTCCTGCTGGGCACGCCCCGCCATCCCGAGGTGATCGGGATGCTCGGCTTCGCCCCCGACGCCATCGTGGTGGACGAAGAAGAGGACTGGGAGCGGATCCCGCGCACCAAGCGGATGGCCCTGATCAGCCAGAGCACCCAGCCGCCCTGGAAGTTCGAGAAGCTGGCGGCCTTCCTGGTCGGGCGCTGCCACGAGCTCAAGATCGTCAACACCGTCTGCCCGGTCACCATCCGGCGCCAGCAGGACACCGTCGAGACGGCCCGGCTGGTCGACCTGATGGTCGTCGTCGGCGGGGGCAACAGCGCCAACACCAAAGAGCTGACCAGGCTCTGCCGGATCGTCGGCACGACGGCGGTCCAGATCGAGGCGGCCCGCGACCTGGGCGACCCCGGCGTCTTCGACGGCGCCCGGATCGTCGGGGTCACCGGTGGCACCTCGACCCCCATCGAGGATCTCGAGGCGGTCGCCCGACGGATCTACGAGCTGGCCGGCGCGCCCGAGGTGGCCGATCGGGCCGAGCAGCTCGCCCTCGCCGCCACGGCCTCCGCCTTCGAGCCGGCCTACCGCACGACCAGCGTCGACCGCCCGAGCCGGCTCGCCGGGGCGGTGCAGACCGCCGGCGCCGCCTGACCGCGCGGCCGGAGCGGCCCGTGGAAGGATCTCCCGTCGTTGCCATCGTCGGGCGGCCCAACGTCGGCAAGAGCACGCTCTTCAACCGGATCCTCGGTCAGCGGACGGCCGTCGTCGAGGACCGCGCCCGTACCACGCGCGACCGCCTCTACGGCGCGGCCGAGTGGGAGGGGCGGAGGTTCATCGTCGTCGACACGGGCGGACTGGAGGCGCGGCCGGGGGACGCCATCGAGGCGAAGGTCCAGGAGCAGGCGCGCGTGGCGATCAGGGAGGCCGACGTGATCGTCCTGGTCGTCGACGCGGCCGCCGGCCTCGCTCCCGGCGACCTGGAGGCGGCCGACCTCCTCCGCTCGGCGCGCGTCCCGGTCGTCGTCGCCGTCAACAAGGCAGATAACCAGCGGCTCGACCTCGAGGCGGTCGAGTTCCACCGCCTCGGCTGGGCCGAACTCCACCCGGTGAGCGCGCTCCACGGTCGCGGGACCGGCGAGCTGCTCGACGCCATCGCGACCGCCCTGCCGCCGGCGCCCGAGGGGACCGGGGCAGCAGAGGAGGGCGCGCTCGACGCGGTGGTGCTGGCGGCGGCCGAGGCGGCGGCGCGGGCGGGAGCCGAGCCGGGCTCCGCCGCTGCGGCCTGGGACGCGCAGGTCGCCGCCGACGCGGAGCGAGCGCGCAGGCCGGTGGCGATCGCCATCCTGGGACGTCCGAACGTCGGTAAGAGCAGTCTCCTGAACGCCCTTCTGGGCGAGGAGCGCACCATCGTCAGCGAGCTCCCCGGCACGACGCGGGACGCGATCGACACCCCGCTCGAGCGGGGCGGACAGGCGGTCACCCTGATCGACACGGCGGGGATCCGGCGGCGCGGCAAGGTGGCATCGGGACCGGCGGCGGAGCGCTTCTCCACGCTGCGCGCGCTGCGAGCGCTCTCCCGCGCCGAGGTGGCGATCCTCGTCATCGATGCCGCCGAGGGGCTGACCGCCCAGGACGCGCACATCGCCGGCTACGTGGTGGAGGAGGGGAGAGGTCTCGTCGTCGCGCTGAACAAGTGGGACCTGGTCGAGAAGGACGGGCGCACCTTCGACGGGTACGTGGCGGCGATCCGCGGCGAGACGCCGTTCCTCGACTTCGCCCCGGTCGTCGCCGTGAGCGCCAGGACCGGCCTGCGCGTGGGCCGCGCCCTGGACGCCGCGCTGGAGATCGCCGCCGAGCGGCGCCGCCGCG
>MGMJ01000080.1:3889-4178 GCA_001794945.1 Chloroflexi bacterium GWC2_73_18
GCCGATGGTCCGCGGCCGCCGGCCCAAGCTCTTCTACGGCACCCAGGCGAGCGTGGCACCGCCGACCTTCGTCGTCTTCGCCCGCCACGCCGACGCGGTCCACTTCAGCTACCGGCGCTACCTGGAGAACCGGCTCCGCGGCGCCTTCGGCTTCGAGGGGACGCCGATCCGCATCGTCTTCCGCGAGCGGAGCCGCGAGCCGCGGGGCCCGCGGACCGATCGCCGCGCCGCGGCACCGAGCGGCGGGGACGGGCGGCGGAGGCGCCGGCGGTGAGTGCCCCGCCAGCGG
>MGMJ01000080.1:4237-7909 GCA_001794945.1 Chloroflexi bacterium GWC2_73_18
CGCCCGGGCGCTGGGGGAGCATCGCGAGAACGCGCGCTACCTGGCCGGCATCCCGCTCCCGCCGGAGATCGAGATCGCCTCCGACCCGGCGGCGCTCGCCTCGGCCGACGAGCTCGTCATCTTCGCCGTGCCGGCGCGGGCGCTGCGCGGCACAGCCCGGTCGGTCGCCGGCTCGCTCTCGGCCGATGCCGTCCTCCTGTCGGTGGCCAAGGGGCTCGAGCCGGAGACGCTGGCGCGCATGACCGAGGTGCTGGCCGCCGAGGTCGCCGCCACTGCCTCGCGCGTCGCCGCTCTCTCCGGCCCCAACCTCGCCCTGGAGATCGCCCGCGGCCTGCCCGCTTCCTCGGTGGTGGCCGCACGGGACGACGCCGTTGCCCGGCGCGTCCAGGACGTCGTGGGCGCGCGCACCTTCCGCCTCTACCGCAACCGCGACGTGGTCGGGGTGGAGCTCTGCGGCGCGCTCAAGAATATCGTCGCCATCGCCGCCGGCGCCGCCGAGGTGCTCGGCTTCGGCGACAACGGGAAGGCCGGCCTCATCACCCGCGGGCTCGCCGAGATGACCCGCCTGGGCATCGCCGCCGGCGCCAACCCGCTCACCTTCGCCGGGCTGGCGGGGATCGGCGACGTGATCGCCACCTGCTCGTCTCCGCTGTCGCGCAACCATCGGCTCGGCGTCGAGCTGGCGCGCGGCCGGAGCTGGCGTGAGATCGAAGGGACGCTCCCCGGCGTGGCGGAAGGCGCCTACACGGTCGACGCCGCCCTGGCTCTGGCAGCGCGACACGACGTGGAGATGCCCATCGCCGAGGAGGTCCACAACGCCCTCTACGAGGGCAAGAGCGTGCAGCGCTGCCTGGTCGACCTGCTGGCGCGCGAGCAGAAGGACGAGCTGGCCGACTACGAGGTCTGGCTGCGTCGCATCCTGGCCGGCGGGGCCGCCGGGGGACCGGGGGGAGGGGCGGCCAGGGAGTCCTGAGCGGAGGCCGCATCGCCGGCGTGGCAGCGGCGATCGGCGCTGGTCGCGGGCCCCCACCGGACCGGCGTTCTGCGTGGAAGGACAAAGGCCGCCTCTCGGGGTCGTCCGGGGCGCTTTCGCCGGCCGCGGGGGCTCGGGCGGCCGCTGCCAAGCCCCGCGCCGGCGCTCCAACGTTCAACCGAGGCGCGGTGTGCCGGCTCAGGCATCACTTCGACCGCCCGGACCCCTCGATCCGGGGCGCGGGGGGGGGCGCTCGGGCCCCGGGAGACGACGCTGCGGCCAGTCCTTGTTCTGCGCACCAGAACGGGAGCCGATCCGCGGCTGCGGGTTCGCGCGGCTCGGGCAGACTGCTAGAATCGTACCCACGGGGCGTAGCGCAGCCTGGTAGCGCACTTGAATGGGGTTCAAGAGGTCGCTGGTTCGAATCCAGTCGCCCCGACCACCCCCTGCTTTATCTCGGTGGGAATAGCGCGTCGCTGATCGGTCATCCGTGTCAGCCGAGCTGGCACGGTCCGCGGGCAGGATCGAGCCATGGCGCGCACCGAGGCCGCTCCGACCGTCGTCCGACCGAGTTGTCCCGAGCACCCGGGCAGTCGGGTCCGGCTCGACGGGTATCGACGCTGCGAGTGGAGCGATGCCCACCGCCGTCCCCGCTCCGGTGCGTGACGATCCCGGGCACCCGGGGCCACTCGTTCAGCGTCCCGATCGCCGTCCGCCAGCCAACCGAGCGCCATCCCGACTCCGGAGCTGCCTGCCCGGCGTGCGAGCATGTGTACGGCCGCCACGAGGGCGTCAGGACGGGGCGCGACTTCGTGTTCGGCCACGCTGAGATCGCCCGCCTGTTCCTGCGCATCGGCGAGGGCATGAGCCTGCGGGCGGCAAGCCGGGAGCTGCGCGAGTCGGTGTTCCGGGGCTGCCGGCACCGCGGCCGCGCGCGATCGGCGATGGAGGCCGGCGAGACGAGCCGCCAGGCGAACCTGGCCGTCAACTACCTCGACGCGTTCGCGCCGGCCGTCATCGCCGCGCTCCACCCGACCGAGTGGCCATCGGTGGTGGTGCTCGACACGACGACCCTGTTCACCCGCGGCTACCGGCGTTCGCGGAGTCAGCCTCCCGACGGCGAGCCGGACGAGGCGCGGGTTGGCACGCTCAAGGCGGGCACCATCCTCGTCGCCCTCGACGGCACGGCGCGCGGTGCCCGGCCGTGCCTGATGCGGGTCGCCGGGGGCAAGGACGCCGACGGCTGGCAGGTCTTCTTCGCGAGCCTCGCCGGGGCGCCCGCGGTCGTCGTCGCCGACCTCGATGCGGGGATCGCGCGGGCGGTGCGCGATACCTGGCCGGAGGCCATCCTGCTGCCCTCGCGTCATCACCTCGCGGCCCAGATGCGTGCGCGGGCGCTGGCCGACGGGGTGCCCGAGCGGGTGCGGGCCGAGGTGCCGGTCCCGCTCGATCGGCCGCTGCCGTGGACCGGCGAGCGCATCAAGCGCTGGACGATCCACCCGCTCCAGGACGCGCTCCTCGGCGCGCTGCGTGGTCCGGCCGAGTGGGCGGCTCTCCTCGCGCTCGTCGAGCGCCATGTGCCGCCCGACCGCCTGGAGTTGCGCAGCTGGATCGCGACCAACGAGCCGCTCGTCGGCCGGCAGTGGCTGATCGCGCAGCGGTACCCGGACCTGCCTCGCTCGACCGGTGCCCTGGAAGGTGCCATCGGCGAGTGGCTGGCACCCCTGCGCCGGCGGGCCGGGCGCTGGCAGAACGCCCGTCGCCTCGACCTGGCGCTGGCGCTGATGACGCTGCGCGCCCGGGGCGAAGCGCGCGAGGCCCGCTACACCAGGCTCATCCGGGCAGCCTTCGCCGGGCGCGACAACCGCTCGCACCGTCCATCGGACAACGAGCTCCCGACCGAGACGTACCGGGGCCGCGAGCGCCAGCTCTCCTGGTGGCGGACGTGGCACGACCGGACCGAGCCGTCGCTGCCGCGGCTCGTGCGCGAGGCCACCCGGCGCTGGCGGCGACGCGCCGCCAGCGACCACGCCGCCGGGGTCAAGGAGCGCCTGGCCGAGCGCTATGCCGCCGCGGTCGACCTGCGCACGAGGCTCGGCCTGCCCAGCCCGCCCACCGGACGGCCGAAGCGGATGCGCTCACGCGAGGCGCCACCGGTCAAGGGCCGCCATCTCGCCGACTACCCGGACCTGCTGCTCGAGTGGGCGTGGGAGGTCAACACCAACCTCGATCCCGGCCGGCTCGCCGCCGGCAGCCACGAGCGCGTCGCCTGGCGCTGCCTGCTCACCCCGGCGCACGTCTGGGAGACGCGGGTCGCCGACCGCACCTACCACGACTCGGCCTGTCCGGCCCCATGGGGGTTCGGGTGCACCCGACCGAGTCGCTCGCGGCCTACTCTCCCTGGCTCGCGCTCGAGTGGCACCCGACCCGCAACGCGCTGCGACCCGACCAGGTCACCCGCGCCTCGGCGCGCGAGGTCGTCTGGCGCTGCGAGTCCGGCCACGAGTGGTCGGCCGCGGTCTACCAGCGGACGCTGTCGGGCTCCGGCTGCCCCCATTGCTATCGGCTCACCGCGGCCGCGCGGTCCAGGGCCGGCAAGCAGCGGGCTCGCCGTGCCAGCGACGAGGCCGCCATGACCAAGGTGGTCGCCCTCCACCCGCTGGCTGCCAGCGACCGTGAGGCTGTCTGACCAGCAGCAC
>MGMJ01000081.1 GCA_001794945.1 Chloroflexi bacterium GWC2_73_18
CCGGCCGGCCCGCCGATCGATCCCGCGACGGCGACCGAGGGCGACGCCGCCGCGCTCCTGGCTGCGCTCTACCGCTCCGGCGAGCCCGGCACGCTCCGACCGCCGGCCGAGGCGCTCCCCCCGTCGGAGCACCGCGCGGCGGACGCCTCGACCGAGCCGGCGCCGGTGGCGGTCGCCTACCCGCGCGTCGGTGATCGGACGGTCGCCATCGCCGGGCTGGCGGTAGGCGGGGTCACCTTCATCGTCACGTTCGCCGCATTGGCGCTCTTGCGCCGCCGGAGGAAGGGTCCGTGAGCGGGCCGCGGGACGGCGGGACGGCCGCCCGCTTCTGCCCCTTCTGCGGCGCCCCGGCGGTCGCCGGCGGCGGCTTCTGCGCGGGGTGCGGTCGGCCGCTTCTCACGACCGGAGCGACCCCGGAGGGACCGCCGGCCGCGCCGGCGCCGTCGCCGCCGGTCCCGGCTGGACGCGTGAGCCGCGGGAGCGGCGCGGTCCTGATCCCCCTCGCCGTGGCTGCGCTGGTCGGGATCGCCGCCTTCGCGGGCACGACCGCGGCGCTCGGTGGTGGACCGCTCGGCTCACAGATCGGGAGCGACCCGCCCCACATCGACCTGTCGACCGACGGCGGCGGGTCGTTGCCGGTCAACCCCCCGGCCACGCCCGGGCCGACCGCCTCGACGACTCCGACGGTGCCGGTCGCCTCCCCGACCGCTGCCGAGGCATCGCCCGCGCCGTCGCCCGGGACGACCCCGGGACCATCCGCGACGCCGTCGCCGACGACGCCCCCGACGCCGAGTCCCACGCCGAGTCCCACGCCGACCCCGGACGCGGCGACCGCCTGGTTCACCGACGACTTAGCGGCCGTGGGCTACTGGCCGGTGGGGAAGCAGGACCTCCTGACCACCGTCTACGGCGGCGGCCGATTCCTGGTGACCGCGCGCGCCACGAACTACCCGCTCTACGTCTGGGCCACGCTGCAGGGACCGGGCGGGACGGCGACGCTGGAGGCGACGTTCCGCTCGAGCGCACCGCGCACCTGGTACGGACTCTCCGTCGTCGACGAGACGGGCGCGCCCATCGTCAGCGCACTGGTCGATGGGACGGGCGCCTACGCCCTCCACGCGGACCACACGGAGTCGCTCGAGACGCGCGCCCAGGGCCACACCGACGCGTTCCGGCCGGGCCGGGCGAACCGCCTGGAACTGCACCTCACGACGCGGCAGATCGTCCTCTACGTGAACGGCATCAACGTGGCTCAGGCGAACGTCTCGACCGCCGCCGCTCGCTTCGGCATCGCCGTGCAGGCCGAGAAGGACGGCGCCCGCATCAGCGTGGACGACTACCGCGTCTGGACCGCCCCCTGAAGAACGCCTCGCCGCGCACCGACCCCTGGCACCGACGATCCCCCGCGGTACCCACTTGCGTCTTTGCGCAAATCATGAGAGACTCCGAAGCGATGGCATCTGCCGCGACCGTCTCGCCGTCGATCGACCGCCAGAAGGCGGCCCTCATCGGACGCGCCCTGGCGGACCCGAAGCGCCTCTGCGTGCTCGAATGCCTGTCGGCCGGCGAGCGGTCGGTGCGCGAGCTCTCGGCCGAGGCGGGTTGCCAGGTCCCCAACATGAGCCAGCACCTCGCGGTGCTCCGCCACGCCGGGCTGGTCACCACCCGGCGCGATGGGAGCACCGTCTACTACCGACTCGCCGACGCGCGCGTCCTCGAGGCGTGCAGTCTCCTGACATCGCTGGCCCGCTGACCGGCCGACCGGCTACGGGCGGAAAGGATCGCAACCGATGGCCATCAAGCACGTCACCGACGCCTCCTTCGAGACCGACATCCTCCAGTCGGAACGTCCCGTCATCGTCGACTTCTGGGCCGCCTGGTGCGGTCCCTGCCGGCTGGTCGCCCCGGAGATGGAGAAGCTCGCCGAGAAGTACGAGGGCGTCGTCGACGTGGCGAAGGTCAACATCGATGAGAACCCGGCGATCGCCGGCGCCTTCCGCATCATGAGCATCCCCACCATCGCCTTCTTCCAGAAGGGGCAGCAACCGCGGGGCGTCGTCGGCTTCCGCCCGGCCGATCAGCTCGAGGCGGCCTTCGGGCTCGGTGAACTGCTGGCGGCGAAGGCGGACGGCCAGGCGATCGCCTGAGAGGGGCGGGCTCAGGCAGCGCCGCTCCGGGCCGGCGTCAACAGCTCCCGGAGGTCGTGGGTCCAGACGAAACCGAGGCGGTGGTAGATCGGCTCCGAGTCGGGCATCGCGCGCAGGCTCGCCCAGCGCGTGCCGCCTGACGCCGCCGCGTCGATGACGTGCCGCAGGAGCGCGGAGGCGATGCCGCGCCGCCGGACCGCCGGGATCGTGCCGAGGGCGAAGATGCCGGCGATCCCGTCGCTCTCGACGACCTGGCAGCAGGCCGCCGGCACGCCCTCGAGCGTGGCGAGGTAGGCACGAGTCCGGCCGGCAGCGACGGCGGCGGGGAGCGCCGCGTGGGCGGCGCGGACGGCGCCCGCCTCCGCCTCCCATCCGAAACCCGCGATCAGCGTCTCCACCCAGGCGGCGCAGGTCGCCGCCTCGGTCGCCTCGACGAAGGCGAGCCCGTGCTGCGCGGGCTCGGGACCCTCGGCCAGGTCCTCGACCGCGAGGAGCATCGCCGGCAGGCGGCCGGCCCGCTCCGCACAGCCGGCCCGCTGGAGCGCCTCGGCGAGCGCCTCGCCGGACTGGAGCCGCCCCGAGATGCGGATCCGGCCGGGGCCGGGGCTCGCGGCGTAGAAACCGAGAAGCGTCGCTGCCGTCGCCGCCGGGTCGCGCACCTCGCCGAAGACGAAGGCCGGGTTGAAGAGTCCGAGCGGGCTCCGCGTGTCGAGCGCCCGGACGTGCCCGAGATCGAGGTGCCGGGCAGCCGGCAGATCGCACAGCAGCCGCGCGGATCCTTCCCAGGCGTTGCGGTCGGAGGCGGCCGCCAGCTCCGCGTAGCGCGTCATCGCCCCGCCTGGCGCAGCGCCTCGGCCAGGTCGGGGAGGTGCGTGGCATAGTGCTCGATCGTCTCGCTGCGGAAGAAGTCGAGCAGGTCCGGATCGCCCGTCCAGCGCCCGCCGCGCACCCCGGCCAGCGCGGCGCGCAGCGCCTCCGGCGTTGCGGTGAAGCGGCGGCGAACCTCGTCCATCGGCAACGACCGCCAGGCGGCGAGCAGCTCGTCGTTGACGGCGTCGCCCTCGCCCGCATCCCAGCGCGCGTCCATCTCCGTGCGGGTCGGGCTCTCCCCGGTCGCCGCCAGTTCGCGCGCCACGGCGAGCGCGTGTTCGACCCAGGCGGCGACGTGTCCGAGGACGTCACGCCCGCTCCAGCCGTGGGCGGGTGAGTCGGCCGCGGTCGGCCGATCAAGCCCCTCGTCGCTCAGCTCGAGGAGCGCGGCATACGGGGCGAGCGCGGTGGGTTCCTTCTCGAGGAACGAGCGAAGGTCGGTGGACATCGGGCGGGCCTCCGGTCGCTGGCTGCGGGGAGGGCTATCGTAGCGCGGCGGCGGACCCCCTCAGCGGCCCCAGCCGATGATCCGCTCCGGCGTCACCTCGATGACGACCGGGCTCCCTTTCTCAGCGTAGCGCGCCGCGGTCTCCGTCGGGGGCCGGTTGGGCTGGTAGCGGCGGACCTGCTCGGCGGTGATCCGCAGGTATTCCGCCCGCCCCGCGTCGCCGGAGATCACGCGGGCCGGCCCGCGCGCGAGGATGCCACGCCTGCGGCGGATGTCGGAGTCGATCTCGACCGCCGCGCGGCCGGCCCGGCGCACGTTGGCGACCTTGCGGTCGGTCGCCTGGGCCCCGATCCAGAAGCGCGCGCCGTCCCACCAGTACCAGGCGGGGACGACGTGCAGTGCGCCGTCGCGGTCGACCGTGGCGATGCGGCAGAGGTTCGGCTCGGCCAGGAAGTCGTCCAGCGCGTCCGGGTCAGCCGGCCAGCCAGTGACCCTCACGGCGGATCGGGGCTCATCGGCGAGCAGGTCCAGCTCCTCGAGGCCGAGGTGGAGCTGGACACGGTCGGCGATCCGGCGGCGCAGCGTCGCGTCGGTGATCCGGCCGCGTGGTGGCCGCACGACCCGCGACTGCGCCACGGTTCGGATCTGCTGGGGCAGGACGATCGAGTCGAGCGCCAGCCCCGCCGTGTGAGTGAGTCAATGCGAGCGGCCCCATGCCTCGACACGGACCGCCGGTGCATCTCCGCGCCCGCCGGGCACCGCTCAGACGGCGACCGGCTCACGGTACTCGCCGAAGACGGCGCGGAAGACGCCGCAGATCTCGCCGAGGGTGCAGTAGGCGCGCGTGCAGTCGAGGAGCGCCGGCACCAGGTTCGCTTCCGACGAAGCCGGGCGGGCGGCCAGCTCGCGAAGACGCCGGAGGGCCGACTCGACCGCCTGGCCATCGCGCTCGCGGCGCGTCCGCTCGAGCCGGGCCAGGTGGGCGCGCCGGCTCTCCTCGCTCACCTCGAGGAGCGGGATCGTCACCGTCTCGTCGGGGTCGACGTGGACGTTGACGCCGACGATCTCGCGCTCGCCGGCATCGACCTCGCGCTGGAAGCGGTAGGCGGCGTCGGCGATCTCCTTCTGCGGGTAGCCGGCGGCGATCGCGGCGACCATGCCGCCGAGCCGGTCGATCTCGTCCAGGTAGCGCCACACCTGGCGCTCGACCTCGTTCGTGAGCGCCTCGACGAACCAGCTGCCGCCGAGCGGATCGACCGTGTTCGTGACACCCGTCTCGGCGGCGATCACCTGCTGCTGGCGGAGGGCGAGAAGCGCCGCCTCGGCCGAGGGGACCGCCCACGCCTCATCGTAGGCGTCGGTGTGGAGCGACTGCGTGCCGCCGAGCACGGCGGCGAGCGCCTGGACGGCGACGCGCGTCAGGTTGTTGAGCGGCTGCTGGGCGGTGAGCGAGACGCCCGCCGTCTGGGTGTGGAAGCGCATCCAGGTGGAGCGCTCGTTCTCGGCCCCGTAGCGCTCGCTCGTGAGGCGGTACCAGATCCGTCGCGCGGCGCGGAACTTGGCGATCTCCTCGAAGAAGTCGCTGTGCGAGTTGAAGAAGAAGCTGAGGCGCGGGGCGAAGTCGTCGACGCGCAGGCCCCGCGCCATCGCCGCCTCGACGTAGGCCATCCCGTCGGCGATGGTGAAGGCGAGCTCCTGGACGGCGGTCGAGCCGGCCTCGCGGATGTGGTAGCCGCTGATCGAGATCGTGTTCCAGCGGGGGAGCTCGCGGCTGCCGAACTCGATCGTGTCGACGACCAGGCGCATCGACGGCCCGGGCGGGAAGAGGAACTCCTTCTGGGCGATGTACTCCTTCAGGATGTCGTTCTGGGTCGTGCCTTCCAGGATCGCCCGGGGATAGCCCTTCTTCTCGGCCGCCGCGATGTACATGGCCCAGATCGCCGCGGCCGGGGCGTTGATCGTCATCGAGGTGCTGATCCGGTCGAGCGGGATCCCGTCGAGGAGGACCTCCATGTCGGCGAGCGACGAGACGGCGACGCCGCACGTCCCGAACTCGCCCTCCGCCTCGGGGTCATCGGAGTCGTAGCCGTAGAGGGTCGGCATGTCGTAGGCGATGGAAAGGCCGGTCTGGCCGGCGGCGAGGAGTTGCCGGAAGCGGGCGTTCGTGTCCTCGGCCGAGCCGAAGCCGGCGAACATGCGCATCGTCCAGGGCCGCGAGCGGTAGCCCGTCGGGTGGATGCCGCGCGTGAACGGGGGCTCGCCCGGGAAACCGACATCGCGGAGCGGGTCGAAGTCGACGGCCGGGCCGTAGAGCCGCTCGACCTCGACGTCGCTGATGGTGGTGAAGTGGATGCGTCGCTCCGGCGCGCGGGCGAGCGCCGGCTCGAGCCGCTCGCGCTGCCAGCGCTCCTCGCGTTCGGCCCAGGCGTCGTGGGTTTCGTCGCCGCGCGTGTCCGGGCCGCCGTGCGAGGGGGCTCCGTCGTCCGCGTGCCTGGGTTCCTGGCGACTCACGGCGGCGATGCTAGCACGGGGTCCGACGCGTGCCGGGCGGCGGGACGGAGGGTGAAGGAGTACTCGAGAGCACCTCCCAGCCACTCTCGCGCAGGGCCGACACGACGTGCTCGACGACCGTGGCGTGCCCCTCGTCGAGAGTCGATCCGCCTCCCCGCCGCGCCGGCGCGGATCGAACGGGAGCGGCATGTCGAGTGCACCGGCGATTCGCCGTGCCGCGCCGAGGCCGAGCTCCAGGCGGCCCCGCTCGAGCGTCGAGACCGACGCAGGGCTGACACGCCCCGCGAACGGCGCGGAAGACGGGCCCGACCCCGTGATCGTCCACGGCGGGGAGTCTGCGCTCGGCGCTTCACGCGACCTTCAAGGCGACCCCATCTCGACTTCGCTGCGGCTTCACGACGAGGGCGGGTATGCTGCGGGTGGTGACCCCCGAACCTCGCCGCGGTGGACGGCCCGCCGTCACCGCGCTGCTCGTCCTGGCCGCCGCGCTCCTGGCCGCCTGCTCCGCCGCGGCGGCGCCTTCACCGTCCTTCGACCCGTCGACCCCATGCGGGGACACCGACGTCCAGGACCGCCCCGGCTTCTTCCCGGAGCTCGAGTCGCTCATCCCCGAACGGCTCTTCGACGAGACGCTCGCTCGCCGGTCGGGGCGCTACTGCTCGCAGAAGACGATCGGCCTCCTCTACGAGCGCGGCGTGCGCGAACTTCGCTTCGCCGGTGCTAGCTGGTACGGCGAGGACCCCGAGGGGATGGCGCTGGCCATCTACGCGGCGCCGGGACTCGACGCCGCCGTCCTCGCCGCCTCCTTCGAGGCCGGCGCCCGCGCCGAGCGGGACACCGAGCTGGTCAAGTCCGCGCCGGCCCGCATCGCCGGCATCGACGCGATCCGCATCGACGCCTACGTCGCGAAGCGCGACCAGTCGGTCATCGTGTGGGACGATCCTTCGCGGCCCGGCGTGGTCCGCGTCGTGATCGCCTCGGACACGACGCCCGAACGGATCGAGGCGGCCGTCGCCGCGCTCGCGGCGAGGTAGGCCCCCTCAATCCTCCAGGAAGATCCGGTCGTGCTCGCGGACGTGGTCGTCGACCTTCAGGGCGACGTCGTCTCCGGGCCCGGCGTGGTCGACCCCGCGGCGGTCGATCTCGAGCGACCCGACGGTCTGCACCAGATCGGACGTGTGACCGCGGATGTGGATCCGATCGCCCACCCGGAGCGGTGACGTCAGCCTGATCCCGGCGACCGCGAGGTGGCTGTAGTAGTGCGTGACCGTCCCGACCGCCTCGTCGGGCCGATGCTCGTCGGACATGGGGCACCTCCGTCGCGTGTGACCCTACACCAGCCGGCGCGCTCCGGTCGAGTGGTGGCCGCGCGTCGCCCTGCGGCCCCGGCGGCGGCCGCTCACGATTCCGGGGCGAAGGCGCTGACGTGCGCCGGGTCGACCCGGATCATGACCGGGTCGCCGGGGACGAGCGTCGCGGCGCGGCGGCTCGGCTGATCGGCGTGGTGTTGCCCCGTCTCGCCGTCGGTCTCGACAACGAGGCGGAGGCCGGTCATGGAGCCGAGGATCACCTCCTTGAGTTCGACCTCGGCGGGGAAGGCTCAGAGCGGGGCCGGTCTCGAGAGAACGATCGACCGCGAAGCGCGTTGACAACCTCGCGTTCGTCCTGCCATAGTCGTGCGGGGCGTTGCCGCAGGCGCAGGAGCGTTGCAGGACGTACAACGAGGAGAGGGAGGACGGGCGCTTGGCGCATGAGCCGGTGGGCCACGGCCGAGCGACCCGTTCGCCGGAGCGGAGGAGCCGTTCCCGCGAGGCGCCCTGGAGTCGTCCGCCCGGCTGCTGGTCAGGCACCGCCGATCGGTCGGCACGCGGGTTCCGCGCCTGACGGTCACCTCGGACGCCTGTAGGGGCAGGGAGGTCCCCACGAGATCGAGGAAGCTCCGATCGGCTACCCGATGGACGACCGCGCTCGGGGTGCTTGCGGTCGTAGTCATCGGGTGGCAGGCGATCCGGACGTTCGACCTGGCCCCGGAGCTGTTCGTCCCGGCCCCCGGCCGCGTGCTGGAGCGGTTCCTGGTGTTCCTCGTCGAGCCGTACCAGGGCTACACCCTGCCCGTTCACCTCGCGATCACGATGGCTCGTGTCCTCGTCGCCTTCGCGCTCGCCGCGGTGACGGGGATCCCGCTCGGATTGGCGGCCGGGATGTGGGGCCCGGTCCATGTGATCTCCGAGCCGATCGTGAACTTCATCCGGCCCCTCCCTCCCCTCGCCTACCTGGCGCTGCTGCTGATCTGGCTCGGCTTCGGGGAGCCATCCAAGATCGCGCTGCTCTACCTGGCCGCGGTCCCGCCCCTCATCATCAACACGCGGGCGGGCGTCCTGAACGTCCGCTGGGAGCTGCTGGGGGCCGCGCGCGCGCTGGGTGCTCGGGATCGGCAGGTCTTCCTCCACGTCGTCCTGCCGGCCAGCCTGCCGTTCATCTTCAGCGGTGCCAGGATCTCCCTCGCGTTCACGTACACCACGGTCGTCGCGGCGGAGCTCGTCGCGACGTCGAGCGGAATGGGCTTCGTCACGCTGATCGCCAGCGAACAACTGCGCAGCGACACCATCTTCGTCGGTATCATCGTGATGGGCGTGACCGGGATGCTCCTCGACGCCATCGCGGCGCGGACGGAGCGCCGCTTCGTCCCCTGGATCGGGAGGGCTTGATGGCGTGACACGGGCTCCCGGGTGGGCCCCGACGGTCGGGGCTTGAAGGAGGAAGGTCATGGAAAGGAGACAGCGGTGACGGGTTCGATCAGACGGCTTCTCGCGCTCGGCATGGGGGTCGCCATCCTGGGGGCCGCCTGCACGGCGACCGCGACGCCCACCGCCAGCCCGACGAGCGGCGGGGCATGCACGGGGAGCTTCGACAAGCCGGCGGAGATCCGGCTCGGCTTCCAGCAGGTCCCGAACGGCGACATCATCGTCAAGCAGTCCGGCTGGCTCGAAGCCGACCTGGCCGGCGTCAAGGTCACCTGGCTGCCGTTCAACAGCGGCGGCGAGGTGAACCAGGCGATCACCGCCAACGGGATCGACATCGGCCTCGCCGGCAGCAGTCCGGTCAGCCGCGGGATCGCGAACGGGATCCCGTACGCGGTGCCCTGGATCTTCGACGTCATCGGCGCGGCCGAGGCGCTCGCCGTCCGCAAGACCGCCAACATCAAGACCCCGGCCGACCTGGTCGGCAAGAAGATCGGCGTCCCCTTCGTCTCGACGACCCACTACAGCCTGCTCAGCTACCTGACCGTCAGCAACGTCGACCGCTCGAAGGTCGAGTTGCTCAACATGTCTCCCCCCGACGCCGTCGCCGCCTGGAAGACGGGCCAGATCGATGCCGCCTACATCTGGGAGCCGGCGCTGAGCGAGCTCATGAACGACGGCGGCGAGGCCCTCGTCGACAGTGCCAAGATGGCCGAGCTCGGGTACCCGACGTTCGACTTCGCTGTCGTGCGCAATGACTTCGCGCAGAAGTACCCGTGCGTGATGAACATCTGGGCCGCAGCCCAGGAGCGCGCCGTGCAGCTCTACAAGAGCGATCCCGACAAGGCCACCGGGCTCGTGGCCAAGGAGTTCGGCATCGATGGGGCGACCGCCAAGCGCCAGATGGCCGGGCTCGTACTCCTCACGGCCTCGGAGCAGGCGAGCACGAAGTGGCTCGGCGGCGACCTCCTGGCGGCCATCAAGCAGACCGCGCAGTACCTCCTCGACCAGAAGGAGATCGACAAGATGCCGGACGACGCGACCCTCCGGGCCGCGGTCGTGAAGGACTACGCCGCGGCGGCGGTCAAGTAGCGGCGAACGTGGCGAGGGCCGGGGACGCAGCGGGGTGACACGGACCGTCGACGGGTCCCCGCTGCCCGCCGCGGGCAGCGGGTCGCGCCTGGTGATCGAGGGCGTCGCCTACACGTACCGGGGGAACGGTGCGCCGGTCGAGGCGCTCCGGCCCATCGACCTCGTGTTCGAGCCGGGGGAGTTCATCTGCTGCATCGGCCCGTCGGGTTGCGGGAAGACGACCCTTCTTCAGCTGCTGGCCGGGTTCCTCCATCCGACCAGCGGCCGGATCATGGTCGACGGGCGGGTCGTGACCAGCCCGGGCGCCGAACGCGGGGTCGTCTTTCAGCAGCCGGCCCTCTACCCGTGGCTCAACGTGGCTGACAACGTGACGTTCGGGCCGCGCATGCGCGGCGCCGGGCGGCGCGAGGCGAAGGAGCTGGCGGAGCAGTACCTCCGGCTCGTCGGCCTCCACGATTTCGGCCATCGGGCGCCGTACGAGCTGTCGGGCGGGATGCAGCAGCGCGCGGCGATCGCCCGCGTGCTGGCCAACGAACCGCAGATCATGTTGATGGATGAGCCGTTCGGTGCGCTCGACGCGCTCACCCGCGAGAACCTGCAGGAGGAGTTGCTGTCGATCTGGCGGGCGACCAGGCGCACCGTCTTCTTCATCACCCACAACGCCGAGGAGGCCGTCTACCTGGGGACTCGCGTCCTCGTGATGTCGACACGACCGGGGAGCGTGCTGGCCGACCGCCAGGTACGCTTCGGACTCCAGGCGGCGGGCGACCCGCGGGCGGTGCGCGCGAGTCGGGCGTTCATCGAGGTCCGCGAGGAGCTAATGGACCTCGTCTACCGGCCGGACCTGGAAACGAAGTGGGCGGAGCCGTCGCCGGGTGGCGACGATGCCGATCCGGCCCTGCCGGCGAACCTCTGAGAGGAACCGATCCGTTGACCTCCGACCTCGCCGGGCCGGCCGAGATCGTCGACCTCGATCGACGCCATGTCCTCGCCTGCTGGCGCCGCCGCTCACGGTCACCCGTGAGCAGATCGAGGAGGGCCTCGCCGTCCTCGACGCCGCGCTCGCCATCGCGGACGGGGAGACAGCCGCCTAGGCGGGACCGGTCACGCGGGCCCTCGGGGCGATCCCCTCGTCACAACTCGATCGCCTGCAACTCCTCGGGGAAGAGGATCTCTCCAGAGAACGCACCCCCCACACTCTCGAGCACCCTCGCCCGCTCATCCGACCTCGAGATCACGGGCCCGCTGTGAACGAGCGCCAGCCGCCTCACGCCAGCCTGCTGAGCCATCGTGGCCGCGCCCGTCGTGCCGCATTGGCCCCTGCTCTCCCCGTTCGCATCCATCGTCGCCTGGTGATCCCAACACATGCACAGGAGGAGATCAGCGCCGGCGGCGAGATCGGCCACCTCCTGGCAGGGTTCCGTGTCGCCAGTGAAGACCACGGAGCCGCTCGTGGTCTCCACTCGGTAGGCGAGCGAGTCGAGGTACGGTTGCACGTGCCTGGCGTACCCAGCTCGCACGCTCCACGAGCGGTCGTCCAGGACGAACCCCGGTTCGATATCGATGGCCTCGACCGTCGGCGGTCTTCGAGGCAGTACGCCGCCACGATTCACGTAGACCCGCTGGCTGAGCGGGGAATGCACGCGCGCCTTCCAATCGTGGGCGAAAGCGCCGTTCGCGCCGATGAGCGACTCGGCGAAACGGCGCGTGGGCGGCGGCCCGTAGACCTTGAGCGGATCCTCCCGCCCGGCACCCTGATCCCAGCGGCAAAGGAGGAGGCAGGGGAAATCCACATCATGATCGAAATGGTGGTGAGTGAAGAACAGGTGGCTGACCTCGGTCGGCCATAGACCCGACTTGACCAGCTTGTGCGTCGCCGCGGGCCCGCAGTCGAACATCAGCACGTCGTCGCCGATCTCGACGGCGAAGGCACTGCCGAACCGCTCCCTGGTAGGCGTGGGCGTGCCTCCGCCCAGGACGTGGATGCGCATCATCCCGCCTGCGTGCCACCTTGACAACGACAATGGCGCTGTGACAACGTAGAGGGACGATATCCCCGCCGCACGGCGAGTGTCAAGCCCTGGCCCGGGGATGAGGGGAGGCATCACGAAGCGCCCGGAACCGGCAGGGGTCGAGGACCGGCGGTACATCGGCTCCCTGTCCAAGGCCGCCGCCATACTCGACGTCCTCGAGCTCGAGCCCGCCCTTGGGGCGTCGGCCATCGCGGTCCGCCTCGGCGTCGACCGGAGCACCGCCCTTCGGCTCGCCCGCGCCCTGACGCGGCTGGGCTGGCTCCGCTTCGACCCGGGCACCAAGCGCTACCGGCTCGGGACGCGCCTCTGGGAGCTGGGCGCGCGGGCGATCGCCGACCTCGACGTCCGGCAGATCGCCCTGCCGCACATGCAGGAGGTCGTCGATCGGACCGGGGAGAGCTGCGACCTGGCGATCCTCGACGGCGCCCACATCGTCTACATCGAGGTTATCGAGGGAACCCACGAGGTCCGGGCGGCGACCCGCCTCGGCGAGCGGGTCCCGGCGCATGCGGTGGCCATGGGCAAGGCGCTCATGGCGCCCCTCTCCCGGGAGGAGCGCCGGCGCCGACTCCCGCCTTCGCTCGCCAGGTTCACCCCCCTCACCGCCGACACGCTCGAGGAGTTCGACCGCCGCGCCGACGAGGTCCTACGCGTCGGCTACGCGGTCAACCTCGGTGAGCACAACCCCGAGGCCGGCGGCATGGCCGTGCCGATCTTCGACCGGCACCGTGTCCCCGTCGCCGCCATCGGCATCAACGTGCCCGCCGCCCGGATGACGGGCGAGAACATCGCCGTTCTGGCCCCCATCCTCATCGAGACCGGGCGTCGGATCTCGAGCTCTCTCGGCTACCGCGACCGGGCGGCGAGCGGGTCGCTGGGAGCCGACACGGCGAGGCCCCGGGCTTGACAGGCCGTCGGTCCCGGCGCTACGGTTGGTTTCGTTGCCGCGATGCCAAGGCTGTTGGCTGATTGACAACGACGGCGCAGCGAAAGGAGCTCCTTCGATGACGGCGGTGGAGCCGGCGGCCCGACTGGTCGCCACGACCGGACCGACCCGAATGACCCCCAGCGAGGCCTTCGTCGAGGCCCTCGCCGCCGAGGGCGTCACCACCGTCCCGGGGATCGTGGGCTCGGCCTACATGGACGCACTGGACCTCTTTCCCCGCGCGGGGATCCGCTTCGTCTCGGTCACCCACGAGCAGAACGCGGCGCACATGGCCGACGGCTGGGGCCGCGTCACCGGCCGGCCGACCGTCTGCATCGGCCAGAACGGGCCGGGCATCACCAACTTCGTGACCGCCGTCGCCGCCGCCTACTGGGCGCACACGCCCATGGTGGTGGTCACCCCGTCGGTCGGGTCGCTGGGGGTCGGGCTGGGGGGCTTCCAGGAGACGGAGCAGCTGCCGATCTTCTCGAAGATCACCAGGTGGCAGGTCCAGGTCAACCGTCCCGAACGGATGGCCGAGCTGCTTCGACGGGCCTTCTACATCGCCAAGGCGGAGAACGGTCCCGTCCAGGTCGACATCCCGCGCGACTACTTCTACGGCGAGATCGAGACGGAGATCTACCCGTCGCCGGACGCGGCGCACGGGGCCGGTCCCGCGGACCAGATCCGGGCGACCGCCGAGCTCGTCGCGAGCGCGCGGTTCCCCGTCGTCCTCGCCGGCGGAGGCGTCGTCCGGTCCGAGGCCGGCGAATCGGTCCGCGCCCTGGCCGAGTACCTCTCCGCGCCGGTCGCCACGACCTACCTCCACAACGACGCGTTCCCCTACTCGCACCCGCTCGGCATCGGTCCGCTCGGGTACATGGGGTCGAAGGCGGCGATGCGCCTGATCAACCGGGCCGACGTCGTGCTCGCCATCGGGACCCGGCTCGGCCCCTTCGGGACGCTGCCGCAGTACGGGTTCGACTACTGGCCGAAGGACGCCCGGGTCGTCCAGGTGGACGTCGACCACCGCGTGCTGGGCCTGACCAGGAAGGTGAGCACGGGGATCATCGGCGACGCGCGGGCGTTCACCGAGGCGCTCCTCGACGCGCTCCGCGGCAGGGGGGGCGGACGGCCTCGCGACGAGGCCCGCATCGCCGAGATCGCCACCGAGAAGGCGGCCTGGGCGGCCGAGCTGGACGAGCTCTCGTCGCGGCGGGGCGAGCCGATCAGCCCGCGTCGCGCTCTGAAGCTCATCACGGAGGTCCTCCCCAGCGACGTCATCGTCACCACCGACATCGGCAACATCTGCTCGGTCTCGAACAGCTACCTGAACTTCGAGGGTCCGCGTCAGTTCCTGGCGGCGATGATGTTCGGCAACTGCGGCTACAGCTACCCGACCGCCCTCGGCGCCAAGCTGGGGCGACCCGACCGCCCGGTCGTCGCCTTCGTCGGCGACGGCGCCTGGGGGATGAGCCTCGCCGAAGTCCTGACCGCCGTCCGGGAGGGGATCGGCGTCGTCGCCGTCGTCTGGAACAACGGGGAGTGGGGCGCCGAGAAGAAGAACCAGGTCGACTACTACGCCGACCGGTACGTCGGCACGAACCTGCGCAACCCCGACTTCGCCGCCGTCGCCCGCGCGATGGGCGGTGACGGCTACCGGGTCGAGCGCGAGGCGGATCTCGCCGACACCGTCCGGACCGCGGTCGGGCAGGGTCGCCCGGCGGTGATCGACGTCGTGGTCGACCCGGCCGAGCTCGGCGAGCCGTTCCGCCGCGACGCGCTGCGCAAGCCGGTTCGCCTGCTCGACAAGTACGCCGACCTGCTCGGCTGAGGCGAGCGATGGCCATCTCCGACCTCGCCGGGCCGACCGAGATCGTCGACCTCGATCGACGCCATGTCCTCGCTCCCTGGAAGAACCAGGGCGCCGAACGCGGCGCGCCGATCGTCCGTGCCGAGGGCGTCCACTTCTGGGATGCCGCCGGCCGGCGCTACCTCGACTTCACCTCGATGTTCATGTTCGCGAATTTCGGCCACACCGAGCCCCGGGTGGTCCGGGCCATCCAGGAACAGGCGGCGACGCTGCCGGTCGTGGCGTCGAGTTTCGTGACCGCGGCGCGGGCCGAGGCCGGCCGGCTGATCGCCGAGGTGACGCCGGGCGACCTGAACCGGACCTTCTTCTCGCCCGGCGGCGCGGAGGCCAACGAGGCGGCCCTGAAGATGGCCCGCGATCTCACCGGCCGGCCGATCATCATCGCCCGCTACCGCTCCTACCACGGCAGCACGATGGGCGCCATGACGCTCTCGCGCGACCACCGCGGCTGGCCGTTCGAGCCGGGTATCCCGGGCGTCGTCCATGCTCCGACCTGCGACCCCTACCGCTGCCAGTTCGCACCGCCGGGCGGGCGCTGCGCCGACTGCGCCGCGCACTGCGCGCGGAGTCTCGAGGAGGTCGTCCTGGCCAACGGGCCCGACCGGGTCGCCGCCGTCATCCTCGAGCCGATCGCCGGTCCGCACGGCGTGATCGTCCCCGCCGACGGCTACCTTGAGGCGGTCCGCCAGCTGTGCGATCGCCACGGGATCCTGCTCATCGCCGACGAGGTGATGACCGGCTGGGGTCGGACCGGGCGCTGGTTCGCGGTCGACCACGCGGGGATCGTCCCCGACATCCTCACCACGTCCAAGGGCCTGACCGGCGGCTACGTGCCGATGGGCGCCACCGTCGTCCGCGAACCGCTGGCCCGACAATGGGACGACCGCCCCCTGGTCCACGGGCACACCTACTCGGGCCACGCGCTCGGCTGCGCGGCGATCGTGGCCGCGATCGGCGTCTACCGCGACGACCGGCTCGTCGAGCGGGCGGCCGAGCTGGGCGAGGTCCTGCTCTCGGGCGCCCGGACGCTGATGGACCGCCACCGGTCGGTCGGCGACGTCCGCGGCAAGGGGCTCTTCGTCGGCGTCGAGCTGGTCCGCGACCGGCGGACCAAGGAGCCGTTCGTCGATCCGGCCCGTCGGACGCCGTCGCCCTCGGCGAAGGACCGCGTCCTCGCCCGCTGCTGGGACGATGGCGTCTACATCATGCCGGGCCAGGGAAGCGCGATCCTGCTGGCGCCGCCGCTCACGATCACCCGTGAGCAGATCGAGGAGGGTCTCGCCGTCCTCGACGCCGCGCTCGCCGTCGCGGACGCGGAGACGGCCGCGTAGGCGCCGCGAGCGGGATGGCCGCCTCGGCCCGCGCCGAGCTCGTCGCCCGCTGGGCCGCCGCCGCGGCGTCCCGTAGACCGGGGGGCCCGGTGCGCAGGCGGCCACGTGGCCCTGCGAGGTCCACGTCATCGCCCGCGGCCGGCGTCGAAGCCGCCCGGGCCGGATCGGCGCTGCACGAGGCGGTCGTCGTTCACGAGCCGGCGACGATCGCGGCGTCCGTCGAGCGTCTTCCTCACGCTCCTGACCCCGGCTTCCGCAGCTGTTGAGCCCGGAAGGCATGCGGAGGGGTCCCGCTGAGCACGAAACAGGCCCTGGAATGG
>MGMJ01000082.1:0-10555 GCA_001794945.1 Chloroflexi bacterium GWC2_73_18
CGTAGCGCCGCTGCCCGCCGAGGAGGCGACGCTGGCGGAGGCGGCCGGGCGAGTCCTCGCCGCCGAGGTGGTCGCCGAGGTCGCGCTGCCACCCTGGGACAACGTGGCCATGGACGGTTTCGCCGTGCGCGCCCGCGATGTCGCCTCGGCGACCGCCGCCGCCCCCGTCCGCCTCCGCGTCGCCGGCGAGGTGGCGGCCGGGCATGAGCCGTCCGCGGCGGTGGAGCCCGGCACGGCGCTCCGTGTCAGCACCGGGGCGCCGCTCCCTCCGGGCGCCGACGCGGTCGTAGCGGTCGAAGAGACGTCGGCCTGGGGCGGCGCGAGGGCCGCCGCGGGAGCGGTGCTCGAATCGGTCGTCGAGATCCGCGAGGCGGTCCCCGGCGGGGCGAACGTCCGTCCGCGCGGCGGCGACGTGGCCGCCGGGGCGCGCGTCCTGGCCGCCGGGGACCGGCTCACCGCCGGCGCGATCTCCCTGGTTGCGGCGGTCGGCCGCGAACGCGTCGCGGTGGTGCGGCGTCCCCGCGTCGCCGTGCTGGCGACCGGCGATGAGCTCGTGCCGCCCGGTACGCCGCTCGGGCCGGCCCAGATCCACGACTCCAACACGGCCGGGCTGGTCGTCCTGGCCGGTCGGGCCGGTGCGGAGGTGCGCTCGCTGGGGATCGCCCCTGACGACCTCGACGCGGTGCGGGAGCGTCTGCGCGAGGCGCTGGGTTGGGCCGACATCGTGGTGGCCAGCGGCGGCGTCTCGGTCGGGGCACACGACGTCGTCAAGGACGCCTTCGAGACATTCGGGCGCCTGGGGTTCTGGCGCGTCGCCATCCAGCCGGGCAAGCCGCTCGCCTTCGGGCGCGCGCCGCGAGGACCGGGCGCGCCGCCGGGCGGCCCGGTCCTCTTCTTCGGCCTCCCCGGCAACCCGGTCTCGTCACAGGTCACCTTCGAGCTCTTCGTGCGACCGGCGATCCGCCGCCTCGGCGGCCACCCGGAGACCGGGCGGCGCCTCGAGCGGGCCGTCCTCGCCGAGGGCGTGGAGAAGAGCCACGGCCGGCGTGCCTTCCTGCGCGTGCGCCTGGCCGAGGTGGAGGGGCGGCTGGTGGCGCGGCTCGCCGGCGCGCAGGGCTCGCACGTCCTGTCGGCGCTCGCCGCCGCCGACGCCCTCGCCGTCATCCCCGAGGAACAGGACACGCTGCCGCCCGGCAGCGAAGTCGATGTCTGGCGCATCGAGGAGGCGTGAGTCATGCCGACACGTGAGACGCGGTCCGAGCGCCGCGCCCTGAGCCACGTCGACCGCGGCGGCCGGCCGCGCATGGTCGACGTGAGCGCCAAGCCCCCCACCGCCCGGCGGGCCGTCGCCGAGGCCGAGCTCCGCGTCTCGCAGGAGACGCTCACGCTCGTCATCGACGGGGCGCTGGCCAAAGGCGACGTGCTGACCGTGGCCGAGCTGGCTGGCGTGATGGCCGCCAAGCGGACGAGCGAGCTGATCCCGCTCTGCCACCCGGTCGCGCTCACCGACAGCGCGGTCGAGATCCGGCCCGACCGCGCCGCCGGCGCCTTTCGCATCCGTGCCTCGGCGGCGACGGTGTCGAGCACGGGCGTCGAGATGGAGGCCCTGGTGGCGGCCGCCATCGCCGGCCTCACCGTCTACGACATGGTCAAGAGCGTCGATCGCGGAGCGGAGCTCGGCGGCGTCCGCCTGCTCGAGAAGAGCGGCGGCAAGAGCGGGGAGTGGCACCGGCCGGCTGAGGCGGAGGCGACTCCGCGGGCGCATCCGCCGCGGGCCGCGCGTGGGACGGGTCGCGTCACCCGGACCGGGCGGCGGCCGTGACCGAGCGAGCCGCCTTCGTGCTCACCGTCAGCGATCGCTCGGCGCGCGGCGAGCGACCCGATGCGAGCGGCCCGGCCCTCGCCGAGCGGCTGACCGCGCTCGGCTTCCTGGTCGAGCGCGGCGTCGTCCCGGACGACGAGGCGGCGATCGCGGCGGCGGTCCGAGGAGCGGCCGCCGGGCATGACCTGGTGGTGACGAGTGGCGGGACCGGCCTCTCTCCGCGCGACGTGACGCCTCAGGCGCTGCGCGGCGTGATCGACTACGAGATCCCCGGGTTCGGCGAGGTGATGCGCGCGGCGGGGCGCGCCTCGACCCCGTTCGCCGCCCTCTCGCGTTCCTTCGGGGCCCGCGTCGGCAGCGCGCTCCTGCTGGCCGTGCCCGGCAGCCCGCGCGCGGCGGTCGAGTCGCTGGAGGCGGTCGCCGAGCTCCTCCCCCACGCGCTCGGGACGGTGGCGCCCCGGCTCGGCCCGGAGGAGGAGCCGGCGAACGACGGCGGCACGGGGGGCGCCGAAGAGCCGCATCACCCGTGATCGAGCTGGTCCCGTACTACCCGCTGGCACCGGCGCTCTTCGTCCTGGCGGCGACCTACTTCGCCCTGGCCATGGCTCGCCACCTGCGCATCTTCGCCCTGGCGCGACCCTCGCGCCCGTTCGATCGGCCGGTCGAACGGGCAGCCAGCCTCCTCGTCTATGTCTTCGGCCAGGCCCGCATGTTCCGCGACCGCCGGGCCGGCCTGATGCACCTGGCCATCTTCTACGGCTTCCTGGCGATCACCGTCGGGACCGCCAGCGTCTTCAGCTTCGGCCTCGTCGAGGCGATCGTCACCATCCCGCTCGACGGAGCCCTCTGGCGGCTGGTCGTCCTCGGCCAGAACCTGGTCAGCGTCGCCGTCCTTGTCGCCATCGCCTACGCCTACGGGCGCCGCCTGGTGACGCACCCGACCCGGCTCACCTTCTCGCGCGACGCGCTGATCATCCTCGGCTTGATCGCCGGCGTCGTCGCCACCGGCCTGCTGAGCGAGGCGTTCCGCATCGCCGGCGAGGGCGACCCCTACCGCGGATGGGCGGTGGTGAGCGGCCCGCTCGGCGGCTGGCTGGCGGGCGCCGCCGGGGCGGAGGCGCTGCGCGCCGGCTTCCTCGCTTCCTGGTGGGCGCACGCCGTCATCGTCTGCACCTTCCTGGTCTACCTGCCCGGCTCCAAGCACCTTCACATCGCCACCAGCTTCTTCAACGTCACCCTGCGAAAGCTCGGGCCGCGGGGGCGGCTGCCAATGCTCGAGCTGGAGACGGCCGAGCGGTTCGGCGTCCGGACCCTCACCGACCTCGGCTGGAAGGATCTCCTCGACGGCTTCACCTGCACCGAGTGCGGGCGCTGCCAGGCCGAGTGCCCGGCCTGGGCGACCGGCAAGCCGCTCAACCCCAAGAGCTTCATCATGGGCATCCGCGAGATGGCGGTCGAGGCCGAGGCCGGCCTGCCGCTCATCCCCGACGGCGAGGCGGGGCGCGCCGTCGGCCTGGCCGCGGGGCTCCGCCCCGAGCTTCTGGAGCGGCCGATCGTCGGCGCGGCGATCCCCTACGAGGCGGTCTGGGACTGCACCACCTGCGGGGCCTGCGTGGAGGCCTGCCCGGTCCTCATCGAGCACGTCGACAAGATCGTCGACCTGCGCCGCCAGATGGTCCTCGAGGAGTCGCGCTTCCCGGCCGAGCTGACCGCCGCCTTCCGCAACCTCGAGAGCCTGGGCAACCCCTGGGGGATCCCAAGGGCGCAGCGATTCGACTGGACGCGCGACCTGCCGTTCGCGGTGCCGCTCGCCGCCGACGTCGCCGCGGAAGGTCAGTTCGGCGAGCTGGACGTCCTCTACTGGGTCGGCTGCGCCGGCGCCTTCGATGAGCGCAACCGCCGCGTGACCCGCGCGGTCGTGGCCTGCCTCGATGCGGCCGGGGTCCGCTTCGCCGTCCTGGGCGCGGAGGAGACCTGCACCGGCGACCCAGCGCGGCGGCTCGGTAACGAGTATGTCTTCCAGCTGCTGGCCCAGGAGAACATCGCCAGGCTCGATCGCTACGGGCCACCCACGATCCTGACCGCCTGCCCGCACTGCTTCAACACGCTCGCCAACGAGTACGGGCAGCTCGGTGGTCACTACCGCGTCGTCCACCACAGCCAGTACCTGGCCCGGCTCGTCCGCGAGGGAAGGCTGCGACCGGCCGGTGGCGACGGGCGCCGCGTCGCCTTCCATGACCCCTGCTACCTGTCCCGCTACAACGGGATCGAGTCCGCGCCGCGGGCGGTCGTCAGCGCGGTCCCCGGCGTCGAGCTGGTGGAGATGGAGCGGCACGGCCGGCGTACCTTCTGCTGCGGCGCCGGCGGCGGCCGCATGTGGATGGAGGAGCCGGCCGGGCAGCGCGTCAACGAGGAGCGGACGCGCCAGGCGCTGGCGAGCGGCGCGGACGTCGTGGCGACCGCCTGCCCGTTCTGCCTGGTCATGCTGCGGGACGGCCTCGCCGGTGCGGCCGACGGGACGGACGGGATGCAGGCGCTCGACCTGGCCGAGGTGCTGGCTGGCTCGCTGGAGGGACCGGGCGGCGTCCCTAGCGCCTGAGGCCCAGGAAGGCGAGCGCCGCCAGTGCGGCGACCGCCCCCACCACCCAGCCGGGGACCTCGGCCGGGAGGACGGAGTGGATCATCCGGTCCAACTCCGCGAGCGTGCCGCCGATCGCAGTCGCCACCGCGTCGCCGACGTTCCCGACGGCGCTCGAGAGGTCGCCGAAGGCGCGGCCGATGGCGCGTCCCAGCTCATCCACCGGTCGCTGCCCGTGCGCGGATCATTCGAGTTCCCGGCCGCACTCGACGCAGTTGATCGCGCCGACCAGGTTCCCGCGCCCGCAGTGCGGGCAGCGCGACATCCCCTCGGTCGAGGCGGCGTAGCGCGTCTGCTCCTCGCGCTCGCGCACCTCGCGATCGCGCCGGGCGAGGATGGCGATGACGCTGATGACGCCGACCAGCGCCGCCCCCACCAGCACGGCAAGGAGGGTCGCCGTGTCCGCCATGCCCTGAGCGTAGCGCGAGTGGCACGCCCGCGCCAGCGGGGCGATGGTCCCCGCGGCCGGCGTGCCCTAGGATGATGCCGTGACGAGCGGTGTCGGTGCATCGGCCAACTACCGGCTGACCGAGGAGCAGGAGCTCCTCCGCGCCACCGTCCGCCGGCTGGCCGAGGAACGGATCGCGCCGCGCGCCGCAGAGATCGACCGGACCGAGGAGTTCCCGTGGGATGTCAAGGCGCTGCTCGCGGAGCACGAGATTCTGGCGCTCGCCTACCCGTCCGCCTACGGCGGCCTGGGGGCGGAGCTGCTGACCCTCTGCCTGGCCATCGAGGAACTGAGCCGCGTCTGTGCCACCTCCGGGCTCATCCTCGCCGTGCAGGCCCTCGGCTCGTTGCCGCTCCAGCTCGCCGGCAGCGAGGAGCAGAAGGCGCGCTGGCTCCCCGATCTGGCGGCCGGTCGCCGGCTCGTCGCCTTCGCCATGACCGAGCCGGAGGCCGGCTCCGACCCGGCCGCCATGCGCACGCGCGCCCACCGCGAGGGCGGCGGCTATCGCCTGGAGGGGACGAAACGCTTCATCAGCCAGGGCGGCGTCGCCGACCTCTACGCCGTCTTCGCCGTCACCGATCCCGCCGCGCGGCGCGGTCGCGGCATCAGCTGCTTCATGGTGGACGCCGACTCGGCCGGCCTGGCCGTCGCCCGTCTCGAGCACAAGATGGGGATCCGCGGCTCGCCGACCGCGGAGCTCGTCTTCGACGGCGTGCCCGTCCCTGCCGACCGGCGGGTCGGGGCGGAGGGTGAGGGGTTCCGCATCGGGCTGCGCACGCTCGACCGCTCGCGACCGGGGATCGCCGCGCAGGCGGTCGGCATCGCCCAGGGGGCGACCGACGTGGCGATCCGCTATGCCGCCGAGCGCGTCCAGTTCGGCCGCCCGATCGGGGAGCACCAGATGGTCGCGGCGATGCTGGCGGACATGGCCACGCGGACCGAGGCGGCGCGCCAGCTCCTCTACCGCGCCTGCGTCGAGATCGAAGTGGGTGGAGCGGCAGCGGTCCGCTGGGCCGCGATGTGTAAACTCTTTGCCGGCGACACGGCGATGGCCGTCACCACCGACGCGGTCCAGGTGCTCGGGGGCTACGGCTACGTGGCCGACTACCCGGTGGAGCGGATGATGCGCGACGCCAAGGTCACCCAGCTCTACGAGGGGACACAGCAGATCCAGCGCCTCGTCATCGCCAGGGAGCTGCTCGCCCGGCTCCCATGACCCATCCGAACCGCTCGCCCGCCTCCGTCCCGCGGCGGCACCTCAGCATGGAGAAGTAGCGCGTGCAGATCGTCGTGCTCCTGAAGGCGGTGCCGGTCGTCGGCACGGAGCGCCTCGATGCCGCCGGCCGCGTCGACCGCTCGGCCGGGCTGGAGCCCAACGGCAACGACGAGTACAGCCTGGAGAGAGCGCTCACCCTGACCGAGGCGCACGGCGGCGAGGTGACCATCCTCTCGGTCGGGCCGGCCGCGGCGACCGACCCGATCCGCAAGACGCTGGCGATGGGCGCCGCGCGGGCCGTCCACGTGCTCGACCCGGGCCTCATCGGCTCGGACATGGCGGCCACCGCGCGCGTGCTGGTGGCGGCGCTCCGCCGGCTCGACTTCGACCTCGCCTTCGCCGGCGCCGACAGCTCGGACGGCGGTGGCGGCCTGGTGCCGGCCATGGTGGCCACGCAGCTGGGGCTGCCGTACCTCTCCTATGCCGCCGACGTCGAGCCGCTCGACGGAGCGGTCCGCGTGCGGCGGATCAGCCCCGGCGGCTACCACGTCATCGAGGCCCCGACGCCGGCGCTGGTGGTCGGCACGCAGCTCCTCGGGGCGCCGCGCTACCCCTCACTGCGCGGCATCATGCAGGCCCGCTCCAAGGAGGTGGCGACCTGGACGCTCGCCGACCTCGGGATCGATCCGGCGACGGTGGGCGAGGCGGCCGCCGGCACGCGGCTGCTCCGCACCGAGACACCCCCGCCGCGCGGCCGGGCGCTCGTCGTGCGCGACGGGCCAGACGCCGCCGTGGCGCAGGTGGTCGCCTTCCTGGCGGCACGGGGGCTCGCCTGATGGCCGGCGCGATCTGGGCGATCGGCGAGCTCGACGACGGAGCGCCGACCAGGCTGGGCGCGGGGATCGCGGCCCTCGTGGCGGAGCTGGCGGCGTCCGGAGGCCTCGAGGCGGCCGCCGTGCTGGCGGGCCCCGGCGCGTCGGCCGGCGCCACCGAGCTGGCGGCCCAGGGGCTCGATGTCCTCGCCCTCGAGGTTCCCGAGGCGGGGGACCACGCCACGGCGGCGATCCTGGCGCCGCGCCTGGCCGCCCTCGTCGCCGAGCGCGAGCCGCGCTACCTCGTCATCGGCGGTTCGCCGGACGGGCGGGACCTGGCGGGCGTGCTGGCCGCTCTCCTGGACTGGCCGGTCCTCGCCGGGGCGACCGCGGTGCGCTGGGGTGACGGTGGCCCGGCCGTCGAGATGAGCATCTTCGGCGGTCGCCTGATCACGCAGAGCGGTTTCGCCGACGAGCACGGGATCGTGGTCGTCCACCCCAACGCCGTGCGTGCCGGTGACCCTGCGCCGACCCCGGGGCGGGTGGAGCGGGTCTCCGTCGCGCCCGCGCGGGCCCTGCCGGCGGTGCCCGTGCGCGAACGGGTCGCCGGGGCAGCCGCCGCCGCCTCGCTCGAGGAGGCCCGCATCGTGGTCGCCGGCGGCCGCGGTGTCGGCGGGCCGGATGGCTTCCGCCTGATCGAGGAGCTGGCCGCCGCCCTCGGCGGCGCCGTCGGCGCCACCCGCGCGGTCGTCGACTCCGGCTGGGTCGGGTACAGCCAGCAGATCGGCCAGACCGGCAAGACCGTCCGCCCCGACCTCTACCTGGCGGCCGGCGTCTCCGGGGCGATCCAGCACAAGGTCGGCATGCAGACGTCGGGCACGATCGTGGCCATCAACCGCGATCCCGACGCGCCGATCGCCGAGTTCGCCGATCTCTTCGTCGTGGGCGACCTCTTCGAGATCGTGCCGCGGCTCACGGCCGCCCTGCGGACGCGCCGTGGCGACCCGCCGGGGATGCCGGGCGGCGCCGAGGGCTGATGGAACTCGGCCAGGTCCTGCCGATCGCCCTGGCGGGGCTGCTGGCGGTCGCGCTCCTCGCGCTGCTGCGCCGCGCCGGGGCGACCGTCGCGCGCGTCCGCGAGGTCGAGGGCTTCCGCCACGCGGTGAGCGCCCTCGAGCAGGAGGTCGACCGCCAGCTCGGCGGCTGGATCGAGCGGATCGATGCCGTTCGCCGGGGACAGGCGCAGCCCGGCGAGGTCGTCGACGACTTCGCGGCCGCCCTCCGGACGCTCGACGGCTTCGCCGGCGCTTCGCGGGCGATCGAGACGCCGCCGGCCTTCGTCCCCACCCAGGACGCCTACACCGCCGAGCTGGAACGCGCCGCCCGCTCGCTGGCCATGGTCGAGCACGGCTGCCGCGTCCTCGTCTCGGCCGGCGGGCATCACCGCCAGCTCGAGGCGACGACGGCGATCAAGCGCGGCTACCTCAACCTGCTCCACTCGCGCACCGCCCTCCAGGAGCACGCCGAGTTGATCGCGACGGCCAGGGACCCTCTCCAGCACCGCTGGCGCACATCCAGGATCTAGTGGCGCGGGTCCCGTATCTGGTGTAGCCTAGGCACGACACCACAACCGATAGTGGTGCGTGAGGCACGAGGGCGACCGATGCGCTGTCCCACCTGCGGCGAGCACGAGACACGCGTGATCGATTCGCGCGACCTCGACGAGGGCGCCACCATCCGGCGCCGCCGCGAGTGCACCGGCTGTGCCTGGCGCTTCACGACCTACGAGCGCGTCGAGGCGGCCCGACTGACGGTCATCAAGCGCGATGGGAGCCGCGAGGAGTTCGACGGCGACAAGCTGCGGGGTGGCCTGGAGAAGGCCCTGACGCGCCGCCCGGTGCCGCCCGGAGCGGCCGAACAGGCGACCGACGAGATCGAGGCCGCCCTGCGCGCGCTCGGCGCCTCGGAAGTGCCCAGCGAGCGGATCGGACAGCTGGCCATGGAGAAGCTCCGCGCGCTCGACCACATCGCCTACATCCGCTTCGCCAGCGTCTACCAGAGCTTCGAGGACCTCGAGACGCTGAAGCGCGAGGTCGACAGCCTCTACCGGGAGCGCGTCCCCTGACGTGGTCCTCTCCGACCGCGACATCCGCGCCGCCATCGAGGCGGGCCGCATCCGCCTCGACCCCTACGACCCGGCCTGCCTGCAGCCCTCCTCGGTCGACCTCCACCTCGATCGCACCTTCCGCGTCTTCCGCAACAGCCGCTATCCCTACATCGACGTGCGCGAGGCCCAGCCGGACCTGACCGAGCTCCTCTCCGTCGAGGACGAGCAGCCGTTCATCCTCCACCCCGGCGAGTTCGTCCTCGGCCAGACGGTCGAGTGGGTCGAGCTGCCGGCCGATCTGGTCGCTCGCCTGGAGGGCAAGTCGAGCCTGGGCCGGCTCGGCCTCTTGATCCACTCCACCGCCGGCTACGTCGACCCGGGCTGGAAGGGGAACCTGACGCTGGAGCTCTCCAACGTCGCCAACCTGCCGATCACCCTCTACTTCGGCATGAAGATCGGGCAGATCAGCTTCCACCAGCTGTCGAGCCCGGTGGAGCGCCCCTACGGCTCGAAGGAGCTCGGCTCGAAGTACCAGGGCCAGACGGAGCCGACCAGCTCGGCCTTCCACCGCGACTTCGAGGCGAGCCGACGGACCGTCAAGGGCGGTCCGCGCCGGAGCTGAGCCGATGCTGCGCGGCGAGGCGGCCGACTGGTCGGCCGAGCTGGGCGGCGGCGTCCGCGTCGCGCTCGTCCAGGCCGGCACCTTCCGCTCCGACGCGGGCGCCCTTTTCGGTCCCGTGCCCCGTCTCCTCTGGGACCGCCTGGTCACCGCCGAGATCGACGAGGAGTGGCGGCTCACCCAGGCGCTCAACTGCCTGATGGTCGAGACGCCGGGCGGGCGCGTCCTGGTGGAGACGGGGATCGGGGAGCGGGTCGACGAGAAGCTGCGGACCGTGCGGCGGGTCGAGGGCGACCCGGTCCTGCCCGCCCTGCGGGCAGCGGGCTTCGACGCGGGCTCGGTCGACCTGGTGGCGGTCAGCCACCTCCACTTCGACCACGCCGGCGGCCTGTTGGCGGCCGACGGTGCGCCGGCCTTCCCGCGGGCGCGCCTCGTCGCCCAGGCGGCCGAGTGGGAGCTGGCGCTCGGCGACAACCCGCGGCTCACCGCCTCCTACGATCAGCCGGAGCTCCGCCTCGTGCACGCCTGGGCCGCGGCCGACGCGCTCGACGGCGACCGCGAGGTGCTCCCCGGCGTCTCCGTGGTGCGGACCGGCGGCCACTCCGGCGGCCACCAGGCGATCGTCGTTCGCGGCCGCGACCGGACGGTCGCCTTCCTGGGCGACCTCTGCATGCGGCCCTGGAGCGCAAACCCGCGCTGGGTGACCGCCTTCGACGACTTCCCGCTCACCTCGGTCGAGGTGAAGGCGCGCCTCTTCGCCCGGGCCGCCGACGAGGGCTGGACGATCGTCCTCTCCCACGAGCCGGAGCGCCCGATCGGCCGCCTCGAGCGGGACCGCGATCGCTTCCGCTACGTTCCCACCGCCTGACGGCGCTCGATCGCCCGTCCGGGCG
>MGMJ01000082.1:10601-16313 GCA_001794945.1 Chloroflexi bacterium GWC2_73_18
CATCCTCCCATCCTACGACCGACCGTCGTTCGACGAAACCCGGCCGGTGGCGCGGCGATCTGGCGGCTCCGGCAGCGGCCCCGGCGCTCCCGCGGGCGGCGCGGCCGCGCTCGCGGAGACCCGGCGCCGGCCTGCGGCGGTGTCCCGGCGGGCGAGCGGCGCCGCCCACGGCCCGGGTGTCACTTCCGTCGAACGACGGACCGTCGTAAGCACGACGGAGGGGAGCCGGTCCGGCGCGCCCGCCCCCCGGTGCGATCAGGGCGACAGGATCTCGGCGACGTAGCGTTCGGCGGTCTCGGCGCTGACCGGCCCGAGGACGACACGGCGGATCACCCCGTCGCGGCCGATGAAGAGTTGCGTCGGCAGGCCCCAGATGCCGTAGCGGCGGAAGACGGCCGAGTCGGCGTCGAAGCCGATCGCGTAGGCGAGCCCGTAGGTGCGCGCGTAGGCGCGAACGTCCTCGGCGGTCGTCTCCTGCACGGCCACCGCGACGAGCACCAGCCCCTCGGCTCGGTGACGCTCGAAGGTGTCGCGCAGCACCGGCGTCTCCGCCTGGCAGGGCGGGCACCAGCTCGCCCAGAAGTTGAGCCAGACCGGCCGCCCGCGCAGATCGGCCAGGCGGATCGGGTGCCCGTCGAGATCGGTCAGTCCCACCGTCGCGCCGTCCGGTGCCTGCCCCTCCAGCTCGGGCGCCGGCTGCCCCACCCGCGGGCCCTCGCGCGGCGCACCGACCGGGTAGAAGCTCGAGCGCGGGTCGGGGAGGCCGGTCGGGCCGGGGCCGACGATCGGCGCGTTGAGCGCGGCGGCGAAGAGGGTGGCGACCACCGCGATCAGCCCGACCAGGAGGACCTGCCGCGTCGAGAAGGGGCCGACCAACCCGGCTCGCCGCCGCGCGGGTCGCTCAGACACCGAAGAAGAAGTAGCGGTTGAAGGTGACGAGCACGTCGAAGAAGATCGCCACGCCCATCGCCGCCACCAGGAGGCCGCCGGCGAGCGAGACGGCGCGGCCATGGCGCGTGATCGGCCGCACGATCGCCGGCGCCCGCTCGAAGACGAGCGCCAGGGCGAGGAAGGGGATCCCGAGGCCGAGCGAGTAGGCGACGAGGAGCAGCCCGCCCTGGAGGACGGTCCCCTGGCTCGCCGCCACGGTCAGGATGGCGCCCAGGATCGGGCCGACGCAGGGCGTCCAGCCGACGGCGAAGACGCCACCGATGGCGAACGAGGTGACGAGGCCGCGGGCCAATCCCCGGCCCGTCGGGCCGGTCGGGCCGCCGATCGTGGACCTGACCGCGGTGCCCGGTCCCCCGGCGCCGGCGAGCGCCCGTGCCGCGGCGACGTCGAGCGGCCGCCAGGAGCGCGCGAGGAGCGGGATCGGCAGGATCCCGGCAAGTCCGAGGCCCATCACCACCAGGAGCACCCCACCCGCCTGCCGAAGGCCGGGGAGCGCCGCTCCGAGCGGCCCGAGCAGGTAGGTGGCGGTCACCCCGAAGAGCGTGAAGACGGCGCCGAAGCCGAGGACGTAGGCGGCCGCGGCGGCGAGGACGAGCCCCCGGGCGCGACCGGTCCCCGGGTCCGCGCCGACGGCGGCCACGTTGGCGAGCTGCCCGAGGTAGGCGGGGACGAGGGGCAGCACGCAGGGCGAGATGAAGCTGATCACGCCGGCGCCGCCGGCGAGCAGGAGCGTCAGGTCGCGGGCGTCCATCGCGGCCGGTCGGACGATCCGGTCAGGCAGCCCGGCCGTCGAGGACGCGGGCGATCAGGCGGGCCAGGCGCCCCGTCCCGACCGCCAGCTCGATCCTGGCGTCGCCGAGCTCGACGACCGGGATCCGCTCGCGGTAGATCGCCTCGAGCGCCGGGTCGTCGGCGATGTCGACCTCGCGGACGGCCGGGCGTGGGAGGCCGGCCTGCGCCCGCTCCTCCAGCACTCGGGCGATAGCGGCCCGCGCTTCCTCGCAAAGGTGGCACCCCTCGCGCGTGTAGAGGAGGAGCTCGGGGAGGGCAGGGGAGTGCGGGGCCACGGCGGGATTGTAGACGCCCTCGCTCCCGCGGCCGTTCCGCGCGACAATAGGGGCCGCGCCCCCGTAGCTCAGTGGACAGAGCGAGGCCGTCCTAAGGCCTGCGTCGGCGGTTCGAGTCCGTCCGGGGGCGCCACCAGATCCCTCGGTTGCATCGACTCGGTCCTGCAGGTCACGGTCGAGCCATAGCTTGGAGTGGGAGACGGGCCAATGCGGATGGGCGCCACGGCGATCGCGGCGTTGCTCCTCGTGCTGGCGACGCCAGCCATCGCGCTCGCCTGCCTCACGTACGTCGTGGGCGGGCACGGCCGCGAGTGGGTCCCTCAGGCGGTGGTCGAGGTCGAGGTGACGCGGGTCGACGCGGCCGGACCGGGATCACTGAACCCCGATCCCCTCGGCTACGAGATGACCGTGCTCCGGGTCCTCCGCGGCGGAGACGTCCCCGCCACGTTCGAGGTCCGGCGGGCCGACGGATGCGACACCATGAACCTGGTGCCGGGCGATCGACTTGTCGCCGCGCTCGGCTCCACCGGCCTGTCCAACCCTTCGCCGCCCGCCGACTGGCAGTCGGTCGGCGCAGACAACTACAACTCGGGCTGGTATCGCGTCCTTCCAGACGGCGGGCTTCGACTCGTGCCGGGGTCCTCGTGGCTCGAAGGCCTGGCAGAGGACACCAGCATCGAAGCCCTCTTGCGAGCGGTCGACGGGCTGCCTGCGACCGATGCCGTCGACCCGGCTCCAGCGACCGGCGATGACCACCTGATCCTTGTACTCGCGTCGCTCGCGGGCCTCCTTGCCGGGTTCCGACGGCTGAGCAGAAGCATGAATCGGCCGGTCTCATAGCCTGCGGCGTGCCAGGCCGAGGACGTGCGGGTGCTCCCAACACGTTCGCGACGACTCTGGCAGTCAGATCCCGGGCCCCGTCCCGCGGCGCCACCAGGTCCCGCGACCACATGCTGGCGAGCGAGGCGCGACAACGACGCGGTGCACGGTCACGCTGCGGCGCCACGGCGCGGCCGACGGCAGACGGCCAGGAGATCGAGAGCGCGGTCGAGATCCCGGGGGGCGTACCAGAGATCGGCGAGAGAGGGAGCCGCCGTGTCGGGGGATGCGAGCGCCGCGTCGACCTCGGCCGATGTGCCAAGCAGGTCCGATCGGGGCGGGCCGGATGGCGCTCGCTGCTGTGCTGCGGCCCGTCGCCGGGCTCTCCGCAGGACGGCCGCCAGTGGCTCGGGGACCAACCTGCGGAGAGCGCGCCAGGCCGCCGGCCGGCGCCCCCCTCCGGCGAGGCGGCCCTCGCGGGCCAGGCGGAGCTTCGCGGCATGGCGACGGCGGGCCACGTCGACGCGGTCGAACTCGGTCCGGTAGCACAGGGGAGAGGCGAACATCCCGAGCACCTCGACGTCGTCGAAGGAGGCGCCGAGGACCGCCGGCAGCTCGGCCGCCTGGTACTCGCGAACATGGAAGCGATTCCAGGGCGGGTCGCCTGCATCGAGGCGAATCGCAGCGTTCGGCGTCGTGAGGAGCGCCATGCCGTCGCCCCGGAGGACCCGCGCGATCTCGGCCAGGTACGGGCCCGGGTCGGCGATGTGCTCGAGGACCTGGAAGCTCATGACGAGATCGAACGTGGCGTCCGCGAACGGAAGGGTGAGCCCGTCGACGACGAGCCATTCGACCACGGAAGCGCCCGGGCGACGGCGAGCCTCCTCGATCGCCGCCGGGCTCACGTCGACACCCACCGTGCGGTTGGCCACGGCCGCCAACCCGATCGTCCCGTACCCGGTGTTGCAGCCCAGGTCGAGCACATCTCGGGCGGCAGCGTGCCGGCTGGCCTCCTCGTACGCCTGGAGATGCATCAGGTGGAGGACCCGCTGTTGCAGCGATACGAACTCCCGCTCGTCAACGAGTGGGTGCTCGTCCGCTTGAAGCCGGAGGTTCTCATCGCTATCGGGCGGCGGCGACCCGGGCATCATCGGCGCCGATCATAGGCGCACGGGTGGATCGAGGTCGGACCGGCGGGGAAGCCTGCCCCCTGGTGGTGCAGAATGCGGCGCACTCGCAGGCCAGCGCTGTTCGTGCGCCCCCGCACCCGTCCGGGGGCGCTACAGTCGTACCCCGACGAGGTCGGCGAATGTCGGATCAACCCTCGCTTTCCGAGCATTCGAGCGGTCGTGCTCGGCATGTTCGACCAGCTCCCGTTGGCGCTGGCTTCGCTGGGGGCGCTGTGCGGGTTCCTGGTCCCGCAGCTGCACCTCGCCCTTGGTGACCCCGCGGATGCGAGGTAGCCGGCGATCGTTCGGCTGGTCCATGGCGCTCGGCCCGCGCCCGCTGACGATCGAGCCGAACCCCACTCCGCCTGCGGGGATGAGGAGGTCGCGGCTATCGCGATGGTCGAGGTCGCTGCGCTTCGTGGCGACACGGGACCCCGGGGTCACCCGGCGGGTTCGATCCAGCCGGAGACGATGTAGGCGTCCTGCCCGGGGACTCCCTGGGCGAACAGGATGCGATAGGCAAGACCGGCGTAGGCTCCCTCGCCGACGAACCCTCCGATCCCCGACGTGTGCAGGCCGTCGGCGTCCCAGTACTCGCTGCCCCAGCCGGAACCGCGCCACGTCCCGCCCTCCGTGGTCAGTGTCGTGATGGACGAGAACCTGTCGATCTCCAGGGCGGGCACCTTGAGGTAGACGAGCGTCAGATCGCCGGTCTCCGTTCCGCTCACCCGTGGATCGGACATCGAGTAGGTGCAGGTCAGCGTGCCGCGATAGACGGTGGTCTCGCCTTCGCTCGTCTCGGTCAGGTCCTCGATCCCGCAGTCCGCCGTCCCGCTGACGAGGACCCGATCGGGCAAGCCGGACGGAGAGGTCGTCGCCGCACCGCCGGGCGTGGCGGGCGCTACCGTCGGGGACGAGGTGGCGATGAGAGCCGGCGTAGCCGGGGAACCCGTCGGGATCGCGGTCACCGGCATCGCCGAGGTCGCGGCGCTCGCGCAGCCGGCCAACACCACGCCGAGGATCAGGCCGACCGGCGATCGCCAGCCGAGCCCGGGGAGCCGAGCCCTCATCTCATCACCTCGCATCCGTGGCAGTGACGTGGTCGTCAAGCTGGCATCCGGGCACGACCCTCGGTCCGGTGGATGCCAGTGCCATCCCTTGGTCCATGGGGCCGCGAGGCCACCGAACCATTCGATCTTACCGGCGGCGGACCCAGGGGCCGTACGGCCCTTGCGGCCGACGCTCGCCCGGGCGCCCAATCGGTCGGTCAAGGAGGTTGCCATGAGAGCGTGGATGATCGTCCTGGTGCTGGTGGTCATCGGCATCGTCGGCGCCTGGGCGGGGTACTGGATCGGGCACGCGGTCGGCTGGAGCACCGACGCGGAGTTCCCGTTCAGGATCGGGGCGGGCGACCGGGCCATCGGCCTCTCCATCGGCGTGTCGTTCCTGAGCGTCATGGCCGGCGTGGGGTGGTTCGTAGCGCGGCCGCTGCGCCGCGTCCGGCGGCTGCTGGCGACCGGTGTCCCGGGACACGCCACGATCCGCAGGGTCTGGCGGACAGGCCTCTACCTGGCCCCGCGCGGCGGCAGCGGCCAGCATCAGCTGGGCTTCGAGCTCGAGGTGCACCCGGACGGCGGCCGCGGCTACGTGGCGACGGCGACGGGGCTGCTCAGCGAAGCCGAGGAGGCGGCGCTCACGCCCGGGGC
>MGMJ01000083.1:0-17973 GCA_001794945.1 Chloroflexi bacterium GWC2_73_18
GTCGAACAGGTCGGCGACGAGGGTCCACTGCTCGTCGGAGAGCGCGATCGCGAAGCTCATGGGACGAGCGTGCCAGCGACGCGTGACAGCTTTCCTGGCACGATCCGGCTGATCCGAACGCGAACTTTCGGGTACAGGCCCTAACCCACCGACCCCGTGACGGCGATCAGCAAGACGCGGGCTGCGCCTCGACCTGCGCGGCTGGCGCCCCGACTGTTAGGGACTCGCGGCGGTCGCTGTCGTGCTCCTCAGCCGCAGGATGATCGGCGCCCTTTCGCTGGCACCGACCTTTCTTGGGAGGCCCGACCCTGCAGCGCTAACCTCTCAACGGCTCCCAAAGCACGTGCGCTGCCGCTGCGCCATGGCCGGCCATCGGGACGTCTCCGAGGCGCGCCCGCGTCTCGTCCCCGTGTTGGCTGGCGCCCGCCGCTCGGGCGAACCGGTGGGGAGAGACGATGCACCGGCCATCGGCCATCTGCGGCTGCCCTCGCCGGCGTGGTGGCTGACGTGCGGCCGACCTGCTAAGGTCGCCCCGAAGCGTCCGCGGGGTGCGGCGCCACCGGTCAGGAGGTTGTCATGCCTGGCAAGTTCGTCCTCAGCAAGAGCGCGGACGGGCAGTACTACTTCGTGTTGAAGGCGCCCAACGGCGAGACCATCGCCCAGTCCGAGAGCTACACCACCAGGTCGGCCGCGGAGAACGGCATCGAGTCGGTCAAGAAGACCGCTCCGGACGCCACCACCGAGGACCAGACGGGCGAGTAGCGGCCCGATCCACCGCCGGTCGCCTGGATCAGGTGGCCGGCCCCCGTCCGGTCGTCAGCCCCCCCAGCCGAGCGCGAAGGTCGTCCCGTCTGGACCCATCGACCGGACCGTCGCCTCGGTGCCGCCGAGGAGCGCCTCTCGGACGCGTGCCCAGGAGGCGGGCGTGAGCGACACGACCAGCCCATCCTCGAAGACCTGCCACCCGTCGCCCGGCTGATCCGGCAGGAAGGCGCAGAAGCAGCCGCCGAGCCGCGAGCCGTCGCTGCCGTCCGGCGAGATGGCGTACGGCCCGTGCTGCTGCGGCGCCCAGGCGAGCCAGGCGTTGGCGCGCTGGTCGAACCCCGTGAGGAGCGCCAGCGGGGCGGCGGGCGGGAGCGCCGGGAGCCCGTCCCGCAGCGCCGGGAGCGCCTCCGCCGGCAGGGAGAGCTCGATCGCTCCGGGGAGATGCAGGACCGCGGCACCGCGGACGCCGACCCGCGCCAGCCGCTCGAGCAGGCTACCGCCCGCCTCCCCGGGGGTGATGACCGACGGCCGATCTCGCTCGGACCAGGGCGGGCACGGGTAGTGGCGGTAGCGGTCGCCCAGGCGCGCGGCGACCCGCGTCAGCCCGTGCGATTGGGCGACCTGCCGCTCGTCGTCGGTGAGCAGGATCGCCTGGAGCGCCGTCCCGACCAGCGGCGGATCGGGACGCAGGTAGCCGAGTGCGCGGATGCCGGGGCGCCCGAGGAACCCGGCCGGCCCGAGCTCGGTGAGGTCGCCCTCGTCGACGATCCGGCCGCCGGCCGCCACGTCGAGGACCGCGGCGAAGAGGTCGAGCGGGTCGCGCGGGTAGGCGTCGGGTGCCTCGTCAGGGCGGCGAACGAGGGTCAGCACGAGCTCCTTCTGTCCATGCGACCGCAGGCCCCGGCTGGCGTAGGTCCAGCAGTCGAGCCGCCCCTCGCGGCTGTCGATCGCGTGGACGAAGACCGTGGCGGCGAGGCGACCCGGGACCAGGTCGACCCGGGCGGTGGCGTCGTCTTCAGTGGGGAACTCCATCCGACGGCCTCCACCCCGCCGCGCTCCGGCGCGGTTCCGGTCGCTCCATGAAGAAGGGCCGCCACATCGTAGCGCGCGGGAAACACGCGCCGGTCGGCGGGCGTCCATGGGGACGGCGCCGGGCGGTCGACTGGCAGGCGTGAGGACCGTCCGGCGTCGCCACGGCGGCCCGCCGCGCCGGCCGCCGACCCGGCCCCGGCGGCCGCTGGACGACCCGTCGCTATACTGCGCATCGCCCCCCGGAAGCCTCACCCGTTAGGAGGAGCGTGCAAGCTCGACGCGCCCAGCCGGCCCCCGGCCGCCGTCCCGACGGGCCCCGTGGTCTCGGCCGCCAGGACGCCCGGCGTCTCGTGGCCGCCATCCTCTCGTCGATCTACCCCGGGCTCGGCCAGGCGTACAACCGGCAGGCCCGCCTCGTCCTCCTCTTCGCCCTGCCGATCACCCTCCTCACCCTCCTCGGCACCGGGCTCGTCCTGAGCCAGCCACGACAGGTCCTCTTCGCCCGCCTCCTCATCCCCGACGTGCTCCTGGCGCTCCTGATGGTCAACCTGATGATCCTCGCCTGGCGGCTGACGGCGGCCGTCCAGGCCTTCCTCGACGGGCGCCACCCGGGGCGGGTCAGCCCACCGGCGGCCCTCGGCCTCGTCCTCGTGCTCGGACTGGCAGCCGCTCCGCAGGGGTACCTCGGCTACCTGGGCTACGGCGTCTACCAGACGGCCAACGCGATCTTCTACGGCGGGCCGGACGAGGGACACTCCGGGCCGACGACGCCCGCTGAGACACTCGCGCCGGGCGAGACCATGGCGCCGACACCCTCCCCCGCCCCCTCGCCGGACTGGCTCGTCGGCGGCCGCATCAACGTGCTGCTGATGGGGATCGACTCGCGGCCGAGCCGGCGCCACGCCCTCGCCGACACGCTGATCGTCGTCTCGATCGACCCCAAGGGCAAGACCGTCTCGATGGTCTCGATCCCGCGCGACATGGTCGACGTGCCGATGGGCAACGGCGACATCTACGGGCCGAAGATCAACTCGCTCATCGGCTACGCCGACGCCAACCCCAAGCAGTTCCCGCAGGGCGGCACGCGCGCCCTCGAGGACGCACTCGGAGCGCTCCTGGGGATCCAGATCCACTACTACGCGCGGGTCGACCTGATCGGCTTCATCAACATGGTGGACGCCGTCGGCGGGATCGACGTGGACGTCAAGAAGCCGCTCAACGGCGCCGGCTACAACGACTTCGGGGTGCGCAACTTCAGCGTCGGCGTGGGGATCCACCACTTCGACGGCAAGGAGGCGCTCGCCTACGCGCGGATCCGCAAGGCGGCCGGGGAGAGCGACTTCACCCGCGCGGCGCGCCAGCAGGAGGTGCTCGTGGCGCTGCGCGACGCCGCGGTCAAGCGCGGCCTCCTCGACCTGGGCCGCCTCCAGGCGCTCCTCGAAGCGACCAGGGAGGCTATCCGCACCGACTTCCCGCCCGAGCACCTGCCCGACCTGGCCGCCCTCGCTGCCGAGATCGACGCCTCCCGGACGGTAAGCGCGGTCATCAAGAGCCCGCTCGTCCACTCCGGCAAGGCGGGTGACCCGCGCGGCTCGATCCAGGTGCCCGTCTACGACAAGATCCTGGAGATGGCGCGCGGTCTCTTCACCGAGCCGGGGGTGCCGCCGATCCCCTGGCCCTCGCCGAAGCCGACGCCGGTCCCCAGCCCGACCGCGACCCCGACGCTGCCCTGAGCGGCCGGGGCGCGAGATGCGGACCCGTTGCCAGGCGCCGGGGCATGGTCCTGAGCGGCTGGGACGCGAGATGCGGGGCCTGCATCATCCACGCCCACCAGTGGTGGTAGGTGCAGGGAGAGACGCCGGCAGCGGGTCGAGGGACCGCCGTGACGCTCCGCCGATCGGGCGATGCCGCGCGCGCGGGCCGGCTCCTGCTCCTAACACCACCACCGGGCGTAACTGATGCACCGGCCCGGGACGTCTGCACCGGCCTGGACTTCTGATGCGCCGGCCACCGGCGCACCGGCCGGGGCGCCGGTGGACCGGTCCGGGACGCCGGCGGACCGGTCCGGGACGCCGGACCCCCGACCGCGCGGCGCCCAGCGCCGCGATCCCGAACCGCCTCTCAGTACCCGAGTCTGACGAGGAGCCGGCGCATCGCCCGGGCCGCCCGGCCCCGGTGGGAGACGCGGTTCTTGGCCGGTGAGCCGAGCATCGCCACGGTCCGGCCACCGGGCGGCTCGCCGGCCGGCTCGAAGATCGGGTCGTAGCCGAAGCCGCCGCTCCCGCGGGGCGCCGTCGCGATGCGGCCCTCGAGCGTGCCGTGGCGCAGGCGGATGCGCGGACCCCCGCCCGAGCCTGCCCGGCCGGACAGCACCGCACCCGGGTCGACGAAGGCCAGCGTGCAGCGGTAGCGCGCGGCGCGCCGTTCCGGCGGCAGCCCCACCAGCTCGCCCAGCAGCTTCGCGTTGTTCGCTTCGTCGGTCGCCTCGGGCCCCGCGTACCGTCGCGTGCGCACCCCGGGGCCGCCACCGAGCGCGTCGACCTCGAGGCCCGAGTCGTCGGCCAGCGTCGGCAGCCCGCTGAGCCGCGCGTAGGCGAGCGCCTTTTGCCCGGCGTTCTCGTCGAAGGTGGCGCCGTCCTCGGGTACGGCCAGGGCGATCCCCACCTCGTCGAGCGACAGGAGCTCGGTCCGCTCGAGCTGGAGGAGAGCGCGCAGCTCGGCCAGCTTGTGGGCCGAGCGCGTGGCGACGAGGAGGCGGCGCGCGCGCACGTCCTCCGCGCTCAGCGCTTGACCGCGGCGAGGGCCGCCCGCTGTGCCGCGAAGAGCTGCTTGAGCCCCTCGTCGGCGAGGCCCAGCAGGCGGTCCATGGCGGCGCGGTCGAAGGGCTTGCCCTCGGCCGTCCCCTGCACCTCGACGTAGGTCCCCGCGTCGGTGCCGACGACGTTGAAGTCGACCTCGGCGCGCGAGTCCTCCGAGTAGTCGAGGTCGAGCAGGGCCGCCGCGTCGACGATGCCGACGCTGACCGCCGCCACGTGGTTGACCAGCAGGCGCTCCATCCCGTAGGTGATGAGCGCGGCGGCGAGCGCGACGTAGCCGCCGGTGACCGAGGCGGTCCGCGTGCCACCGTCGGCGACGAGAACGTCGCAGTCGACCGTGACCGTCCGCTCCCCAAGGCGGGCCAGGTCGACCACGCCGCGGAGCGAGCGCCCGACGAGCCGCTGGATCTCGTGGGTCCGTCCGCCGATCCTGCCCTGGGCCGACTCGCGCGCCGTCCGCTCGGCGGTGGCGCGCGGCAACATGGCGTACTCGGCGGTCACCCAGCCGGTCCCCTTGCCGCGCAGGTGGGGCGGCACGCGATCCTCGATGGTGGCGGCGCAGAGGACACGCGTCTCGCCCAGCTCGATGACGCAGGAGCCCTCGGCCCACTTCTGGACGCCGAGCGTCAGCTTGACCGGCCGCAGCTGGCCGGGCGTCCGCCCGTCGGCGCGGTAGCGCCCACCCCCGATGCTCACGCCTTCACCTCTCTCTCGCGCTGCTTCACCACGTCCCACAGCTCGTCGAGCTCGTCGAGGGTGAGCCGCTCGAGCTCGAGCCCACGCTCCCGGGCGATCGCCAGCACCCCCTCGAAGCGCCGACGGAACTTGGCGTTGCCGGCGCGCAGCGCCGCCTCCGCGTCGATGCCGAGCTTGCGCCCGAGGTTGACGATCACCAGCAGCAGGTCGCCGAACTCCTCCGCCCGGGCGGCCTGGTCGCCGGCCTCGAGCAGCTCGGCCGCCTCCTCGCCGATCTTGTCGATCACCCCCTCGAGGTCGGGCCAATCGTAGCCGAGACTGGCGGCCCGGCCCTGCATCTCCTGCGAGGCGGCGAGCGCCGGTAACGAGAGGCTGATGCCAGCGAGCGGGCCCTCGTCGGGCGCCTCCCTCTCGCCGCGTTCGGCCCCCTTGATCCGCTCCCAGTTCCGCGCCACCTCGGCCGCGGTCGAGGCGCGCACGTCGCCGAAGACGTGGGGATGGCGCCGGATCACCTTGCGGCCGATGGCGCGGTAGACGTCGGAGAGGTCGAAGACGCCGCGCTCTGCGGCGTATTGGGCGTGGAGGACGACCTGCAACAGCAGGTCCCCGAGCTCCTCGGCGAGGCCCGGCGTGGAGCCGGCCGCCAGCGCGTCGTAGACCTCGTACGTCTCCTCCAGCAGGTGGTGCCGCAGGGTGCCGTGGTCCTGCTCGGCGTCCCAGGGGCAGCCGTCCGGGGCGCGCAGCCGGGCGGCGATCCAGGGCAGGGCGTGAGGGCTGGCGGGCGCGGCGAGCGGCGGTACGGCCGCCAGCAGGAGCGGTGCGGCGAGGTCGGCGGCGGACAGCTCGCCGACGGTCGTGTCGGGACCTCCGGCGCGGCGGACGGGGTGGTCGTGCGGGTAGAGGGCGCGGAGGGTGACGAGTGGGTCGGCCGGGCGGGCGTGGCGACCGGGCGCCACCGCCGGCGCGAAACCGCCGTCGGCCTCTTCCGCCGGCGCGTCCGGCTCGGGCAGGACGACGAGGGCGACCGTGGGGTCGATCGGCGTCGCCGGGAGCCGCCGCGCGCCGACGAGCTGGAGGCCGGCGACCGGGTCGAGCCCCCAGCGCGCGAGCAGCTCGCCGAGGCGCTGGCGCCCGGTGGCGGAGGGGGCGCCGGCCATCAGGGGCTCTGCCGGCGCCGCTAGAAGCCCTGGTCGGCCGGCGCCGCGAACACCGGGTCGCGCCAGACGGCGACCGCCTGCTTCCTCGGCGTGTACCAGTTCTGGAAGGCGCTCTGGCGGAGCGTCGTGAGCTGGTCGTCGTCCACCTCGCGCGTCTGGCGCTCACCGACGTAGTAGAGGACGTAGCCGTCCGACTCGAGCTGGATCGCGCTCAGCTGGCCGGCCTGGAGCGAGAAGAGGACGAGCTCCACCAGTTGCTCGGTCTGGTAGCGGACCAGCCAGCCCATGTCGCCGCCCGAGCCGGCGTCGGCGCCCTCGCTCTCCCGCTTCGCGATGGCGACGAAGTCGGCGCCCGGCTTCTCGGCCTCGGCCTTGATCGCCTCGATCCGGTCGCGGGCGCCCTGGCGTCTGCCCTCGAAGAGGATGACATGCCAGCCGTACTGGGTGAGCACCGGGCCGATCACCTCGCCGTCGGTGTGCTCGCCCTCGAAGACGGCATCGGCGAAGGGGCGCACCATCGTCGCCCGGCTGAACCAGCCGAGCTCGCCGCCATCCGTCTTGGAGCCCTCGTCGTCCGATTCGGCCGCGGCGATCTCGGCGAAGAGCTTGTTGCGCGCGTCGACCTCGGGGACCGCGCGGAGCCGGTCGACGGCCTTCCGGGCCTCCTGCTCGGCGGCGTCCCAGGCGGGATCGTCGCTGGGTACGGCGTCGGTGCCCGAGGTGTCGTCCTTGGGCGCGTAGAGGATGTGCGCCGCCCTCACCTCGGCATCGTTGGCCGACGGGTCGCTCGGGTCGGCGCGGAGCAGGATCCGGTAGGGGTGGACCTGCTCGACGGGGCCGGCGGTCAGCTGCGCGATCAGCTTTTCCTCCATCGCCTGGCGGAGGAGGCCGGCGCGGATGGCGGCGCGGTAGGCGGCCAGCTCGACGCCGGCCGACTGCAGCTCCTGGGTGAGCTGCTCGTCGACCACCTCGGTGCGGATCTCGGTGACGCGCCCGATCCGGAAGATGCCGTCCTCGCCCTCCACGACGTCGGTGGTGCCGCCCTGCGGCAGGGCGAAGAGGGCGGCCGTCAACGGCGTGTCAAGGCCGCTCTCCTGCTGGACGAAGCCGATGTCGCCACCGGAGCCGGCGCTGGAGCTGGTGGAGAACTCCTTCGCCACCTCGGCGAACTCGGCGCCGGCCTTCAGCCTGGCCAGCGCCTGCTGGGCGCGCGCCTTCGCCTCGGCGATCTGCTGCGGCGTCGGGCCACTCGGCGTCGGCGAGGGGGTCGGCGCGGGCGAGCCGGAGGGGGCCGGGGAGCCGGACGGCGACGGAGAGCCCGACGGCACCGGGCTCGGGGTCGGCGCCGGGGTGGGCGTGGGCGCGGGCGTCGGCGTGGCGGCCGGTGTCAGTGTTGGCGAACCGGATGGTGTCGGCGAGCCGGAGGGCGCCGGCGAACCGGATGGGGCGGGGCTGCCGCTGGTGCTTGGGGTCGCACTCGGCGCCGGCGTCACAGCGGGCTCCAGCCCCGGTTCGACCGCGATCATGAGGACGTGGCGCCGCTCCTTCGTCGTGGCGCGCTCTTTCATCGCGGTGTCGATCTCGGCCTCGCTGACCGCGGCGCCCAGCTCGCCGGCGAGCGTGGTCTGGATCCGGTCGTCGATCAGTTCCTCGATCGCGTTGGCCGGCACCTGGGTCCGTTGCTGCTCGATCAGGTCGATCTGCTGCCGGCCGTAGTCGCCGGGGATCTCGCCCGACGCCATCTGGTTCTCGATCCTGGTCTTCAACGCGGTCAGCTCGAAGTCGTCCACCAGGACGCGGGCACGCCACTCGTCCTTGCTGATCGCGACGTCGCCGGCCCGCGCCACGGCGGCGAAGTGGTCGTCGTAGTAGCTGAGCCCGCCGACCGCCACCAGCAGGACGACAGCGAGGGCGATGACACCGACGAAGGCGAGGTTGACGATCAGCTGCTGGCGAGCGTCGGACTTCCCGCCGCGACGGTGGCGGCCGCCGGAGGGCCTGGCTCGGAAGGTCATGGTCGGGCTGCTCGTGCGGGTTCGAGGGATGGGGGATCGTGGCGGCACGGCCGCGGCGAGCGAGTGTAGCGCATCGTCGCGAACCTATACTCGCCGGCGATGACCCGCATCCTCGTCGTGGCGCGCTGGTATCCCGCCCACGACGACCCGGTCCGCGGGGTCTTCGTGGCCGACCAGGTGGGCGCCCTCCTCGGGGCGGGGGTGGAGGCGGTCGTCGCCAGTTTCGAGAACCACTACCTCTCGAGAGAGGCCCGGCAGCGCGCCGCCGAGGAGCGGGCCTACCGGGGCGCCATGGCTCTTGCCCTCGCCCGGCCCGACGCGGCGGTCGTGCCGCCGCCGGGGAGCGGGCTGCCCCCGGCCCCCGTCGCCCGGCTCCCGGTCATGATCCCGGCGCCGCGCGAGCCGCTGACGGAGGGTTCCACCCACGCCGAGGCGCTCGCCGCGTTCGCGGTGGCGGCGCACTCGCGCCGGCCGTTCGACCTCCTGCACGCCCACACCGGCTACCCCGACGGGGCCGCCGCGGCCGCGGCCGCCGGTCGCCTCGGCGTGCCGTACGCGATCACGGAGCACTCGCGCGGGCTCGACGCCATCTTCGCCGACGAGGCCCTGCGCGCCCGGTACGCGGCCGCCGCGGCCGGCGGTCGCCTCCTGGCGGTGAGCGGGCCGCTGGCGGACCGGATCCGCGCCGCGCTCCCGGGGATCGAGCTCGAGGTCGTCCCCAACGCGGTGCCGCTGGCCGGCTTCCCGTTCCGCGACGCCGCGCAGCGGGAGTCGGCGGAGCTCCTCTTCGTCGGCTCCCGCCGCGCCACCACGGGGGTCGACTCGAAGGGGATCGACGTCCTTTTCGAGGCGTTCGCCCTGGTGCGGAGGGGTGCGGCCGCCGCCGGGCGGCCGCGGCCGGACCTGGCGCTCCGCCTGGTAGGGGGCGCCCGGCCCGAGGACGACGCGGCCTGGCGGGCGCTGGCCGGGCGGCTCGGGATCGGCGACGCGGTCCGCCTCGAGCCGGCCGCCCGTCGCGACGAGGTGGCGGCGGCGATGGCGCGGGCGACCCTCTTCGTCCACGCCTCGCCCTGGGAGACGTTCGGGGTCGTCGTCGCCGAGGCGCTCGCCACCGGCCTGCCGGTCGTGACGACGCGCTCGGGCGGCCCCGAGGAGATCCTGGGCGCGACGCGGAGCGAGGGCCCCGAGTCGCTCCCGGGCGGCGAGCTGGCCCCGCGGAACGACCCGCCGGCGCTCGCCGAGGCGATCGAGCGGGCGCTGGGGCGCGTCGAGCGGGCCGGCTTCGACCGCGCGGCGATGCGCCGCGACGCGCTGGCGCGCTTCGACGCCGCCGCGGTCGCCGTCCAGCTGCGCGCCATCTACGCGGAGATGACCGGCCGCGGGGCCGGCTCGTGAGCACCCCGCCGGTCGGAGGCGGCACGGCCGTCATCCTCCTCAACCGCGCCCGGGCCGGGCGGCTGCTGCCGCTGCTGCCGGACCAGCTGCGTTCGACGCTGACGGTGGTGACGACCGGTGGAGACGAGCCGCTGCCGCCGGTCGGTCGGATCGTGGAGGTGGCGGGCCGCGGCGGTCTCGGCGGTCGGCTCCGTGGGGCGCTCGGCTGGCCGGGCCGGCGCGCGGCGCTGGCGCGGGTGCTGAGCGGCGTCCGCTGGGTCGTCTGCGTCGACGGGCAGGATCTCGCCGCGGTCGAGCCCCTCCTCGCCCCGGGTCCGGGCGCGGGAGACGAGGGCCGGCCGGCGCTCCTGCCGGGCGGCCTGCGTCACCTCGTCGATCGCTGGCTCGCCGAGGTGAGCCGCTCCACCAGCTCGACGTAGCGGGCGCCTTCCACTCGCCACGAGAGCCGCTCGGCGGCGGCCCGAGCGGCCGCGACCTGGGCCTCGCGCGCGTCGGGGCCCGTGGCGGCCAGCCGGCGCACCGTCTCGGCCAGCGAAACCGGGTCGCCCGGCCTGAAGTAGAGCAGGCCGTCGGCCCCGAAGTAGCGCTCGACGGTGGGGAGACGGGCGGCGATCACCGGCTTGCCCATGGCGGTGTATTCGAAGAGCTTGGCCGAGAGGCTGAAGTCGGTGAAGGGGACGTGACGGACCGGGGCCAGCCCGGCGTCGGCCTCCGCGATACGGCCGGCCACCTCCTCCAGCGGGACGCGCCCGTGGAAGGTGACGCGCCCGGCGACACCGCGCGCGGCGACCAGCTCCCGCAGCTCATCGAGGGCGTCGCCCCGGCCGTAGACCTCGAGGCGGACCTCGAGCGACCCGTCCCCGCCATCCTCGCGGGCGAGGAGCGCCAGCGCCTCGACCGCCACGTCGAGGTTGTAGAGCGGCGTCACCGCCCCGGCGTAGATGAGCCGGAGGAAGCCGTCGCCCATGAACGACCGCAGCGGGTGGCGCGCCAGGTCGAAGAGGCTCGCGTCCGGGCTGTTGACGATCACCGTCACCTTCTCCGCCGGGACGCCGATGCCGCGCAGCCGCTCGGCCAGCGCCTCGTTGACGGTGATGACCGCGTCGGCGGCGGCGATGGAGGCGCGCTCGGCGAGCCGCAGGGCGGCGAGGACGGAGCGCCGCGAGGCGCCGGGGAAGCGGGTCCGGAAGAACTCCGGCATCGCCTCGTGCAGGTCGAGCAGGAGCGGGACGCCGGCGAGGCGGATCGGCAGGCCGGCGAAGACGAGCCAGTCGGGGAGCGTGTGGACCTGGAGGAGCGCGTAGTGGCGCCGGCGGTGGCGGCGCGTGGCGAGGAGCCCGGCCCGCCAGAAGAAGTGGAGGTACTCGCCCAGGTAGGTGGCCATCCCCGCCCCCTGGTGACGCCGCACGGGGAGACGCAGGATGGTCACGCCGGCCCGCTCGTCGCGCTCCGGCTCGCCCTCGTTGCGCAGGCAGAAGACCTCGACCGGCCGGCCGGACGCCGCCAGGGTCTCCGCCTCGCGGCGCACGCGCGCGTCCTCGAGGTAGTAGGAGTGGGTGAACATGGCGACCGGCCGGACCGGTTCCCGGGGCCGGGGAGCGCGGGTCGCGGTCACGGGGGGCATGCTACCCTACGCCGCGCAGATGGCCACCCGCACGGAGGTGAGGACCTCCCTCTCGACGCACCGCCAGGCGGGACCGCTCGAGATGGTCGCGGAGGGCCTCGGCGAGCTCTGGTCGCGCCGCCGCCTGGTGCGCTACCTGGTCGGCGCCGACCTGCGCCACACCAGCTCCAACACGCTGCTGGGCGAGGTCTGGTGGATCCTCGACCCGCTCCTCCAGATGGCCGTCTACACGATCCTGGTGACGGTCATCTTCCAGCGCAGCGTGGCGGACTACCCGATCTTCATCTTCTCGGCGCTGGTGCCCTGGAAGTGGTTCTCCACGGCGATCGAGGACGCCATCGGCTCGGTCACCACCCGCGACAAGCTGATCAAGCAGCTCCAGTTCCCCAAGATCGTGCTGCCCGCCTCCTCGGTCCTGGCAGCGACCTACAACTTCGGCTTCGGGCTGGCGGCGATGGGGATCATGCTCGTTCTCCTCTACCCGGCGCGCATCAGCGCCCTCCTGGTCTTGATCCCGCTCGTGGCCGTCGTCCAGTTCGCCCTCACCTTCGCCCTGGCCCTCTTCGCCGCCGCCATCAACGTCTTCTTCCGCGACCTGCGCAACGTGAGCCGCCACGCGCTCCGCCTCTGGTTCTACCTCTCGCCGGTCCTCTGGTCGTTCGAGGCCTTCTTCCCCGAAGCCAACCGCACGCTTCGGTTGGTCGAGACGGTCAACCCTTTCTACCCGGTCCTCTCCGCCTACCGCGACCTCGTCTATTACGGCCGGTCACCCGACTGGGGCGCGCTGGCGGCCGTCCTCGCCGTTTCGGTCCTCCTCGGGGCGATCGGGGTCGCCTTCTTCAAGCGGCTCGAACCCGCCTTCGCCAAGGTCCTGTGAGCGCGATCCCGGGCGGACCCGCGGCGAGAGACCCGGCGGCGACCGATCCGGTCGTCGAGGTGCGCGACCTCGGCGTCCAGTACGACCTGCGCTTCACTCGCAGGACGACGATGCGCGGCTGGTTCGCCCGCCTTCTCCACCGCGACGGCAGCCACCGCCGCTTCTGGGCGCTCCGCCACGTCGACCTGCGCCTCGAGCACGGCGACTCGCTGGCGGTGATCGGCCCGAACGGGGCCGGCAAGAGCACGCTCCTGCTGACGCTGGCCGGGATCATCCGCCCCTCGGAGGGCGAGGTCGCCGTGCGCGGCGAGATCAGCGCGCTGCTGACGCTGGGCGCCGGCTTCGACCAGGAGCTGTCGGGCGGCGACAACATCGGCCTCGTCGGCGCCTTCCTGGGGATCGACGGCCGCACCATGGAGGGGCTGACGCCGGCTATCACCGAGTACAGCGAGCTGGGCGCCTTCATCGACGCGCCGCTGAAGACCTACTCGACCGGCATGCGCGCCCGGCTTGGCTTCGCCATCGCCACCGCCGTGCAGCCCGACATCCTCCTCCTCGACGAGGTGCTGGCGACCGGCGACCAGGTCTTCCGCGCCAGGTCGCTGGTGAGGATCCGGGAGCTGATCCGCGAGGCGAAGGCGATCGTGCTGGTCACCCACGACCTCGAGTTCGTCACCGAGCTCTGCAACCGCGCGCTCCTGCTCGACCACGGCGAGGTGATCGCCCTCGGCGAGCCGGCCGAGGTGGTCGAGCTCTATCGCACGCGGACGGCCGAGCAGCGGGCGCGCCAGGAGGCCGAGGCGGCGGTGATCGCGGCCGGCGCTCAGGCGGGCGGGGGCGGGGCGGAGGGAGCCCCGGCAGGCGGGAGCGGCGCCAGCCGGGCGTAGAGGCCGACGAGGTGGGCTCCCTCGATCTCCCAGTTGTAGCGCTCCAGCGCGGCGCGCCGGCAGCGGCGGCGCAGGGCGGCGCGATCGTCGGGGGAGAGGGCCAGGATCCGTCCGATCGCGGCCGCCAGCTGCGCCGGGTCGGTGGGGTCGCCGACGAGCTCGCCGACGTCGAGGTCCGCCACGAGCCGCTCCACCACGGGGAGGCGGCTGACCACGACCGGCACCCCGGCGGCGAGGCTCTCGAAGAGCTTGTTGGGGCTGGTGAGGCGGTTGTTGAGCGTGCCCGGCTGGGTCGGGATCAGGCTGACGTCGGCCGAGGCGGTCCATTCCAGCAGCTCGTCGGGCGGGACCGCGTCGAGCACGAAGAGGCGGCCGCCGAAGCGCGGGTCGGCGGCGAGCGCCTCCAGCTCGTCCCTGAGGGGCCCGTAGCCGAGGAAGACGGCCACCGCCGCCTCGAGGCCCGGCGCGAGGAGCGCCCGGGGGATCCGCTCGAGCCCGCGGTCGGGGCTGAAGGCGCCCTGGTAGAGGAGGATGCGCCGGTCGGTCGGGAGAGCGAGCGTGGCGCGCAGCCGGTCGGACGGGGGCGGCTCCTCGCCGGCCTCGGGATGCCAGCGCGGCGGGCAGTTCATGACCACCAGCGGGGTCCGTGCCAGCCGGTAGCGGCGCCACAGCTCGGCGGCGATCCCCTCGTTGACGGTCACGACCGCGTCGGCGCGGCGGGCCAGCCGCCCCTCGCTCCGCTCGAGGAGCCGGCGGCGGAGCCCGCGCACCTCCGCCATCCGCCCGGACTCGAGGTAGAGCTCGTGACTGTCGTAGACGAGGCGGCCGCCACGCTCGCGGGCGAAGCGCGCGGCGAGCGGCAGGGTGGAGAGGTCGTGGGCGTGCCAGACCGCGGCGGCCGGGAGCACGTCACGGACGGCACCGTACCAGGCGCGCTGGATGAGCGGCCAGCGGACCGGCTCGAAGCCTCGCCGGACGGCGCGCGCGAGCCCCTGGCGGAGCCGGGTGGCCGGGCCGCCAGGGCGTCCGGACCGGGCGGCGGGTTCGCGCGGCGGACCCGAACCGGCCGGCGTAGCCGTGCGCTCCGCGCGCCGCCCCCGGAGCCAGCGCCGCGGGGACCCGAGCGCGCCGAGCAGGCGAACGACCCGGTCGTCGAGCGGCTCGAACGGGAGGCGCAGGACGCGCACCGCCCCGCGGCGCTCCTCGCGCGGCAGGCCGGGCCGCCAGAGGGCGACGAGGGTCACGTCGTAGCCGGCGCCGGCGAGCGTCTCCGCCTCGCGCAGCACCCGGGTGTCGTGGGTGGCAGGGTTGTAGACGAAGGCGACGACGGCGGGCGCGACGGGGGGCGTGGCGGTCACGGCAGCGGCGCGAGGCGCCGGTAGAGCTCGACGAGCCGGCCGCCCTCGGTCTCCCAGTTGAGACGCTCGAGGGCGGCGCGCCGGCAGCGGCGCCGAAGCGCGGCGAAGGCATCCGGCGAAAGCGCCAGGATGCGGGCGGCGGCCGCCGCCAGCTCGGCCGGGTCGGTCGGATCGTCGAGCAGCTCGCCGGCCCCGCACTCGCGGACGATCCGCTCGATGACGGGGAAGCGACTGGCCACCACCGGCACCCCGGCGGCGAGGCTCTCGAAGAGCTTGTTAGGGGAGTTGAGCCAGTGGTTGAGCGTCGAGTGCTGGAGCGGGATGAGGCTGACGTCGGCCGAGGCGGTCCAGTCCAGCAGCTCGTCGGGCGGGACCGCGTCCAGGACGTGCAGCCGGCCGGCGAAGCGCGGCTCCGCGGCGAGCGCCACCAGGCGCGCCCTCAGCGGTCCGTAGCCGAGGTAGACGGCTGCCGCGTGCGCCAGCTCGGGCGCCAGCAGCGCCTCGGCGATCTGCTCGAGGCCACGGTGCTCGCTGAAGCCGCCCTGGTAGAGGAGGATGCGCCGACCCGGCGGGATGTCGAGCGCCTGCCGCAGCCGGTCCGAGGGCGGCGGCTCCTCGCCGGCCTCGGGGTGCCAGCGCGGTGGGCAGTTCATGACCACCAGCGGCGGCGGCGCAAGCGCGTAGCGTCGCAGGAGCTCGGCGGCGATCCCCTCGTTGACGGTCACGACCGCATCCGCCTGCCGGATGAGGCGCGCCTCCAGCCGCCGCAGGGCCCACCGCGCGGGCCCGCGCGAGCGCGCCATGCGCCCCGACTCGAGGAAGAGTTCGTGGCTGTCGTAGACGAGGCGGCCGCCACGCTCACGGGCGAAGCGGGCGGCGAGCGGCAGCGTCAGCAGGTCGTGGGCGTGCCAGGCGGCGGCGGCGGGGAGCTCACGGCGGACGGCGCGGTACCAGGCGCGGTGGACGAGCGTCCAGCGGAGGGGGCGGGTCACCCGGCGGAAGGCGCGCCCGACGGCGTGGCGGGCCGAGGCGGGGGCGCCGTCGTCGGGCGGCCGGAGCGCCCGCGGCGCACTCGTCGCCGGCCGGGGGTCGGCCCCGCGTCGCCGCCTCCACCTCCCGGGCGAGGCGAGCGTGGCCAAGACGCGCACGATCCGGTCGTCGAGCGGCTCGAAGGGGACGCGCAGGATCCGCGCCTCGCCCCGTCGCTCCTCGCGCGGCAGGCCGGGCCGCCAGAGGGCGACGAGCGTCACGTCGTAGCCGGCGGCGGCGAGCGTCTCGGCCTCGCGCAGGACCCGTGCGTCGTGCGTCGCGGTCTTGTAGACGAGGGCGACGACGGCGGGCCTCGCCGCGCCCGCCCGCGCGGCCGACGGGCTCGTCCCGGTCAGGGCCGCCATCGCTCCAGCTCGGCGGCGATCGCCTCGGCGGCGCCGGCGGGCGGCACCACGGCCTCGCGCGCCCGCCGTTCCGCGGCGGCGACCGCCCCGGACCGTGGGGCGAGCCGCGCCAGGGCCTCGAGCGCCCGGCCCGCGTCCCGGCCGACGAGCGCGCCCCGGCCGCCGTGGCCCTCGAGCGTCTCGGGCCACTCGGTCGTCTCGCGCAGGACGAGCGCCGGCGTCCCCAGCCAGGCCGCCTCGCGCTGGACACCGCCCGAGTCGGTCACCACGGCCGCGGCGTGGAGCTGGAGCGTCAGCGTCATCCGGTAGCCCTGCGGCGCGATGATCCGCACCGTCGGCGGGACGGCGGCCCCCGCCTCCTCGATGGCGCGGGCGGTGCCGGGGTGGAGCGCCAGGACGACCGGCCGGCGCGCGCCGTCCGCGCGGGCCAGCCCGTCGAGCACCGCCAGCCACTCCCGGACCGCCGCGTACCCGCGGTTCTCGGCGCGGTGGACGGTGGCGAAGACGTAGCGGCCGGGCGAGACGTCGAACCCGGCGAGCGGTGACGCGTCACGGGCGGCCGGGAGCGTCACCGCGCAGAGATCCTGCATCAGGTCGCCGACGGCGGCGACCCGGCGGCCAGCCGCGCCGTCGACGATCCCCTCGGCGGCGAGGTTGGCGACCGCCTCGGGCCCCGGCGGGAAGAGGAGCCCGGCGAGGTGGTCGACGACGACCCGGTTCTGCTCCTCGGGCATCCGTCGGTCGCCCGAGCGGAGACCGGCCTCGACGTGGGCGAGCGGCAGGTCGAGCGCCGCGGCCGCGAGCGCGCCGGCGAGCGTCGAGATCGTGTCGCCGTAGACGACGACCGCGTCGGGACGCAGCTCGACCAGGACCGGCTCGAGCCGCTCGATCATGGCCGCCAGTGCGGCCGCCCGGCTCAGCCCGCCGACCCGCAGCGATCGGTCGGGCGCGGGCAGCCCGAGCTCCTCGAAGAAGCGGCCGGCCATCTCGTCGTCGTAGTGCTGGCCGGTGTCGACCAGGACCGACCGGTGGCGGCGCTCCAGCGCCGGCCGGGCGGCGGCCGCCTTGATCAGCTGCGGGCGCGTCCCCACGACGCTGGCCAGCCTCATGCCGTCAGCCCGGCGTAGGCGGCGACGAGTCGGGCGGCCTCGCGCTCCCAGTGGTAGCGCGCCTCGGCGGCGGCGCGGCAGCGCGTGCGCAATGCGGCGCGCTCCACCGGACCGAGGGCGAGGATCCCGGCCAGCGCCTCGGCGAGCGAGCGAGCGTGGCCGGGTCGGAAGGTCGCCCCGGTCCCCGTCTCACGCACGATCGCCGCCATGACCGGCAGGTCGCTGGCGACGACCGGCACGCCCGCCATCAGGTACTCGAAGAGCTTGTTCGGCGAGGCGAGCTCGTTGTTCCGGTTGACCGGCAGGAACGCGATCACGCCGACGTCGCCACCGCGCGTCCAGTCGAGGAGCAGTCCCGGCTCGACGGGCGGCAGGACGAAGAGCCGCCCCGCCCAGCGCGGGTCGGCGGCCCGCCGCCGCAGCTCGCCCTCCAGCGGCCCGAAGCCGAGGAAGACGAGCGCCGCGCCGGGACCGGTGCCGGCCCCGCCCGCATCGGCACCACCCTGCAGTGGCGGCTCGAGGAAGGCGTCCGCCAGCAGCTCGAGCCCGCGATCGTGCAGGAAGCCGCCCGTGTAGAGGACGACCGGTCGGTCGGCCGCGATGCCGGCCGCGGCGCGCAGCGGGTCGGGTCCGCCGGGGAGCGGCTCGAGCGGCGGGCAGTTCATCACCACCAGCGGGGGCCGCGGCAGCCGGTGGCGGGTCGCCAGCTCGGCGGCGATCGCCTCGTTGACGGTGACGACCAGGTCGGCTCGGCGCGCCAGGCGGCCCTCCAGCGCGGCGAGGAGGCACCGCCCCGGGCCGCGGATGCGGGCGACCCGGCCCGCCTCGAGGAAGAGCTCGTGGCTGTC
>MGMJ01000083.1:18002-18378 GCA_001794945.1 Chloroflexi bacterium GWC2_73_18
GATGGACGTCGCCGCGGAGCCCGGCCCGCGCCACCCGCCAGCTCCAGGCGACGAGCCCCAAGTAGCGCGTCAGCCTGCGCAGCGGCCCCGCGCGGGAAGAGCGCCCGGGGAATCGGAGGATCCGCGCCCCGCCGCGCACCTCCCCGCGCGGCAGGCCCGGCTCGAGGGTCGCCGCCACCGTCACCGTCCGGCCGGCCGCCGCCAGCGAGGCGGCCTCCCGAAGGACCCGCGTGTCGTAGGTGCACGGGTTGAAGACGTACATGACGACCGCCCGGCCCCCCGGCGCGGCGGCGTCGATCACCGCCCGGCGAGACGGCCGGCGGCCGCCGCGCGGCGCCCGCCGCCCGACCCGCCTCGCGACCCCGGATCCTGCACG
>MGMJ01000083.1:18391-30189 GCA_001794945.1 Chloroflexi bacterium GWC2_73_18
GAGGACCGCCAGGTGCGGGAAGGGGGCGAAGTCCATCTCCCGGTAGAGGGCGGCCCCCGTCTGGACGACGATGGCGCGCGCCTCCGACGGCTCGCCCCAGCGGTGCGGCCGCGCTCCGAGACGCTCGACCTCGTCGGCCGAGAGGAGCGGATCGTGCGCCCAGACGTCGGCGCCGTGGAAGCGGAGCCGCTCGATCAGGGGGACGGCGCAGGAGTAGGCGAGCTCGTGGACGTCCTCGCGGTAGGTCAGTCCCAGCACGAGGACCGGCACGTCCTCGAGATCGCCCAGCTCGTGCTCGAGGGCGGCGACGGCGAGCCCGACCTGGCCGTCGTTGATCCGACGGGCCAGCTCGGCCAGGGCGAACTCACTCCCCCGCGAGATCAGGAAGTAGGGGTAGACCGGGATGCAGTGACCGCCGACGCCGATGCCCGGCTGGTGGACGTGGCTGAACGGCTGCGAGTTGGCGCCGCGGATCACCTCGCGGATGTCGACCCCGACCCGGTCGGCGTAGCGGGCGAACTCGTTGGCCAGGGCGATGTTGACGTCGCGGTAGGTCGTCTCGGCGAGCTTGGCGAACTCGGCCGCCTCGGCGCTCGAGAGCTCCCAGACCTCGGCCGTCAACGCGCTCCGGTAGAAGGCGGCGGCACGTGCCGCCGAGACCGCGTCGACCCCGCCGACCAGCTTGGGGTAGGTCGCCAGGTCGCGCAGGATGCGGCCGGAGAAGACGCGCTCGGGACTGAAGGCGAGCAGGAAGCCGCGCTCGGGGTCGCCCATCGGCAGGCCGCTCGCCGCGGCGAGCATCGGCCCGAAGCGGAGCCGCGTGTCGGCGACGGGGAGCGTCGTCTCATAGATCACGAGCGTGGGCGCACCGCGGTCGGCCGGGGAGCGAAGGCCGGCGGCGATCGCCGCCGTCGCCGGATCGATGAAGCGGTAGTCGGGCGTCTGCTCCTCCGAGAGCATGACCGGGACGATGACCACCACGACGTCGGCGTCGCGGGCCGCGGCGGTCGTGTCGAGCGTGGCCGAGAGGCGTCCGGCGGCGTGCGCCTCGGCGACCTTCTGGGCCAGGCCGGCCTCCTCGGCGACGTGCGAGCGACCGGCGTTGATCGACTCGACGACCGCCGGGTTGACGTCGCAGGCGACGACCGTCCAGCCGGCCGAGGCGTACTGGGCGGCGAGCGGCAGGCCGATCTTCCCGGCGCCGACGACGGCGACCCGCCCGACCGTGCCCGGCTCGCCGAGCCAGGGGGGCGCTGCCTCGGGTGCCGTCGTCGAGCGCGCCCCATCCATCGGCTTCGCGGACTTCATGCGGGGACCTCCGAGGGACGCAGCTCGATGGCGCGGCGCGTCGCCGCCGATTCGAGCAGCAGGCTGGCGAGATGGACCGCCCAGAGCCCCTCCTCGCCGGAGACGGCGGGCGGCGTGCCGTCGCGGACGGTCCGCAGGAAGGCGTCGAGCTGGCGGGCCAGCGGCTCGGCCGGTTCGACCGGCAGCTCGCTCGTCTCGCCGGCGAAGGTGGGGGCGTAGCCCCCCAGGTAGGTCGGCTCGAGCTCCTTGCGCCCGCGGGTGAAAGCGAGGCGCTGGGTCAGGAAGTCGACCCCGAACATCCCCTCCTCGCCGAGGACGGTGACGCGGCGCTGCTTCTCCGGCGTGAGCCAGTTGACGTCGAGCAGGCCGACGACCCCGTCGGGGAAGCGGAAGAGGCCGTAGAGGAGGTCCTCGTGCGCGGTGTGGACCTGGCGCGTCGTCTCGGCGTAGACGCGCTCGGGCCGCGCCCCGGCGAGGTGGCAGAGGATGTCCGCGTCGTGGGTCGCCAGGTCGATCGCCACGCCGACGTCGCGGATCCGCTCGGGGAGCGGCCCGGCGCGGAGCGTCTTGATCGAGTAGATCCGGCTGAGCGCGCCGTCGGCGAGGCGCGCGCCCAACTCCATCACCGCCGGGTTGAAGCGCTCGATGTGGCCGACCTGGAGCGGCAGGCCGGCCGACCGGGCGGCCTCGACCAGCTCTCGGCCTTCGGCGACGGTCGCCGCCAGCGGCTTCTCGACGAGGACGGCTGCGCCCGAGGCCAGGACGTCGAGGGCGATCGGGCGGTGGAGGGTCGTGGGTGAGGCGACGATCACGGCGTCCAGCCGCTCCTCGGCCAGGAGCGCGCCGTGGTCGGCGTAGCCGCGGGCGCCGCTCGCCGCGACCGCGGCCTCGAGCGCCTCGGGCACCGGGTCCGCCACGGCCACGACCTCGGCGTCGTCGCGCGCACCGATCACGCGCAGGTGGTTGCGCCCCATCGTCCCGAGGCCGACGAGGCCGATCCGCAGGCGCGCCGGACGGCTCACGTCGTGGCGACCGCCGCGCCGGCCGCGCCGGCGACCGGGGCGGCGACCTCGCGCACCGCGGCGATGACCGCGTCGACCTCCTCGTCGGTCAGGTTGGGGCGGACCGGGATGGAGAGGACCTCCGCGGCGAGCCGGTCGGTGACCGGGAGCGGCTGGTCGGCCGCACCGGGCAGGATCGCCTGGAGGTAAGCCTGGCGGTGGATCGGGATCGGGTAGTAGATCAGGGTGTCGATCCCGCGCTCGGTGAGCGCGGCGGCGACCGGGTCCCGCTCGCCGGGGAAGCGCATCGTGTACTGGTGCCAGGCGTGCTCGCGCCCCTCCGGGACACGCGGCACGAGGTAGCCGGCGAGGCCGGCCGTGAGACGGGCGGCGTTGCGACGCCGCCGCTCGTTGCGCTCGTCGAGGCGCGCCAGCTGCGCCAGCCCGATCGCCGCGGCGATGTCGGTCGGCTTGAAGTTCGAGCCCAGCGCGTCGTGGTGATAGCGGACGCGCATGCCGTGGTTGCGGTAGAGGCGGATCGCGCCGGCGACCGCGTCGTCGTCGGTCGTGGCGAAGCCGCCTTCGCCGGTCATCAGGTTCTTGGTCGCGTAGAGGCTGAACATCGCCGTCCCGAACCGCCCAGCCTTGCGGCCGCGGTAGGTCGCGCCGTGCGCCTGGGCGGCGTCCTCGACGATCAGGAGACCGTGCCGGCGGGCGACCGTCTCCAGCGGGTCCATGTCGGCCATCAGCCCGTAGAGGTGGACCGGCACGATCGCCCGCGTGCGCGGCGTGACCGCCGCATCGACCTCCGCGGGGTCGATGCAGAAGTCGTCCTCGCGCACGTCCACGAAGACCGGCCGCGCGCCGGTGAGCAGGATCGCCGAGACGGTCGCGTTGAAGCTGAAGCTGGCGGTGATCACCTCGTCGCCCGGCCCGATCCCGTGCGCCCGCAGGGCGGCCTCCAGGGCGACCGTCCCGTTGCTCATGAGGATGGCATGGCGGACGCCGCAGTAGGCCGCCCACGCCTCCTCGAACGCCTGCGTCCGGCGGCCCATGGCCAGCATCCCGGAGCGGAGCACCTCGAGGACGGCGCGCTCCTCCTCCGGGCCGAGGTCGGGACGCGAGAGCGGGATCATCGGACGAGCGCCTCCTCCGCGCAGCGGTCGCCGGCGACCACGTAGCGGCGGCGGTCGCGCGGGCAGCGGGCGACCCCCTCGGCGTCGCCGGGGAAGGGCCGGCCGCCATCGGCCGCCAGCCGCCATCCGCAGGCGCAGACCCAGCCGATCCGGCGCGCCGGGTTGCCGGCGACGAGGGCGTGGTCGACCACGCTCCGGGTCACCACCGCGCCCGCCCCGACGGTGGCAAAGCGCCCGACCTCGACGCCGGCGACGACGATCGCCCCGGCGCCGATGGAGGCACCGTAGCGGAGCACGATCGGCGAGAGCTCCCAGTCCCCGGCGCCGGCGAGGCCGCCCTCGGCGGTGATGGCGCGCGGGAAGCGGTCGTTGGTCAGGATCGCCCCGGGGCCGATGAAGACACCGTCTTCGACGGTGACGCCGTGGTAGACGAGCGCCCCGTTCTGGATCTTGACGCGGTCGCCGATGCGGACCCGGTGGTCGATGTAGACGTCCTTGCCGACCATGCAGTCGGCCCCGATGACGGCCCCCTCGCGGACCTGGGCACGGTGCCAGATGCGGGTGCCGGGGCCGATCGTGGCGTCGGCCGCGACGTCGGCCGAGGGATGGATCACGAGGTGGGTGCGTCTCCGTGGCGGTCCGCTCGCGCGGACGGATCGTCTCGGCCGAGAGTGTAGCCCATCGCCGCCGCCCGACCGGCACGGGCCGGGCCGGGGTATCCTCTCCGCAGATGGCGTCTTCCCCCGACGAGCGCTCGCCGTCCCCCTCCGACCGGGCGCGGCTCCTTGTCGCTCGCCTGCGGGCCGTCTTCGCCGATCCTCGTCGCCGGATCGCGCTGGTCGGCGGCCTGGCGGTCGTGGCGGTCCTCGTGGTCGGCACCGCGATCCTGGCGTCCGCGCGCCTCGGCCCGTTCGCCGTCGCCGCCACCCCGGAACCGAGCCCCACCCCGACGCTCACGCCGACCGCGTCCGCGTCGGCCAGCCCGTCGGCCTCGCCCAGCCCTTCGCCGTCGCCGAGCCCCTCGCCGACGCCCGGCAACCTCGTCGCCGAGGACCTCTCCGGGATCCTCGTCGCCGCCGAGCTGGCGCACCGCTACCCGATCGCGATCATGCTCGACGACTCGGTCGCCGCGCGGCCGCAGGCGGGCCTGGCCGCCGCCAGCATCGTCTTCCAGGCGCCGGCCGAGGGAAACATCCCGCGCTACATGGCGATCTTCCAGTCGGGCGAGCCCGAGTCGATCGGGCCGGAGCGGAGCGCCCGGCTCTACTTCGTGCGCTGGGCGGCCGAGTGGCGCGCCGTCTACGCCCACCACGGCGGGCCGCCGCCGCTCAAGGCCTACCTGAACGGCCCGCAGACCGACGTCCTCAACATGGACTCCCAGAGCCCGCGCTTCGACTGCCCTCAGATCTGCCGCGTCAAGTGGCGGTCGGCGCCGCACAACATCTACACCGACATGACGCGGCTTCGCGAGCTGGCCCTCAAGCTCCCCGCGACCGACGATCACCTGGCTTACGACCCGACCGACCCGGCGGCGCTGCGCCCGTTCCGCGACGCCGTCCCCGAGGCCGAGCGCGGTGCCGACGGCGGCACGATCCAGGTCCGCTACAGCTCCGAGCGCGTCGCCTACACGTACGACCGTGCCGGCAACACCTGGCTCCGCTCCGTCGACGGGAAGGAGCAGCGCGACGCCGGACCGGCCGAGAACCCGGGCAGCGGCACGCCCGGCACCGGGCCGCGGATCGCGCCCACCACCGTGGTGATCATGGAGGTGCCGATCCGCCGCTCCTCCTCGATCGCCGGTGCGCTCGGGCGCCTCGAGGCCGACGTGATCGGCTCGGGCAAGGCCTGGATCTTCCTCGAGGGCCGCGTCGTCGCCGGCACGTGGTCGAAGGCGAGCGTGCCGGGCCGCCTCCGCTTCCTCGGGCCGGACGGGACGGAGGTGGTCCTGCCACGCGGCCAGATCTTCATCCAGGTGCTGAGCGCCTCGATCGCCACCTTCGACTACGAGGTCGAGGCGGCCGGGTAGGTAGGGGCCGGCCCCGCTACCACCCCCAGTGGTGAGAACGGCGGCGTCCGCGAGTGATCGGCGGCGCGGAGTGCCACTTGGCCGGTGCCACCGCGCTCGCTCGGGGCCGATTCGACCACTCACAGTGGATACCGACCGCCGGCGACGCCTGCGCGGCGCGGTATGGGGCAGCCCGGCCCCCGGGTGTGGCTCCGGCTCAGCGGTGGCGCGGCGGTGGCTCAGCGGCGGCGGCGAGCGCTCCGCACGATCCCCGCCACCATCCCGAAGGCCGCCCCGAAGGCGAGCGCGCCCCGCCAGTCGAAGAGGGCCCGGATCTCGCCTTCCACGCGCGGGGCGATGACGAAGACGGCGCCCGACCCCGGCTTCATCTCGACGTGCCCGGCCGTGATCCACATCGCGCCGCCCTGCTCGATCGAGACCTCCTCCCGCGCCAGGATCCACTGGGCCCCGCCCTGCCGGATCTCGACCTCCTCGGCGGCGACCATCCCCACGCCACCCTGCGTGATCGAGACGTCCTCGGCCCGGACCATCCCGACGGCCCCCTGGACGACCGAGACCTCCTTCGCCTCGACCATCCCGGCGGCGCCCATCGTGATGCGGACGGTGTCCGCGGTCACCTGCTCGGCGCCTCCACGCTCGAGGGTGATCGACTCCGGGCGTCCGGGGCTCTCCCCTTCGCCCACCGTCTCCTCGGCCGCCTCGGCGATCGGCACCGCGGTCGGCCCGTCCCCCGGCCCGGCCGGCTCCGATTCGGCCTGCGCGAGCACGCCCGTCTCCATCTCCTTGCCGTTCTTGCGAGCCATGGTCGACCTTCCTTTCGCGTTCTGAGCGAAGCCTACCGCGCCCCGACGACAACCGCCACCGCCGCCCCGGCCCGCGCTGCTACCATCCGCGCGTCGCACGATCGACCCGGCGCCCGCGACGTCCCCGGAGGTGAGAGCTGACCCGTCCGCGCCCCACGCGACAGGCACAGCCGCGCCGCGACCCCCCGGCCCGATCCCGCCCGATCGCCCTGGTGGCGATCGCCGTGGCGCTCGGCGCCGCCCTTTTCCTGGTGGCGAGCGGTGGCGCTTCGCCGCTGAGCGGGCTGCTCGCCTCGGCCACGCCCACGCCGACGTCGGCCCCGACCCCGAGTCCGAGCGCGAGCCCGACGCCCGGCCCGACGCCCTCGCCCACGCCGACCCCGCGTCCCACGCCGGCCCCGACGCCGACACCAGTCCCCACCCCCACCCCGATCCCGCTCGTCGCCGGCCCGCTCGACGGCCTCTCGACGCCGGCCGACCTGGCCGCCCGCCCGGTCGTGGCGGTCATGATCGACGACCACCCGGACGCCCGCCCGCAGTCCGGCCTCAGCCTCGCCCGCGTCGTCTTCCAGGCACCGGCCGAGGGCGGCGTGCCGCGCTACCTCGCCCTCTTCCACGCCACCGACGTCGAGTCGATCGGGCCGATCCGCAGCGCCCGCCTCTACTTCGTTGCCTGGGCGGCCGAGTGGCGCCCGCTCTACGTCCACGTCGGCGGCGCGCCCAACGCCCTCGCCTACCTGCGCAGCGTCGACGGCTCCCTCGTCTACAACGCCGACGGCTTCCGCTACGAGGGCTCGTACATGTTCCGCATCCGGGAGCGCTTCGCCCCACACAACGTCTACAGCGACACGAAGACGCTCCTCAAGCTGGCGCGCAAGCTCGGCGCGCCGGCGCCGGGGACGGGTCACTGGACGTTCGGCGCGGCGTGGCCGGGCCTGGAGCGCCCGGCCGGTGGCACGATCACGGTGCCCTACCCCTGGAACGAGATCGGCTACCGCTACGACGCGGGGACGAACCGCTACCTGCGCTTCAGCGGCGGCCAGCCGGAGATCGACGCCGCGACCGACCGCCAGGTGGCCCCCGCCAACGTCGTCGTCCTCTCCATGAAGGCCGGGCGCCTCACCAACGACCCGCACCCGGAGAAGGGGCGGCTCGAGCTCGCCTACACCGCCGGCGGCGCCGCCCTCGTCTTCCACGACGGACGGCTGGAGCAGGCCTACTGGACGAAGGCCGACGAGGGGGCGCCGACGCTCCTCTGGCACGTCGACCCGGCGACCGGCCGGCCGACCCGGGAGCCGGTGACGCTGACGCCGGGCCAGACCTTCGTCCAGGTCGTGCCGATCGGCACGAAGGTGACCTGGAAGCTCGGCGCGACGCCGCCGCCCGGCGGGATGGCGGTCTAGCCTGCGGACCGGGTCTCGCGGAGGATCGCCTCGACCCCCTCGATCAGCCCGGGCAGGTCGCCCTCGATCGTGTCGCGAAGTCGTTCCGGGTCGATCCGGCCGTAGTGGTGCGCGGTCAGATCGCGCAGGCGCGTCATGTGTGCCCACGGAAGCCCGCGGTGGCGTGCGCGGACCTTCTCCGAGACCTGCTTCGCCGCCTCGCCCAGCTGTTCCACGCGGAGGGCCACGGCGTCGACCGTCCGATCGTCGAGATACCACGTCTCCCCGCCCTCGTCGGCGTAGCGCGAAGCGCGGTGCGCGTGCTCGGCGATCGCCTCGAGGGCCCGACGGTCGCGCTCATCCATGGAGCGTCACTAGCTCCCGCTCGACCCGTGCACGCACCTCGGGGGCGAGGCTGCCGGGCGTCGCCACGTCCACGTCGCGATCGAGGAGCGCCTCCATCCGCTCCGCGATCGCCGCCAGGTCGAGGAACGAGAGGCGGGCGTCCGCCCTGGGCTCGACCAGGAGGTCCACGTCCGAATCGGGCCGGAAGTCCTCGCGCACCGCGGAGCCGAAGAGGCCGATCGCGCGGAGACGGTAGCGGCGCGCGAGGGCGGCGACGGCCCGCCGCGAGACGGGCGGCAGCGTCGGGTGCGGTCGGCCGAGCCGCCGAGCCCGCGGGTCGCCGCGACGGCTCCTGTCGGGGAAGGAGCGGGCGATCGTGCCCCTGATCGGGGTCGCGCGGATCGCACGCGACCGGTGGCGGCGGGCCTGCGCCGGTTCGCGAACGAGGTCGCCGTGGTCAAGGCGGAGAAGCGCCGGCGCGTCGGTCCGGCCGGCGACGATCCGGCCCAGTGCACGATCGAGCGCCAGCAGAGCGGCCGGATCGGCAAAGGCGCGCAGCACGATCAGCAGGCCGTCGCCATCGCGGGCGGCGAACTCGACCGCCGGGCTGGCGCGCAGGACGACCTCGAGCGCCCGATCCTGGTCCGGGAGGCGCGCCGCCAGCTCGACCAGCGCGTCGTGTGCGGGATGCGACGGCTCGAGCCGGTAGCGAGGGCGCCCGTTGCCGCGACGGCCGACGAAGCGGTCGGCCAGGAGCGCCTCGAGGGCCCGCTGCACGCTGCTCAGCGGAGAGCCAACCGCGCTCGCGAGCTCCGACAGCCGCGCGCCCCCGGGATGCTGGTCGAGCGCAAGCACCAGCGCCAGCGCGAGCGGCGAGGCGATGAGACGGCTGGTGGCACACATGACTACGCTGCTTGCGTAGTATATCGCGCCGTCCGGGTCAGACGCCCACCGCCCCCGCCGCCTCGGCGTAGACGACCCGCGTCTCCGCGGCGACGTCGGCCCAGCTGCGCCGCGGGCCGCGCGCCCGGGCGTGGGCCGAGCCGGCCAGCCGGCGGTGGATCCGCTCGTCGCTCCAGAGCGTGGCGAGGGCGGCGGCGAGCCGCTCGGCGTCGCGCGGCTCGACCAGGATCCCCGCCTGTGCGACGAGCTCGGGGAGCGCGCCGACCTTGCTCGCCACGACCGGCGTGCCCAGCGCCAGCGCCTCGATGACCGCGAGACCGTTCGCCTCGGTGAGCGCCGGGTAGACGAAGGCGCGGGCGCCACCCATCAGCGCCGCCAGCTCGGCCGGCTCGAGGCGCGCGGCGATCCGCACGAGCGGGGCGATCCCCGCGTCGCGCGCCGTCCGCTCGAGTGCGGCGCCGTCCGCCTCGCTCATCCCGGCGAGGACCAGGCTCGGCGGCCAGGGGCCTTCCGGGTCGGGCGCCGGTGCGGCGGCCAGGAGGGCGAGCGAGCGGAAGAGGGTGCGCAGGTCCTTGCGCGCGTCGTGCCGGCCGGCGAAGAGCAGGTAGCGCTCGGGGAAACCGAGCCGCTCGCGCAGGGCGACCGACCGCGCGCGGAGGCGGGGGTCGGGCGCGGGGAGCGTGGGGGCGAGCGGGATGACGCGGACCCGCTCGCGCGGCACGTGGAGGGCGCGCGCCGCGGTCTCCGCGCTTGCCGCGGAGGGGACGATGAGGCGCCGCGCGTCGCGCAGGATCCGGGCGCGGAGACGCTGCCCGAAGCGCTCGGCCGGGCTCCGCTGGTAGACGGCGGGCAGCTCGGCGGCGGCGAGGTCGAGGAGCGTCGCCACCAGCGGCAGGCCGCTGGCCAGCGGCACCGTCCCGCCGACAGCGTGATAGACGACCCCCGCCGCGCCTTCCCGGCGCGCCCCGAAGGCGGTCCCGATCGCCGCGCCGCGCAGCAGGAACGGGTCGAGCGCGAGGGTCGCGGCGCGGAGACGGCGCGTCGGCGGTAGGCGGCGCCGGCCGGCCAGGACGAGGCCCGGGAAGCGGCCGCTCGGGTCGTCGCCCGGCGAGCCGAGCACGAGGACGAACGACTCACCCGCCATCGGCTGTGCCGCGAAGGCGCCGAGGAGGCGCTCCAGGTAGAGCGCCGTGGTGGGATTCCGTTCCGGCTCCTGCAACGGCCGCGCATCGAGCACGACCCGCACCCCAGGGAGCGAGGCGCCTTCGGACGGATAGGCGGTCGGAGACATGGCGGTCATCGTACCGTCTCACCGCCCGGTCGCACTCCAGATCCCCATTGACGCGCAGGTGTACAACGTCGACGGGGGTGACTGTGCAAGGCCGGACCCGATGGACGAGAGCCGATGAGCGATGACCCTAGTGACGCGCGCTGATGTCACGCCCTTCTATGGGCAGGTGGAGATCAGCGATCCAGGCAAGCGCGACTACCCCCGATTCATGACCGGCCATGAGAGGGTGGTCGCGATTCCGGGGTGCATCGCGGTCGTCACGCGGGGGGACCAAGAGGGCAAAGTGTGGATCGAAGTCCGGCGGGGAGAGTCTGACGCGTCAGCGGATGGCTTCGAATGCGTCTTCGACGGGGATCTGGTGCTCGCGGGGGACGACGCGGCCGTCGGCAACACGATTGGCAACGAGCTCCACCAGGTACGGCTCGGCCCGGGGCGAGACAGAGTGAAGGTCTTCACTTCGCCTGTCGGCGGCCTCGCCCACACGGTTCGCTTCTTGGTGCAAGACTGACCGGATAAGAAGCCTGATACAGCGTGACTGGCGGATCGGTCGGAGGCGAAGCCGCAGACCTGGTCCCACCGCAACCCGTGGGCCACGTTCGAGTGAGCAAGCAGTTTGTCCGCTACGCGGTCTGGAGGGATCCGCGGTCGAGGGCATGGCAGGCATCCTACCGCCTTGGCGCAGGGCGCCGTGTTGGCGGAGCGGAACCTCCGCCCGATGCTCTTGAGGGCTTGGCTGCCGGTCGCCGTACCGCGGATCGTGCGGTGGTTCCCGCCTGGGTCCGTGCCCGGCTACTATTCCCTGCCAGCCTCGTAGGCTCGACGGCGCAATCCGTCGACCGCGCGCAACGCGCCGGCCTCATCACGGACACGCCAGAAGGTCCAGCCGTTCGTCTGCGGGTACCGCCGGCCCGGCGGAGCGCCGATGATGGACCTGCGTGCCATGCCGGCCGCGGTGGACAGGGAGTCGTACCTGGCACCATCCCAGGTGACGGTCGCATCTGCCTCGATGCGCGCCGTGAGACTGTGGCGCTTGTAGACGACCTCGAGGTCGATCGGCGGCCGGACGTGTCCACCCTCGATCAGGTCCTTCAGGGTGATGCGTCGCCAGGGAGTCCCCCGGGCCAGGGGAGCTCGGGGTGCTGAGCGCAGGGCCGACCTGGCCACGGTGAGCCGCGCCGCGCCGTCGACCCGCGGTGCCGCTGGTTCGACCGGGAAGTCCAGCTGGACCCGAACGCGCGCCAGCGACGCACGGATGTCCGCGGGTGCCAGCGCCGGCGCGCGCCTCCGCACGAACCGGACCAACGCCGGGTCTGGTGCCGAACCGAACAGGCCCTTGACCGCGGCTCCAACCAGCCGGTCCACCGAGTGCGCCTTCCACAGCTCGGCGATGAGGTTCTCCTGCATCTGTGCCTTCGACAGGGCGCGCAGCGTTTCCTCGGGCGCGGATACCGCGTCGTCCAGGCGAACGCTCCGGAAGAGCTTCTCCTCGACCGGTACCGCCGCATGTGCGTTGTAGATACGCCACTCGTTGCCATCGGTCAGGACAACCCATTCGACCCCGGCAACCACCGCATATCCGATGACCTGCTGGGCCCACTTGGGA
>MGMJ01000084.1:0-7935 GCA_001794945.1 Chloroflexi bacterium GWC2_73_18
GGCGTTCCTGGCGCCGCTCCCTATCGCGCTCCTGCCGGCCGACGGGGAGACGTGCTCGCGCTTCGCTCTCTTCGGGCTGCGCCGGATCGGCGACCTGGCGCGCCTGCCCCGTTCCGCCGTCGTCGCCCGCTTCGGGGAGCGCGGCGGCTTCCTGCACGACCTGGCGCCCGTCGAGGAGTCGGGGGAGCGGTCGGAGGGGTCGGCGATGGCGATCGTCCTGCCCGAGCCGTCGGCCGACGCCGAGGCGATCGAGCGGCTCGTCGTCGCCCGGCTCGAGGCGGCTCGACCGTCCGCTCCGGTGGAGCGTCTCGAGCTTGAGCTCGACGGTGTGGCGCCGGCGGCCGGCCAACAGCTCGCGCTCTTCGCCCCGCAGGCGGCGCGGGCCGCCGGTCTCGAGTGGCAGCTCGCTCGTCTCGCGCTCCGCTTCGGGCCGGGACGGATCCGGACGGCCCGGCTGCGCGATCCCGACGCCCGCTTCGCCGAGGACCGCTTCGACTGGCTGGACGCGGGGTAGGGGAGCGGACGCGATGACCCGCCTGGCCCGCGAGCACCCCCCGATCGCGGTCGAACTCGATCCCTCCGGGGAGCCGGTCGCCATCCGTCTCCACGAGCGGCGCGAACCGGTCGTCGTCTGCAACCGCTGGCGGATCGAGGACGCCTGGTGGCGTCGTCCGCTGGTGCGCGATTACTACCGCGTGGCGGGGGAACGCCTCCTCGCCCTCATCTACCGCGACGGGATCGACGGGAGCTGGCACCTCGAACGGCTCTACGACTGAACCGGGACCGGCGGGGAAACGGAGCGACCCCGACCGGAGAGTCGGGGTCGCTCCGGAGAGGAGGAGCCTGCGGTCAGAACCCCGGGGAGGAGGTCCCGAGGAGGACCGCCAGCAGGAGGATCACGCCGAACAACGCGACCAGGAGGAGGAGCGGACCTGCGTCGCGCTGGTGGATGTGCTGCACCGTTCTCCTCTCCGCGCACCGCGCCGGTGCGCACCCGATAGACGCGGAGGGGCGGGGCTCTGTTGCGCGCCCCCGCGGTCCGTTCGGCCCGAAGCGATCCTGCGCCCGGAGCGTCTCGCAGAGGTCTATCCGGGCGGGCTATCCGGGCAGGTGGTCCGGCAGCTTCTCGTGCGGCGCGACGTAGCGCGGCGGGTCCGCCGGAGCGGGGATCCAGCGGACTCTCCGCCCGGCACCGGGCGCGTCGGCGGGGAGCACCGTGAGCGGGTCGAGGCGCATCCGGATGTAGGGCGGAAGGTGCCACTTCTCGACGAGGAAGTCGGGGAGCGGCACGAATGGCGCGGCGGTGTCGAAGAGCTCGTAGTGGAGGTGGCAGCCGGTGGCGCGCCCGGTGGCGCCCTCCCAGCCGATCGGATCGCCGGCCTCGACCTGCTGGCCCGCCTCCACGGTGACCGCACGCAGGTGGCCGTAGACGCTGCGGAAGCCGTTGCCGTCGTCGATGACGATGACGATCGGGAATTCCATCCAGGAGAGGTGGATCCGCTCGACCTGGGCGAAATACGGCTCGATCGAGGTGGCGTAGCCCAGGTACGGGTCGAACTGCCGCCCGGCGTAGAGGACCGTCCCGCCGTGGGCGGTGTGGACCGTGTCGCCGCAGTGGGTGGCGAGGTCGATCCCGGGATGGACGCGCCGCCCGCCGAGGACGATGAGGCCCTGCGGGTTGTAGTCGAAGTACTGCGTGATCGTGGCGCGCCGCAGCGGCCAGGCGTAGCCGGTCGGCAGGGTGGGGGACGGCAGCGGGGTGGGTTTCGCCCGTGGAGGCCCGGCGAGCAGGGCCGTGGGCGAGGGCTCGGGAGAGCCGGGCGTGGTGCTGACGGCCGACGGTCGGGTCGTCGCCGGCGAGGCCGGCGACGTGGCGCCTGCGACGCCGCCGTCGGGCGGGCCGAGGCCGCCGGACGGGGCGACGGCGCTACTGCTCGCCCCCAGCAGGACGGCGAGCGCGAGGATCGCACTGGCGGCGAGCCGGTTGACGCGCATCCGGCCGTAGTCTAAACGGGTATGCAATCGAACAGACGTTCTATACTGGGGCGTGACGTTCGTCGACCTGCATTGCCACTCGAACTTCTCGTTCCTCGACGGCGCCTCACCGGTCGAATCGCTCATCGAGCGAGCGGCGGAGCTGGGCATGCCGGCGCTGGCGGTGACCGACCACGACGGGCTCTACGGCGCGGTGCGCTTCGCCGCGGCGGCGCTCGAGGCGGGGATCCGCCCGATCGTCGGCGTCGAGCTCGTCCTGCGCGACCCGATCGTGCCGGATCCCGCCGGCGTCGTCGTGCCGCGACGCCGCGCGGCCCGCCAGCGTCCGGGCGGGGACGGGCTGGAACGTGATCGCCACGGAGGCGACCGCGCGGACGGTGGCCGTCCCGAGCGGCCCCACGCGGAACGGCGCCGGCTGCCCGGCCACCGCGAGGCGGTGCGCGAGGACCTGCGCGGCGTGCGTGACGACGAGCGCGGCCCGCACCTCGTCCTGCTGGCCGGCGACGACGCCGGCTACCGGAGCCTCTGCCGGCTGGTCAGCCGGGCCAACCTCGCCGGGACGAAGGCGATGCCGCGGATCACGCAGGCGCTCCTGGCCGACCAGACGGAAGGGGTCGTCGCGCTCTCGGGCTGTCGCCACGGCGAGATCGCGCGGCGGCTCCTGGCCGGCGATCGGGCGGGGGCACGTGCGGCCGCCGAGGCGTACGCGCGGCTCTTCGGCGTGGGCGGGTCGAGCGGCCCCCGTCCGGCCGGGTCGGGCGCCGGCTTCTACCTCGAGCTCCAGCACCACCTCCTCCCTGACGACGACTGGCTGGTGGCGGAGACGGCCCGGCTCGCCGCCGAGACGGGGATCGGCGTCGTCGTCAGCAACGACGCGCACTACGCGACCCCCGAGGGACGCGAGCTCCAGGACGTGCTGGTGGCGATCCGGCACGGCCTGACGCTCGACGAGTCGGCACACCTGCGCCGGCCGAACGGGGAGTACCACCTGAAGAGTGCCGCCGAGCTGGCCGCGCTCCCGCCCGGCGACCCGGCGCGGGCCGACCCGCTCACCGTGCGCGCCTGGCGCGCCGGGCTGGCGGCCGCCGGCGAGCTGGCCGAGCGCTGCCGGGTCGACCTGGGCTTCGAGCGCTACCGCTTCCCCGGTTTCGCGGTGCCGCGCGGGGAGACGCCCTTCAGCGAGCTGGAGCGCCTCTGTCACGAGGGCGCGCGGCGGCGCTACCACCCGATCACGCCGGCCGTCCTCCGCCAGCTCGCCCACGAGCTGGAGGTGATCGAGCGGACCGGGCTCGCCGAGTTCTTCCTGATCTGCTGGGACCTGATGCGCTTCGCCCGTGAGCGCGGCATCCCGGCCCAGGGGCGGGGCAGCGCGGGCGACTCGATCGTCGCCTACGTGCTGGGGATCACCCGCGTCGACCCGATCCGCCACCGCCTCCTCTTCGAGCGCTTCATCAACGAGGGTCGCACCACCTACCCCGACATCGACATCGACTTCGCCTCCTCCCGCCGCGAGGAGGTGATTCGCTACGTCTACGAGCGCTACGGCGCCGAGCACACCGGCATGGTCTGCAACCTGGTCACCTACCGGGCGCGCTCGGCGGTCCGGGAGGTCGGGTACGCGCTCGGCTTTCCGCGGCCGCTCGTCGACCGGGTGGCCAAGGCGCTCGAGACGTACGACTCGGTGATGGTTCGCCGCGACCTCGAGGCGGAGGGCGGCTTCGCGCAGTTCTTCGCCGCGCCTGCAACACCCATCGCGGCGGCCCGTGCGACAGACGCGAACCCGAACCCCAACGCGGCCGCGTCTGCCGGCCTTGGCCCCTCCACCGAGCAGGTCGGTTTCACCGACCGGATGGGCCGCCTCGACCACGCCGGCGGGGAGCGTCGTTCGGCCGGGAACGGCATCGCGCCGGCCGGGAACGGCATCGCGCCGGCCGGGAACGGCATCGCGCCGGCCGGGAACGGCATCGCGCCGGCCGGGAACGGCATCGCGCCGGCCGGGAACGGCATCGCGCCGGCCGGTGGGCGGCCCCGCGGCTCCTCCGACGATGAGGGCGGCCCCGGCGACACCCCGGTGAGCGTCGCCTGGCTCCGCGTCGGAGCTGGCGCGGTGACCCTCGGCGATGCTGCGCTTGCCGCGCTATCGGTAGAACTGTTACCGGGCAACGAGCAGGGCCGGCCCACCCGCGAAGAGGGGTCTCGTGACGACCGACGCGGGAGGCGAACCCTGCTTGACGGGCGTGACGATGCTGCCGGGAGCGGGTCCGGCCGGGACGCCGTGGCGGATCGGGGCTCTGGGACGAGCGATCCGCGGCCCGCTAACGGTAGTACTGATACGAGAGTCGTTGATGCGGGCGTCGGTCCGGCCGTTGATGCGGGCGTCGGTCCGGTGCCCCGCCCCGCCCCGCACTCCGCCGTCGCGCGTCGTCCCGCCGGCCCCGATCCGCAGCCCCTTCCCCGCGGCGGTTCGACCGCCGGGCTCTCGCCCTGGGAGCGCTGGCTCGAGCTGTGCGCGCGGATCGACGGCTTTCCGCGCCACCTCTCGATCCACGTCGGGGGGATGCTCGTGACGGCGGCGCCGCTCATCGACATCGCCCCGCTGGAGCGGGCGACGATGCCGGGGCGCGTCGTCGTGCAGTACGACAAGCGCGACGTCGAGGCGCTCAAGCTGGTCAAGCTCGACCTGCTCGGGCTGCGCATGCTCTCGGCGATCGACGAGGCGGTCCGCCTGGCCGAGGCCGACTGCGGCGTCTGCCTCGACCTCGACCGGCTGCCCGAGGAGCTCCCCGAGGTCTTCCGCATGCTCGGGGCGGCCGACACGGTCGGCGTCTTCCAGGTCGAGTCGCGGGCCCAGATGCAGACGCTCCCGAAGTCGCGCCCCACGACCCTCGACGATCTCGTCGTCGAGGTCGCCATCATCCGACCCGGCCCGATCCAGGGGAACGCCGTCCACCCCTACCTGCGTCGCCGCCAGGGGCTCGAGCCGGTCGCCTATCTCCACCCCTCGCTCGAGCCGATCCTGGCCGAGACGCTCGGGGTCATCCTCTACCAGGAGCAGGTGATGGAGATCGCCATCCGCGTCGCCGGCTTCACGGCGGGCGAGTCGGACGGCTTCCGGCGGGCGATGGGGACGTGGCGCTCTTCCTGGGAGATGGAGAAGCTCCACCAGCGTTTCGTCGACGGCTGCCGCGCCACCAGCGGCCTCGGCGACGCCCAGGCCGAGGAGCTCTTCCGCCAGGTCGCCGCCTTCGCCAGCTTCGGCTTCAACAAGAGCCACGCCGCGGCATTCGCGCGGACCGCCTACGAGTCGGCGTTCCTCAAGCTCTACTACCCGGCCCAGTTCGTGGTCGGCTTGATCAACGCCCAGCCGATGGGCTTCTACCCTGTCGAGGTGCTGGTGAACGATGCCAGGCGCCACGGGGTGGCGGTGCTGCCGGTCGACGTCAACCGGAGCCGCTACCGGACGACGACCGAGTGGATCGGCCTTCCCGGCGAGCCCCTCCCGCCCGAGGCGGGGATCGCCCGCCGCCCGCCGGTCGTCCGCTCCCCGGCCTGCGTCGTCCCCGATCCGGCGATCCGCGCCCGCCTCGCCGCCCCGTCGGCCGCGGGATTCGCCATCCGGCTCGGGATCAGCCTGGTGAACGGGATCGGCGAGGAGCACGAGGCGCTGCTGGATGCGGAGTTCGCCCGCGGTCCCTACCGCTCGCTCGCCGACGTGGTGGCGCGGACCGGCCTCCCCGAGGAGACGATCGAGCGGCTGATCCGGGCCGGCGCGCTCGACTCGCTGGAGCGGCCGCGACGCGAGCTCCTCTGGCAGCTCCGCGAGGTCGCCGGGGCGACGCACGGGCGGGTCGACGGCCGGCCGACCGGGTCGGGTCGGGCCTCGAAGCGGGCGGCGGGGCGCCCGCTCGATCTGGGTCTCCCGCCGACCGAGGCGCCCGACCTGCCCGCGCCGAGCGAGCTCGAGCGCTTGGGCGACAGCTACGCGGTCCTGGCGCTCGACGCTCGACGGCAGGTCGTCGATCTCTTCCGTCCGGCGCTCCGCCGGCTCGGTGCGGTCACCGTCGCCGCACTCGCCGACCATCCGCGCGGCACGGTGGCGATCGGCGGGCTGGTGGTGACGCGCCAGCACCCCATGACGGCGAAGGGGACCGTCTTCCTCGCCCTCGAGGATGAGACCGGGATGGCTAACGTGACCCTCTGGCCGGACGCCTGGGCGGGCCTGCGCGGTGTGGTGCGGCGGCACGCCCTCCTCTATGTCGAGGGGCAGCTCCAGCGCGAGGCGGGCGTCGTCAATCTGGTGGCGCGGCGGATCGAGCCGCTGGTCGCGGTGGCGGCGTGCGCCGGCGGACCGGAGGCGGCGCCCGGTGTCCGGCAGCTCGGCCATGCCGGCACGCGCCGGCAGGGTTGACTACCGGCGCGAGGGGGCGACCCGCGTCTTCTGCCGGGCGTCGCGGGCCTGTACCTTGCGCTTCTCCTCGGCGCGCGCTCGATTCCGCTCGGACGTCTGGCGCAGCCAGCGCCGGTACCAGCCGCCGAGACCGCCCATCAGGAAGTAGATCGGCAGGTAGGCGACGAGGACGACCGCGGTCACCGTGATCCCCTGCTGCAGGGTGTCGACGCTGGCGTTGCCCAGGATCATCACCAGCGCGGCGTAGAAGACGGTCGCGATCGCGCCGGCCAGCCCGCCGGCGAGCCACTGGGCACGCGGCGCCAGGAAGCCGGCCATGAAGACCGCCAGGAAGGCCGGTGGCAGCAGGACGAACTGGAAGGCGAAGCGGAAGATCGTCGCCAGCAGCGAGCCGTCCGCTGACGTCGCCCCGGGGAGGAGGCCGACCGCGAATGTCCCCGAGATGATCACGGTGGGGAGCCAGATCGCGTGGCTGTGGCGCACGACCGACGGGAAGGCGCGGGCGTCCTCGCGGACGTTGGGCAGCCGGAACATGCTGAAGAGGCCGCGGCGCTGCGGGGCGGGGGTGCTGGTCGCCGCGGGCGCTTCGTCGGCCGTCTCCTCCGTCTCCTGCTCGAGGCGGAGCTGCTCGCGGTGCTGCCGGCGGGCCTCGGATCGATCGGTCCTCTTCGCGCGGGCCATGGGCCTCCTCGTGACGGTCCGCGCAGGCGCCGCCGGACCGTGGTGTCTGGGTGGGTGGGCGCAAATGGTACACCGCTCGCGTCGCCGTCGAGCCGCGGGAGTAGAGCCACCGTGCAGTGGCGGTGAAGCCGCCGTGAAGCGCTGTCTGCTACACCTTCGGTCGCCCGCCCGGACGTCGCCCGCCGGGAGGTCGAGCCATGCGCGCACGCCGCCTGCCCTTCCTGCCCGCGATCTGGGCTGCCCTGCTGGTCGCCGGCGCGGCCCTGGCCGGCCCGTCGGTCGTGCCGCAGGCCGGCGTCGCCTGGCCGCCCTCGACGACGCTCCTCGTCGGTGAGGTGGTGACCGGTGGCGTCTCGGCATCCGACGAGTTCGTCGAGCTCTACAACGCCGGCTCCGCGCCGGTCGACCTCGGCGGGCTCGAACTGGTCTACGTCACCTCCAGCGGAGGCACGGTGACGCGCAAGGCGAGCTTCGCCGGCGGGACCGTCCTCGAGCCTGCCCGGCACCTTCTCGTGGCGAACGCGCTGGGGGCCTTCGCGGCGCAAGGGGATGTCACCTACAGCGGCGGGTTCGCGGCGACCGGTGGCGCCCTCGTCCTGCGCCCGACCGGTGGGACGGCGATCGACGCCGTCGGCTGGGGCGACGCCACCAACGCCTTCGTGGAGGGGTCGCCGGCGCTGGCGCCTCCGACCGGCCAGAGCATCGAGCGGCGGCCCGGCGGGCTCGGCGGCAACGGCACCGACACCAACGCCAACGACCTGGACTTCTTCCTGAACGCGGCTCCCGCGCCGCAGAACCTGTCGGCGCCGCCGGTGCCGGCGCCGGTGACGACGCCGACGCCCGAACCGACC
>MGMJ01000084.1:7943-19385 GCA_001794945.1 Chloroflexi bacterium GWC2_73_18
GACGCCCGAACCGACCGCCACTCCCTCGCCGACGCCCGAGCCGACGCCCACCCCGACCGCCCCGCCGACACCCGATCCGACGCCCGCCCCGACCGCGACGCCGACGCCCACCCCGACCGCCATCGTCGTGCCGATCGCCGACGCCCGTGCCGCCGCCGACGGGACCGTGCTCACCGTGGAGGGGACGCTGACGACGCCGCTCGGACTCCTGGAGACGGGACACGGCGCGTTCGTCCAGGACGCGTCGGGCGGGATCGCCCTCTATCTCGCCACGGCCGACTGGCCGGCGCTGGCGGCCGCCACACGCGTCCGGGTCACGGGCAGCGTCGACGACCGCTACGCCCAGCGGACGCTGCGCCTGGGGAGCGGTGCGGACCTCGTCGCCCTCGGCGACGGGTCCCTTCCGAGCCCCGAGACGACCGCCACCGGTGGGGCGACAGAGACGCGGGAGGGCCGTCTCATCACCGTGAGCGGCCGGGTCGTCGACGGCCCCGACCCGCTCACCGACGGTTTCGCCTTCACCCTCGACGACGGGAGCGGGCCGCTCCGGGTCGTGGCTCCCGCCGCGAGCGGGATCGCCGTCGATGACGTGACCTCCGGGGCCGCCTACGCCCTGGTCGGGCCGCTCGGCCAGCGCGACTCGAGCGGGACCGGGCTGGAGGGCTACCGGCTCTACCTGCGGGGACCCGGCGACCTGGTCGGCCTGCCGGAGCCGACACCGACCCCGACGCCGGAGCCGGCGGCGACCCCGTCTCCCTCTCCCGCGCCGACCGCCGAGCAGACGCCCACACCGACGCCCGCGCCGACCGCGACGCCGACCGCCGCGCCGACCGCCGAACCGACTCCCACGCCGACCGCGACGCCGACCGCGGCGCCGACGCCCGTCCCAGCCGTCGCCATCGCCGACGCGCGCCTGCTGCCGCTCGACCGGGTCGTGACGGTCGAGGGCATCGTAACGGTCGAGGCCGGCCGGATCGTGGACGACCGGACGATGGCGATCCAGGACGCGACCGGCGGGATCGCCGTCCGCCTGACCGGTGATCGCACCGTGCTGCCCGGACGCGGCGAACGGATCAGGGTGACCGGCACGATCGGCCAGCGCTACGGGAACCTCGAGCTGCGGGTCGCCCCCGAGGATCCGCTCCTGGCGCTCGGGACCGCGGAGCTGCCGGTCGCGCGCCAGGTCCGGGCCACGGACCTGGGCGAACCGCTCGAGGGGACCCTCGTGGTCCTGGCCGGACGCGTCGCCTCGGTCGAGCGCGAGGGCCCGACCGGCAACTACGCCGTCGAGATCGAGGACGCGGCGGGGCTGGCCCGCGTCTTCGTCTACGACGGCACCGCGATCGAGCGATCACGCTTCGTCCGCGACGAGACGGTGGAGGTGACCGGCATCGTCGGTCAGCGCGCCCCGAGCCGGCTCGTCAACACCGGCCACCGGATCTGGCCGCGCGATGACGCCGACGTGCGTCTCGCGGCACCGGTCGCCACGCCCTCCCCGTCACCGGCGTCCTCCCCGTCGCCCACCCCGTCACCCACGGCGACACCGATCACCTCCCCATCGCCGGCCCCGACGCCCACGGCCACTCCGATGGCGACTCCCTCCCCAGGCCCCGGGGCGATCCCGATCGCGGCCGCCCTCGATCGACCGGGCGCGGAGGTGACCGTCCGCGGCGTCGTCACCGTCGGCGCAGGGCTGATCGACGCCGACGGGAGGCGGGTCGTCATCGACGACGGCTCGGCCGCCATCCTGGTGCGGCTGCCCACGGGGACGGCCGCGCCGTCGCGGGGCGACCGGATCGAGGCGCACGGGATCGTCGCCTCCTACTTCAGGGCGCCGCAGCTGGAATGCGCGGAGGCGCCCGTCACGCTCGAACATCCCGGCGAGCCGGCCCCGATCGCCCTCGCCGCCGCGTCGCTCGACCCGGCCCTGGAGTGGCGCCTCGTCCGCGTGAGCGGCACCGTCGCCGAGGTGCATCGCTTCGGGTCGAGCTGGCGTGCCGAGCTGTCGGTCGGCGGTGGCCGTATCCCCGTCTACGGCGGCGCCCGCTCCGGGATCGCGTCGACGGCCCTCGTGGAGGGCCGCACGGCCGCCGTCACCGGGGTGGTGCGTCGACCGTACCCGACCGCCTCGGACCGGAACTACGTCCTCGTCCCGCGCGCCCCCGCCGACGTCGTCCTGGGCGCGAGCGCGAGCGCGGCGGGAGGACTCGGGGCCGAGGAGGTCCCCGGCAACGTTGCCGGCGGATCGGGCGGACCGACCGGTGGGACCGACCGCTCCGCCCCGCTCGACGTCGACCTCGGCGACCTGGCCGAGCACGAGGGCCGCCTCGTCCGCGTCGGCGGCCTCGTCGCCGGCCTCGACGGCACCCGCCTGACGCTCGACGACGGGATCGCCACGGCCGCGGTCCTGCTCCCCGACGACGCCCTCGGCGTCGCCGCCGACCTGCGGACCGGCGAGGCGATCAACGTGACCGGCTATGTCGTGCGTGACGGCGACGGGCCGGCGGTCGCCGCGCGGGACGCCACGGACCTGGCTCGTGTCGGCTCGCTGGGCGAGCTGTCGCCGCTGGGGAGTGGCGGCGCGACGACCCCGCCGGACACCGGGGCCGGGATGCTGCTGGCGGGCGGCGCGGGGGACGCCGGACCGCTCACCGCCGGCCTGCTCGTCTCCCTGCTCGCGGCCCTTCTCACGGTCGCGGCGATGGTCATCGTGCACCGGCGGCGCGCCGTCGCGGTCCTGGAACGGGTCCGCGCCCGCCTGCTGGCGATCGGGGCGTCGATCCGCCGCGCTTGACGCGAGCGTGAGGCGGCGCCTATCCTCGCGGCAGCTCCGAGCAGGGAAGAGCAGAGCGAGCAGAGGAACGAGGTTTGCCGAACGCGGATCCCCGCGTCGCGCTCCCGATCGGCGAACGCCAGTACCACATCGCACTCGGCCCCGGCGAACTGGCCGAGTACATCCTCCTCCCCGGAGACCCCGACCGGACCGCCACGATCGCCGCTCGGCTCGACTCGATCGAGCTGGAGCGACGGCACCGGGAGTTCGCGTCGGTGACAGGGTTCTACCGCGGCGAGCGTGTCTCCATCGTGTCGACCGGGATCGGCACCGACAACGTGGAGATCGTCGTGGCCGAGATCCTGGCGATCACCCAGAGGCCGGTCTTCATCCGGGTCGGGTCGTGTGGCGCGCTGCAGCCGGACATCGCGCTGGGAGACCTGGTCATCTCGAGCGGCGCGGTCCGCCTCGAGACGACCACCTCCTGGTTCGTCCACGAGGGCTACCCAGCCATCGCCCACCATGAGGCGCTGGTGGCGCTCATCGAGACGGCCGAGCGGCTCGGTCACCGATACCACGTCGGGGTCACGGCGACGGCTCCGGGGTTCTACGGGGCGCAGGGGCGCCCCATCCCGCAGCTGCCGATCCGCTTCCCCGACCTGGCGGAGGAGATGACGCGCCAGCGCGTCCTCAACTTCGAGATGGAGGCGGCCGCCGTCATGGTCCTGGCAGGCCTGGCGGGTTGCCGGGCGGGCGTCGTCTGCGCCGTCTACGCGCAGCGCACGTCCGGTGAGTTCCTGGACGAAGCGGCCAGGAAGCGGGCCGATGGCACGGTCGTCGAGACCGGGCTCGAAGCGCTCGTAACCCTGGTCGAGATGGACCGCGCCACGAGCGCGGCCGGGGCGGCGCGCTGGCGCCCGTCCCTCTGGCACTCATCGATCCCCGCGGACGCCGGGCAGATGCCCGGGGCCGTATCGAGCTCATGAAGGAGGAACCCGATGGCCCAGGCCTACTGCGTCAAGGAGAAGAAGATGGTGGAGATCCAGAATCCCACCAAGATCACCATGAAGAACGGCAAGCTGGCGCTCACCGGCACCTGCCCCGCCGGCCACAAGGTCTTCCGCATCGGCGGCTGACGGCCACTCTCCGACGCAGCGCAGGGGCCCTCGCCGGCGACGGCGAGGGCCCTTCGGTTTGCCGCGGGGGGAAGGACGGCACGCTGGTCTCCCCGGGGCCATTGCTAGAATGGCGGCGAGATGAAGGCCGAGGCGGCTGCGCCGCGGGAGACTGCCGGGCTGCGCCGCCCTCCTTCCCCGGGGGCCGGCGACGTCGGCCGGCTCGTCCTCGCGCTCGACCTGGGTGCCAGCCGGGTGCGTGCCGCGGCCGTCGCCGCCGACGGCTCGCTGCTCGCACGCCACCAGCTGGCGACGCCGGTCACCGAGGGTCCCGAGGCCGTCCTGGGCGCCTGCGTCGAGGCGCTTCGTGCCGCTCGCGAGGAGCTGGAGCGGAGCGCGCCCGCGCTGGCCGGCGGCCTCGCCGCGATCGGCGTGGCGGCGCCCGGGCCGCTCGACCCCTGGCGCGGCGTCGTCGTCGACCCGCCCAACCTCGGCCCGACCTTCCGGGAGATCCCGCTGGGCGAGCGGATCGAGGCCGCGCTCGGACTGCCCGCCTACGTGGAGCGCGACACCAACGTCGCGGCCCTGGCCGAGGGCGCCTTCGGCGCCGCCCGCGCCGCCCGTGACTACCTCTACCTGACCGTCTCGACCGGGCTCGGCGGGGCCATCGTGAGCGAGGGGCATCTCGTGCTTGGCCCCGACGGCACCGCCGGGGAGCTCGGCCATCTGCCGGTCGAGCTCGACGGCCCGCCCTGCGGCTGCGGCGGGCGTGGCCATCTCGAGGCGATCGCCTCGGGTGTCGCCGTGGCGCGCGCCGCGCGTCGTGCCGTCGAGCGCGGGGAGAGCCCCGAGCTGGAGCGGCTCGCCGCGGAGCACGGCCTCGGCGGCCTCGACGCGCGGCGCGTCGCCGAGGCGGAGACGGCCGGCGACCCGGCCGCGACCGCCATCATGGCCCGCGCGCGACACGCCTTCGCGGCCGTCTGCGTCGGCCTCGTGGACGTCTTCAACCCCGAACTGATCGTCGTGGGCGGCAGTCTCGCCCGAGCGCAGGGCGAGCGCTGGCTGGCACCGGCGCGCGAGTCGGTCGCACGACACGCTTTCCGTATCCCCGCCCGGCGGGCTCGTATCGTGCCGGCCGCCCTCGGCGACGACGTCGGTCTCGTCGGCGCGACCGTGCTGGTCCGTCAGCGTGCCGCTGACGACCGCTGGCGGGGGGGCAGACCACCGATCCACGCGGCCATCTCGGCCGCCTAGCCCTCTCGAACACCGTCGCGGCCGAGGGGACGGCCGCCAAGCCTGGAGGAAGATCGAACGATGTCCGTCCGCGTCGGGATCAACGGGTTCGGCCGCATCGGCCGCCAGTCGCTCAAGGCGCTGATCGAGCGCGCGCCCGAAGTCGAGGTCGTCGCCGTCAACGACCTCATCGACACCGCCACCAATGCTCTCCTCTTCAAGCACGACTCGACCTACGGGGCCTATCCGGGCACGGTCGAGACGAGGGACGACGCCATCGTCGTCGACGGGCGCGAGGTCAGGGTGCTCCAGGTCGCCGACCCGGCCCAGCTGCCGTGGAAGGACCTTGGCGTCGAGATCGTCCTCGAGTCGACCGGTCGCTTCACCGACGCGCCGAAGGCGGCGGCCCATCTCGAGGCGGGCGCGAGGAAGGTGATCATCAGCGCGCCGGCCAAGAAGGAAGACGTCACCATCGTCCTCGGCGTCAACGAGGCGGCCTACCAGCCGGCGCGCCACCACATCATCTCCAATGCCAGCTGCACGACCAACTGCCTGGCCCCGGTGGCCAAGGTGCTGCACGAGACCTTCGGCATCCGGCGCGGGCTGATGAACACGATCCACGCTTACACCAACGACCAGCGCATCCTCGACGTCGCCCACAAGGACGCGCGCCGGGCGCGCTCGGCCGGCCAGAACGTCATCCCCACCACGACCGGGGCGGCCCGCGCCCTGGCGCTCGTCATCCCCGAGCTGCAGGGCCGCTTCGACGGCTTCTCCCTGCGGGTCCCGGTGGCGACGGTGAGCGTCGTCGACCTGACCGCCGAGCTCGAGCGCGAGGCGACGGTCGAGGGTATCAACGAGGCGTTCCGCGCCGCCGAGGCCGGCCCGCTCGCCGGCATCCTCGGCGTCTCCATGGAGCCGCTCGTCTCGAGCGACTTCCGTGGCGATGCCCGCTCGGCGATCGTCGATGGCCTGTCCACCATGGTGCTGGGCGGGACGTTCGCCAAGGTGCTCGCCTGGTACGACAACGAGTGGGGCTACAGCTGCCGGATCGCCGACCTGATCTCGTTCGTCGGCGCCCGGCTCCAGCGGCGATCCCGATGAGGCCCGAAGAACGATGGACAAGCTGACGATCCGCGACGTCGACGTGCACGGCAGGCGCGTCTTCGTACGCGTCGACTTCAACGTCCCCATGGAGGACGGCAAGATCACCGACGACTCGCGCATCCGCGCGGCCGTGCCCACCATCCGCCACCTCTTGCGCGAAGGGGCCCGCGTCATCCTGGCCAGCCACCTCGGCCGGCCCAGGGGCAAGGTCTCCGACGCGCTCCGCCTCCGCCCGGTCGCCGAGCGGCTCTCGCAGATCCTCGGCACCGACGTGCGCGTCACCGGCGACTGCCTTGGCGCCGGTACGCAGGACGCCGTCCGCCGCCTCAAGAGCGGGGACCTGCTCCTCCTCGAGAACGTCCGCTTCCACAGGGAGGAGGAGGCCAACGACCCGGCTTTCGCGAAGGCGCTCGCCTCGTACGCCGACCTCTTCGTCAACGACGCGTTCGGGACCGCGCACCGCGCCCACGCCTCGACCGTCGGCATCGCCGGGTTCCTGCCGGCCTACGCCGGCCTGCTCATGGAGGCGGAGATCCGCGCCCTCTCGCGCCTGCTGGAGGACCCGCCGCGACCCTTCGCCGCGGTCCTCGGCGGCGCCAAGGTGAGCGACAAGATCAAGGTCGTCGAGCACCTGCTCGATCGGGTCGACGTCTTCGTCGTCGGGGGCGGGATGGCCAACACCTTCCTGGTCGCCCAGGGCCGGACCGTCGGCAAGAGCCTGCTCGAGGCCGAGATGGTCGACGAGGCGCGGCGGATCCTGGCGGTTGCCGACCAGCGCGGCGTCCGCTTCGTCCTGCCCGTCGACGCGGTGGTGGCCAAGGAGGTGACCCGCGGCGCCGAGCACAAGATCGTGCCGGCCGAGAAGATCCCCAACTCCTGGTCGATCGTCGACATCGGGCCGAGGAGCAGGGTGCTCTTCGACGAGGCGCTCGCCGAGGCCCGGACGATCCTCTGGAACGGGCCGCTCGGCGTCTTCGAGATCCCCGTCTTCGGCGACGGGACGCGCCACATGGCGCGCCTGCTGGCCGGCCGGGCCGACGCCGGGGCGACCGTGGTGGTGGGCGGTGGCGACTCGGTGGCTGCCCTCGATCAACTCGGCCTGGCCGGGCGCATGACGCACGTCTCGACCGGTGGCGGGGCGACGCTCGAGTTCCTCGAGGGGCTCGAGCTGCCCGGCATCGCCGTCCTGCAGGACCGCCAGCCCGCACCGGGGTGATCCATCTCGACGGCTTCCGCGGCTTCCGCTCGATCGCCCTCATCGGGGCGAGCCGCGAGGAACGGAAGATCGGCCACGGGATGCTCCGCAACATCGTGGAGTCCGGTTTCCCGGGAGCCGTCTACCCGGTCAACCCGAAGGCCGACCGGATCCTGGGGCTGGCCTGTTACCCGGCGATCGGGGACGTCCCCGGCGAGGTGGACCTGGCGATCATCGTCCTGCCGGCGCCGCTCGTCGTCGACGCGCTGCGCGCCTGCGGGGAGAAGGGGGTCCGCCACGCCATCGTGGTGAGCGGCGGCTTCCGCGAGTCCGGCCCCGAGGGCGCGGCGCGCGAGCGGGAGTTGCTGGAGGTGGCCCACCGCCACGGGATCCGCTTCCTGGGTCCCAACTGCGTCGGCCTGATCGACACCGAGCTGCCGGTCAACGCCACCTTCGTGCTGGGGATGCCGGCCCGTGGCACGATCGCCGTGGCGAGCCAGTCGGGCGCCATCTGCGGTGCCATCCTCGACTGGGCGAACGCCCAGCGGATCGGCTTCTCGCGTTTCGTCTCGCTCGGGAACAAGGCCGACATCACCGAAAGCGACCTGCTCGAGGCGTGGGCGAACGACGATGCCACGCGCGTCATCGGCATGTACCTCGAGGACGTGCGCGACGGACCGCGCTTCCTGCGGGCCGCCGCGGCGACCAGCCGGCGCCGCCCGGTCGTCGTCATCAAGGGTGGCCGCACCGCCGCCGGACGGCGGGCGGTCCTCAGCCACACCGGCTCGCTGGCCGGCGAGGATGCCGCCTACGATGCCGCCTTCCGCCAGGCCGGCGTCATGCGCGTCGACTCGATCGAGGATCTCTTCGACGTCGCCGCCGGCTTCAGCGAGATGCCGCCGCTGCGGGGCGACCGGGTCGCCATCCTCACCAACGCCGGCGGCCCGGGCATCATGGCGACCGACGCGGTCGAGCGGGGCGGCCTGGCGCTGGCGGTGCTCTCGCCCGAGACGACCGCGGCCCTCCTCGAGATCCTCCCGCCGGCCGGCAGCGCTCGCAACCCGGTCGACCTGACCGGGTCGTCGGACGCGGAGATCTACGCCCGCTGCCTCGATCTCCTCCTCGCCGACGATGGCGTCGATGCCTGCCTCGTCCTCTTCGTGCCGCAGGTCGTCGTGCCGGCCGAGGAGGTCGCCGGCCAGGTCGCCCCGGCGATCCACCGCCACCAGAAGCCGGTCTTCACCAGCCTGATCGGGCAGGCCACCATCGGCGGCGGCGTGAAGGTGCTCAATGACCACGGCCTGCGCAACTTCACCTTCCCCGAGCGGAGCGTGGCGGCCCTGGCGGGGATGCGCCGCTACGCGCTCTGGCGGGCGCGGCCGGCCGGGGAGCCACCCCGCTTCGAGTTCGACGAGGCGGCGGCCCGGGAGACGATCGCCGCGGCGCGGGCCGCCGGCCGTCCCCTCCTTGACCCGACCGAGGTGCGCCGCCTGCTGGCCGCCTGCGGCTTCCACCAGCCCGGCGCCGCCCTCGTCACCGACGCCGAGGCGGCGGTCGCCGCGGCCGAGCGGATCGGCTACCCGGTGGCGGTCAAGGTGGCGAGCGCCGACGTCGTCCACAAGAGCGACGTCGGCGGCGTGCGGCTCGGCGTCACCTCGGCCGCCTCGGTGCGCGACGCCGTCCGCGAGGTGACCGCGGCGGCCCTCGCCGCTGTGCCGGGCGCCCGTATCGACGGCGCGCTGGTGCAGGGCCAGGCCCGGCCGGGCACGGAGCTGCTGCTGGGGGTCAGCCGCGACCCGGTCTTCGGGCCCCTCGTCGGCGTCGGCCTCGGGGGGATCTTCACCGAGGCGCTTCGCGATGTCGCCTTCCGGATCGCCCCGCTCACGCGCGGGGAGGCCGAGGCGATGCTCGACGAGCTCCGTGCCGCCCCGGTCCTGGCCGGCATGCGCGGCCAGCCGGCGGTCGACCGCTCGGCGCTCGTCGATGCCGTCTGCCGCCTGGCCCGGCTCGCCGCCGATCATCCGGAGGTGCGCGAGATCGACATCAACCCGCTCCGCGTCTACGGACCCGGCGAGGGCGCGCTCGCCCTCGACGCGCGGGTCATCCTCGGCGCGCCAGGGCCGCCGGAGGCCCCATGAGCAGCACCATCCGCGAGATCCGCGCCCGGGAGATCCTCGACTCACGCGGTAACCCGACCGTCGAGGTCGACGTCGTTCTCGTGAGCGGCGTCCTCGGGCGCGCCGCCGTCCCGTCGGGCGCCTCGACCGGCGCTCACGAGGCGATCGAGCTGCGCGACGGGGACGCCGCGCGCTACGGCGGCAAGGGCGTCCGCCGCGCGGTCGCCAACGTCACCGAGCGGATCGCCCCGGCGCTGCGCGGCATGGAGGCGGCCGACCAGGCGGCGCTCGATGCCGCGCTGATCCGCCTCGACGGCCGGTCGGACAAGGGAAACCTGGGCGCCAACGCGATCCTCGGCGTCTCGCTCGCCTGCGCCCACGCGGCCGCTGCCGAGGCCGGCCTCCCGCTCTACCGCTGGCTCGGTGGGGAGGCGGCGCACCTGCTCCCGGTCCCCCAGTTCAACATCCTCAACGGCGGCAGGCACGCGGCCGACTCGACCGACTTCCAGGAGTTCATGGTGATGCCGGTCGGGGCGCCGTCGTTCGCCGAGGCGCTGCGCGCCGGGGCCGAGATCTTCCACGCCCTCCGCGCCGTCCTGCGCGCCGCCGGCCACGTCACCGGCCAGGGCGACGAGGGCGGCTTCGCCCCGTCGCTTCGCTCCAACGAGGCGGCCCTCGAGGTCGTCCTCCAGGCGGTCGAGCGGGCCGGCTACGCGCCGGGCCGCGACGTCGCGCTGGCGCTCGACCCGGCGGTCAGCGAGCTGCGCGACGGGTCGGCCGGCGAAGAGGCGCTCTACCGGCTGCCGAAGGAGGGTCGCACGCTCGGCTCGTCCGAGCTGGTCGATTTCTGGGCCGACTGGGTCGACCGCTACCCGATCGCCTCGCTCGAGGACGGCCTCGACCAGGACGACTGGGCCGGCTGGCGCCTCCTCACGTCGCGCCTGGGCGGGCGGATCCAGGTCGTCGGCGACGACCTGCTGGTGACCAACACCGCGCGGCTGGCGCGGGCCATCGAGGAGCGCGCCGCCAACGCGATCCTGGTCAAGCTCAACCAGGTCGGCACCGTGACCGAGACCCTCGAGGCGATCGCCCTCGCGCGCGAGAACGGCTGGCGCGCCGTCATCAGCCACCGGAGCGGCGAGACCGAGGACACCTCGATCGCCGACCTGGCCGTGGCGGCCGGGACCGGTCAGATCAAGACGGGAGCGCCGTCACGCTCGGAACGCGTGGCCAAGTACAACCGGCTGCTGCGGATCGAGGAGGAGCTGGGCGGCGCTGCCCGCTACGCCGGCCGGGCGGCACTCGGCGGAGGCGCGGCCACGTGAGGCGCCAGGCGGTCGTGGCGGGCTACGTCGGGATCGGCGTCGCGCTCATCCTCGTCCTCAGCTTCGAGCTGATCTTCGCCGTCCAGGCCATCGTCTTCCTGCTGGCGTTGCCGGCGGGTCTCCTCATCGGCTACTACGCCAACAGTCGCGACGCGGCGGGCGGGTCCCCGGCCGGGGCCGCGCGGGCGGGCGGGCCGGCGACCCTGGTCCGGCTCGGCTGGGGGAGGATCGCCGCCAACGGCGCGATCGCCGGCGCGATGACGGCGCTTGCGCTGGCAGGCGTCTACGTGTCGATCCGCTTCCTCTTCCTCTACCTCGACACCGGTTTCCGGGCCGGCGGGCCGCCCTACAGCTGCATGACCGGGCCGGACTGCGCCTACAGTCGCAGCCTCGACGACCCGACGATGCGCCAGGCGCTCGCCGAGGCCGGGATCGACAGCGCCGAGGAGTTCGACGCGTACTTTCGCGACGGACAGATGCTCGGCGGCGCGAGCCTGGTCGCACTGGTGATGGTCGGGGCCGCCGCCGGCGCCGGGCTCTACGGCGCGGCCCGTCCGCGCGGGGACGCCGCGCCGGC
>MGMJ01000084.1:19407-19788 GCA_001794945.1 Chloroflexi bacterium GWC2_73_18
CGGACCGGGGCGGGTCGCGACGGGGCGACCCTCCAGTCCCATGTGACAGGACCGCGCCCCCGTGAAACCTGCGCGGTACCCGCCGCCGGCGCGGCGCTCGACCCCCGGGCGATGGGCGGGGGAGGCGGCGAATCAGCCTGGGCTAGGCCTCGTCCTTCTTCGGGGAGGTCTTCTTCGCGGCGGACCCCTTCTTCGCGGTCGTCGCCTCGGTCTTCCTCGCGGTCGCCTTGGCCGCGGGCCTGGCGGTCGCCTTGGCGGCGGGCTTCGCAGCCGCGGGCTTCGCAGCCGCGGGCCCGGCGGCCGCCCGCGTCGCCGCGGGCTTCGCGGTAGCCCTGGCCGCCGCGGGCCTCGTCGCAGGCTTCCTGGCGGCGGCGGGCGCCC
>MGMJ01000084.1:19797-22692 GCA_001794945.1 Chloroflexi bacterium GWC2_73_18
GCCGGGGTCCCTCGGCCCGGGTCGTGCGGGCAAGCGCGGCGCGCGCCTTCCCGGCAGCGGTCTGGGGGCCCTCGGTGCGACCGGCGCGGGACGTGGCGGCGCGCGCCTTGGCGGCGCGCAGAGCGGCCGCCTTGGCGGCGGCCCGTGTCTTCTTCGATGCCGCGGCCAACGTGGCACCGCCGAGTGCAGCGTTGACCTTGAGCGTCAGCCGGCTCTTGCGGCGGGCGGCCGCGTTGGGGTGGATGGTGCCGGTCTTGGCCGCGAGGTCGAGCGCGGAGATCGCGTCGCGGAGCGTCGCGTCAACGTCGCCCTCGAGAGCTCCCGTGACGATCTTGAGCGTCTTGGCGACCAGGGACCTGGCGGCCGACCGTCGCGGCTGGTTGATCTCCCGGCGGCGCTTCGACTGGCGGACGCGCTTGATCGCGGAGGGGGTGTTGGCCACGCGGACTGGACCTCGCTACGTGTGAGGGGACCGCCGCGTCTCTGTGGACACGGGCGCGACGCGACATGGTAGCAGACGCGCGGGCGGCCGGCGCTCCGCTACACTCCCGTTCCCGTGATCCCCCAGGAGCGCATCCGTAACTTCTGCATCATCGCGCATATCGACCACGGCAAGTCGACCCTGGCGGACCGCTTCCTCGAGCTGACCCACACGATCGACCCACGCCAGATGACGAGCCAGGTCCTCGACTCGATGGACCTCGAGCGTGAGAAGGGGATCACCATCAAGGCGCGTGCGGTGCGCCTCCATCACCGCGCCCGCGATGGGTTCGACTACGCGCTCAACCTGATCGACACGCCCGGCCACGTCGACTTCACCTACGAGGTGAGCCGCTCGCTGGCCGCCTGCGAGGGCGCCGTCCTGGTCGTCGACGCGGCGCAGGGGATCGAGGCGCAGACGCTCGCCAACGTCCACCTGGCGCTGGCGGCCGGCCTCGTGATCGTGCCGGTGGTCAACAAGATCGACCTGCCAAACGCCGACCCGGACCTGGTCCTGGAGGAGCTGGAGAACGTGCTGGCGATCCCGCGGGAGGAGGTGCTCCTGGCTTCGGCCAAGGACGGGACCGGCGTGCCCGAGATCCTCGAGGCCGTCGTGGCGCGGATCCCGCCGCCGCGGGGCGATGCCGCGGCTCCGCTCCAGGCGCTCATCTTCGACTCGCACTACGACGCGTACCGCGGCGTCGTCGCCCACATCCGGCTCGCGCAGGGGACGCTGCACCAGCGCGACACGATCCGGCTCCTGGCGACCGGCGCCATCAGCGAGATCCTCGAGCTCGGCGTCTTCCGGCCGGGGCTCGTGCCGGTCGAGCGGCTGATCGCGGGGGAGGTCGGCTACGTGGCGACCGGGCTCAAGAGCGTGCGCGACGCGCGCGTCGGCGACACGCTGACCGATGCGCGGCGGCCGGCAGGGACGCCGCTCCCCGGTTACCGGCCGGTCAGGAGCCTCGTCTTCGCCGGCATCTACCCGGTCCGCGGCGACGACTACCCGCTCCTGCGCGATGCCATCGAGAAGCTCCATCTCAACGACGCTTCGTTCACCTACGCGCCCGAGACCTCGGTCGCGCTCGGCTTCGGCTTCCGTCTCGGCTTCCTCGGGCTCCTCCACATGGAGATCGTCCAGGAGCGCCTCGAGCGGGAGTTCGATCTCCAGCTGATCGCCACGGCGCCGTCGGTGGAGTACCGCGTCACGCTCACCCACGGGCGCGGCGAGGTCATCGTCGACAACCCGGCGCGCCTCCCGGAAACCTCCGACGTCGAGTCCATCGCCGAGCCCTGGTCCCGGCTCCAGGTGATCACGCCGGCCGCCCACATCGGCCCCCTGATGGAGCTGGCGACCAACCGCCGCGGCACCTTCCTCGACCTGCAGTACCTCGACCCCAATCGCGTGCTGATGCGCTTCGAGCTGCCGCTCTCCGAGCTGATCGTCGATTTCCACGACCAGTTGAAGAGCCGGACGCAGGGCTACGCCTCGATGGACTACGAGGAGGCGGGCTACCGGCCGGCGGACCTGGCGAAGCTCGATATCCTCGTCGCCGGCGAGCCGGTCGATGCGCTCTCCCTGATCGTCCACGCCAGCGGCGCGGTCGCGCAGGGACGCCAGCTGGTCGCTAAGCTCCGTGGCCTGATCCCGCGCCAGCTCTTCGAGGTTCCCATCCAGGCGACGATCGGCTCCCGCGTCGTCGCCCGCGAGACGATCGGCGCACTGCGCAAGAACGTCCTGGCCAAGTGCTATGGCGGCGACATCACGCGGAAGCGCAAGCTGCTCGAGAAGCAGAAAGAGGGAAAGCGGCGCATGAAGCGGGTCGGCAACGTCGAGATCCCGCAGGAGGCGTTCCTGGCCGTCCTGCGCTCCGATCAGGCGGGCTAGACGATGTCGGTCGACGAGCTGCGGGTCGCCATGGCCGCCGCCTTCGCCCTCTTCCTCCTCCTGCTCCGGCTCGACGCCCAACACCTCGGGGCGGCCGAGTACGACGAGCTCGACGAGCACGGCCACCGGCCGCCCTTCCGTCGCCGCCTCGCCTGGTACGCGGTCGGCATCGGGCTCGTCGCGCTCACCTACCTCGTGCATCCGGATCCGGAGCGGGCCCTCCACCTGCGGCTCGGGACGGATCGCCTGCAGGCGCTCACCTACGGACTTGCGTTCGGTGCCCTGGGGATCGTGCAGGCGATCGTCTTCGCCTGGCTGCGCTACGGCCACGCCTTGGCCGCACACGGGTTACCGCTGGGCCGCGTCCTGCCGCCGGTGCGCGCCTACCCCGGCGCCATCCTCAACGCCGTCGGGACCGCGCTGGTGGACGAGGGAGCCTTCCGCGGCGTGTTGCTGGGGATGCTCGTGGCGACGGCGCTGCCGGGAGACCAGGCCAGCCTGATCCAGGGGCTCGTCTACGTCCTGGC
>MGMJ01000084.1:22750-33096 GCA_001794945.1 Chloroflexi bacterium GWC2_73_18
ATGCCGTGACCCGGCTGGCGATGTTCGCCATGACCGGGCACGCCGGCATGGTGGCGGCGAAGGGCCACGATCCCGTCGAGGTCGCGGTGGAGCGCCTGCCGCCGCGCGGCTGGGAGGTCGTGGAGGAGGAATGAGCGCCGCCGCCGCGGTCGCTCCGGCTCCCGTCTCGATGGCAGGGCCGTCGCCCCGGGCGGACGCGTCGCCCGGGGCGCGCTGGCCGCGCGCCCTCTACGTCCACGTCCCGTTCTGCCTCTCGGCCTGCCCCTACTGCGACTTCGTCGTCTATGCGGGGAGCGCGGCACGGGGGCCGCGGAGCCTGCTGCCGGCGCTCGCCGAGGCGCTCCTCGCCGAGCTGGAGCTGCGCGCGGACGAGCTGGAGCGGACGGTCGAGCGACCGACCGGGGCGGCGCTCGAGACGGTCTACCTGGGGGGCGGCACCCCCTCGCTCCTGGCACCCCGGCAGCTCGGCCGTCTCCTCGAGGCGATCGACCGGCGGCTCGGCATCGCCGCGGGGGCCGAGATCACGCTCGAGGCGAACCCGGGTCCCGCCGACCGCGGAGACCCGGCCGCCTTCGCCGCGGCCGGCGTCACCCGGCTCAGCATCGGCGCCCAGAGCTTCGTGCCCGTCGAACTGCGCCGGCTGGGTCGGCGCCACGGGCCCGCCGACGTGGCGACCACCGTCGCCCTCGCCCGATCGGCGGGGATGGGCAGCGTCGGGCTCGACCTCCTCTACGACGTGCCCGGCCAGACGCTCGCGTCCTGGTGGGCGACGCTCGAGGCGGCGCTTGCTCTCGCGCCCGACCACGTCTCGGCCTACGCGCTGACCATCGACGACCCGGACGTCGAAGGGCTGACCGGCCCGACCGGCGACCACCTGCCGGCCCGCCCCGGGGCGCGGCAGTGGCGGGAGCGAGCACGCGCCGAGCAGGACGACGACCGCGCCGCCGGGCTCTACCTGGAGGCGACGGAGCTGCTGGAGGCGGCCGGCTTCGCCTGGTACGAGATCAGCAACTGGGCCCGGCCCGGCCACCGCTGCCGCCACAACCTGGTCTACTGGCGCCGCCAGGCGTACCTCGCCCTGGGGCCCGGAGCACACGGCTTCGACGGCGCGCGCCGACGCTGGTGGAACGCGGCCCGGCTCGAGCCCTACCTCGCCGCGCTCCTGCCCGACCCGGGGGGCTCCCCGCGGCTGCCGCCCGGCGGCGAGGAGCGGCTCGATGAGGGAGCCGCGCTGGCCGAGGAGGTGATCCTCGCGCTCCGCCTCTCCGACGGGCTCGACGAGGAGCGCCTGGAGCGGCTCGCTGCCATGCCGCAGCTCAGCGAGGCGCTCGCCCGGGCGCGCGCGGCCGACCTCCTGGAGCGCAACGGCACGGGCCGCATCGTCCTCACGCGGCGAGGGCGCCTCCTCGCCGGGGAGCTCTTCGCCCACCTCGTCTGACCGGCACGGGAGGGGCGCGCCATGAGAACGGGCCGCTCGGCCGGGTCGTTGACACTCGCGCGCCACGACTGCTACCATCCCTCACGACGCGTTAGCACTCGACCATCGAGAGTGCTAACAGGTCGGACAGGCAACCGCAGAGGTCGAGGCAGCAGATGGCGCGACGCAGGGCACGACGACCCGGCCCGCTCGACGCCCGTTCGCGGGCGATCCTGCGGGCGATCATCGAGGAGCACGTGGCGACCGCCGTCCCGGTGGGCAGCCAGACACTCTGCGAGAAGTACGGGCTGGGCGTCTCGAGCGCGACCGTCCGCAGCACCATGGCCGAGCTGGAGGCGGTCGGCCTGATCAGCCACCCGCACACCAGCGCGGGCCGCATCCCGTCCGACTCGGGATATCGCTACTACGTCGAGTCGATCGCCGAGCACGTTGCGCTGGCGCCGGTCGAGCAGCTGATGATCCGCCACCAGTTCGGCCAGGTCGAGTATTCCAGCGAGCAGTGGTTCCGCCTGGCGGCGGCGACGCTGGCGGCGGCGACCCACGCGGCCGGCCTGGCGACGCCGGCCAAGCCCCCGCGCACCCGCTTCAAGCGGATCGCTCTCGCCGCCGTGCAGCCACGCCTCGCCGGCCTCGTCTTCGTGCCGCTGGAGGGCTCGCTCCGCCAGGCGCTGGTCAGCTTCAACGTGGCGGCGACCCAGGCGGAGCTGGACGCCGCGGCGGCCACCCTCAACGGCGCCTTCGCCGGGCGGACCGCGGCCCAGATCGAGAGCCGTGCCGTCGATCTCGACGGGCTTGCCGGGGCGATCACGCGGCGCGTGGTGGCGATCATGCACGAGGTCGATGCCTCGCTCGTCGAGACGCTCTTCAGCGAGGGCCTCCTCAACGTCATGGCGGCTCCCGAGTTCGCCATCACCGAGAAGCTGCGCCGGGTCATGGGCGCGCTCCAGGACCACGTCTACCTGGCACGCCTGGTCGAGACGGTCGCCCGTCGCGGCGACGTGCAGGTCTTCATCGGCCACGAGAACCCGCTCGACGAGATGCGCGACGTCTCGCTGGTGGTGGCGCCCTACGGCCAGCCCGGCCACGCCGTCGGCATCGTCGGGGTCCTCGGGCCGACGCGCATGGCCTACCCGCATGCCATCAGCAGCGTCCGCTACGTCAGCGGGCTCATGAGCGAACTCGTGGGGCAGCTCTACTCGTGACCGATCACGATCCGCGCGACCGCCCGTCGCGCCACCACCGCACCCGCGCCGAGGAGCGGATCGCCGGGCTGGAAACGGGCCCGTCGGCGCTCTTCGCCGAGATCGAACGCCTCAAGGCCGAGCTCGAGCAGGCGCGAGGGACGCTGTCCACGGCCCAGCAGGAGGCGGTCGACAACCGCACCGCCTGGCAGCGCTCGGCCGCCGATTTCGCCAACTACCGCCGGCGCACCGAGCAGGAGCGCGAGGCGATGCTGGGACTCGCCAACGAGATGCTGCTGGCCAAGCTCCTGCACGTCGTCGACGACTTCGACCGCGCCCTGGTCGCCATGCCCAGGGAGCTCGAGCATCTCGGCTGGATCGAGGGCCTCTGGCTGGTCGAGCGCAAGCTGCGCGCCCTCCTCGAGTCGGAGGGCGTCACCCCGATCGAGGCGGTCGGGCGCCCCTTCGACCCGCGGGAGCACGAGGCGGTCATCCACGAGGAGACGGGCACGGCGCCAGACGGGCAGGTGATCGCCGAGATCCAGCGCGGCTACCGCATCCGCGACCGCGTCCTGCGGCCGACGCTCGTCAAGGTCGCCAAGAACACGAGCGGCGCGTCCGCCTCGTCCGGAGGAACAGCATAGATGGGCAAGATCATCGGCATCGATCTGGGCACGACCAACTCGGTCGTGGCCGTGATGGAGGGCGGCGAGCCGACCGTCATCGCCAGCGCCGAGGGCGGCCGGACCGTTCCCTCGGTCGTCGCCTTCACGAAGACCGGTGAGCGGCTCGTCGGCCAGCTGGCCAAGCGCCAGGCGATCACCAACCCGGCCAACACGATCTACTCGATCAAGCGCTTCATGGGTCGCCGCTGGGACGACCCGGAGGTCCAGCGCTCGAAGGACATCATCAGCTACCGGGTCGAGCGCGATGCCAAGTCGGACGGTGTCCGCGTCGTCCTCGCCGACGGCAAGACCTACACCCCGCCCGAGATCAGCGCCATGGTCCTCCAGAAGCTGAAGACCGACGCGGAGGCGTACCTCGGCGAGAAGGTGACCGAGGCGGTCATCACCGTGCCCGCCTACTTCGACGACACCCAGCGCCAGGCGACCAAGGACGCTGGGCGGATCGCCGGGCTCGAGGTGAAGCGCATCCTGCCCGAGCCGACCGCCTCGGCGCTCGCCTACGGGCTCGACAGGAAGAAGGACGAGAAGATCGCCGTCTACGACCTTGGCGGCGGCACCTTCGACATCAGCATCCTCGAGCTGGGCGAGGGCGTCTTCGAGGCGAAGTCGGTCAACGGCGACACGCACCTCGGCGGCGACGACTTCGACCAGCGGGTGATGGACTGGCTGCTCGCGGAGTTCAAGAAGGACCAGGGGATCGACCTCGCTCGGGATCCGCAGGCGATGCAGCGGCTCAAGGAGGCGGCCGAGAAGGCCAAGATCGAGCTCAGCTCGACGACGCAGACGGAGATCAACCTTCCCTACATCACGGCCGACCAGACCGGGCCCAAGCACCTGGTCATCACCCTCACGCGGGCCAGGCTCGAGGACCTCGTGGCCGACCTGGTCGAGAAGACGAAGGACCCGGTCCGCCAGGCGCTCAAGGACGCCGGCCTCTCCGCGTCCGAGATCGACGAGGTGATCCTGGTCGGCGGCCAGACGCGCATGCCCGCGGTCCAGGAGGCGGTCAAGCAGCTCTTTGGCGGCAAGGAGCCGCACAAGGGGGTCAACCCCGACGAGGTCGTCGCCGTCGGAGCGGCGATCCAGGCAGGCGTCCTGGCCGGCGAGGTGAAGGACGTCCTCCTCCTCGACGTGACGCCGCTCTCGCTCGGCATCGAGACGCTCGGCGGGGTGATGACGCGCTTGATCGACCGCAACACGACGATCCCGACCTCGAAGAGCCAGACCTTCTCGACCGCCTCGGACAACCAGCCGCAGGTCGAGATCCACGTCCTCCAGGGCGAGCGCGACATGGCCGGGGACAACAAGACGCTCGGCAGGTTCATCCTCGACGGCATCCCGTCGGCGCCGCGCGGCATCCCCCAGATCGAGGTCACCTTCGACATCGACGCCAACGGGATCCTCGACGTCAAGGCCAAGGACCGCGCCACCGCGCGCGAGCAGCAGGTCCGCATCACCGCCTCCTCGCTCCTCGACAAGAGCGAGGTCGACCGGATGGTCACCGAGGCGCAGGCCCACGCCGAGGAAGACCACCGCCGCCGCGAGGAGGTCGAGACCCGCAACGAGGCGGACGCGCTCGCCTACCAGGCCGAGCGGACGCTGCGCGACCTGGGCGACAAGGTCTCGGCCGAGGACCGCGCCGCGGTCGAGCGCGGCGTCGAGCAGGTCCGCGAGGCGCTCAAGGGCGCCGACACGGAAGCGCTCAAGAGCCGCGCCCGGGAGCTGGCCGAGCTGCTCCAGAAGGTCGGCACGGCCGCCTACCAGGCCGCCGCCTCCGAGGCGGAGGGGGCGGGCGCCGGCGCCGGAGCCGGGAAGGAGGCCGGCGGCGAGGGCGGTGGGGAGGGCGGCGCCGGGGGTCCGGGAGCCGGCGGCGACGAGACGGTCGAGGGCGAGTACAAGGAAGTCTGACCGCGGCGCGTCTTCGGGTCGGCCAAGCGCGTGCGTGAGGCGCCGGTCGAACAGATCGCGGCGGTCCCCGGATCCAGCCGCTCGCTGGCGGCTCGGATCAAAGAGGCGCTCGAGGCCGGGTAAGCGGGCGGGCCGATGCGTACGCCATCCCAGCACTCACCACTGCCGTTTCGCGCCAGTCAACGGCGACGCCTCCGCGGACCGCCGTGCGCGGTCGCGGAGCGACGCTATACGCTTGGTTGCCGTGGCGGCGAGACCCGGGACGCGCCTCGGAGGTTCGCTCCCCAGGGTGCCGCAGGTTCAGCGGCTGCCCTTCGGCCGAAAGGCGGCGGCGACGGTCTCCGTCTGGAACATCGGGCCCGCGTCGCCTGTGGTCGCGTAGCGGTACAGGCTGGCCGTGAAGATGCCGCCGACCGCCGAGCCCACCAGCGCGAGGATCGCCACTGCGACGATGAGGGCGACGACAGCGACCAGCGCGAGCAGCCCGGAAATGGATGCGAGCAACGCCACCAGCAGGCCACCGACGATGAAGACGCCCAGGGTGAGCAGGCCGAAAACGAGGCCGATGCCGACGTTACCGATGAGCTGCTCGCCCCATGTCTTGCGCAGCAGTCCCGCGCTGCGTTTGATGGCTTCGACGGGACCGACTCCCTCCACCACCAGCACGGGCACCACCAGGAAGGTCGCGACGTTCCAGGCGAAGCCGATGAGCCCGACGACGAGCTGGCCCAGGAGCCCCACGCGTTCGGAGATGGCGCGCAGGACCATGCCAACGGTGGCGGCCAACGCTGCATAGCCGATGATCGCGGGCAGGCGCGACGCGGCGATGCGAAAGCCGTCGGACAAGGTGGGATTGCCGCCGTCGAGGCGGATCATCGCGGCGCCCACGAGGGCGGTGTTGAAGAAGAAGATGACGGTGTAGATCACGACGTAGTAGGCGAAGCCCAGGGCAAGCGTGACAGGATCGACGCCGCTCTCCGTGGTGCGCGTGAAGGCCCCTGTCACCAGGAACGGCACGGCGAAGCTGATGCTCACGAGTGCCACGCCCACGAAAGAGATCAGCGGGTAGATCAGCAGTTCCCTGTCGGCCCGCAGCACTGCCAGGCTCGCCTTCGTGAGCTCGACGCTACGGCGAAAGCGCTCGAACACTGGACCCCTCCATGCTCTTTCCCTCGGCAGGGGCTTGAAGGCCCTACCCTCGCGCCGCTCAACCGCAGCGCACGGGTCAGGGTACTCGCCGTCGGGCCGCCTGTCATCGCCAGTCGGCCCCGTAGGCCCCGAACGGTGCGGAAGCGGGCGCTGCTCCGGGACGTCGGCTCGGCCAAGCGCGTCCGCCGCCCAGGGTGCCTGCGCCCCGTGTCGGCGTGACCAGGGATGATCGGGCGACAGTCAGCCGGACCGCTCCTCGTACGGCATGCCAGAATGGCCGGCCTGTCGGCGATGCCGAAGGCCAACGGCCGGGCACCACGACGGCGGCACGGGGTGGGGGGCGGGGGCGGACGCGCGGGCCGAGGGGGGCGCCGCGCGGCAGTGGCCCGTTGCCGCCGTAGCTCCATCGCCTATCGCGTCCACTCGCACAGCGGGCCCAAGGTCGGTCGTTCACCAGCGGCAGGCGCGGCCCGCTGATGGTCCGTTGACGAATGGCCGCGATATCTGCCGTGCGAGACGCTTGTTAGCGCCCGCCGCGCGCCGAGCCGCCGGCCGGCCCCCCTCGCCGCCTGCGCTACCATCGCGCGACGATGACCAGCGTCCCCACCGGGCCGATCGACCCGCTCATCCAGGCGCGCGGCCTGACCAAGCGCTTCCCCGCCATCACCGCCGTCGACGCGATCGACTTCGACGTGGCGCCGGGCGAGTCGTTCGGCTTCCTGGGGCCCAACGGCGCGGGCAAGACGAGCACCATGCGGATGATCGGCTGCGTCTCGCCGATCACGGCCGGCAGCCTCCGCGTCTTCGGGCTCGACCCGACCGCCGACGGGCCGCGGATCCGCGCGCGACTGGGGGTCGTGCCGCAGTCGGACACCCTCGACCTCGAGCTGACGGTGCGCGAGAACCTGGTCATCTACGGACGCTACTTCGACCTGTCGCGCGGCGAGGCGGGCCGGCGCGCCGGGGAGCTGCTCGAGTTCGTGCAGCTGGCCGAGCGATCGGGCGACAAGGTCGAGCCCCTCTCGGGCGGGATGAGGCGGAGGCTCACCATCGCCCGTGCCCTGATCAACGAACCGGACCTGCTCCTCCTCGACGAACCGACCACCGGCCTCGATCCGCAGGCCCGGCACCTCCTCTGGGAGCGCCTCTACCGGCTCAAGCAGCGTGGCGTCACGCTCGTCCTGACGACCCACTACATGGACGAGGCGGAGCAGCTCTGCGACCGGCTCGTGATCATGGACAAAGCGAGGATCGTGGCCGAAGGGTCGCCGCGCGAGCTGATCGAGCGCTACGCCACCCGCGAGGTGCTCGAGCTCCGCTTCTCGGAGGCCGACCGCGAGGCGCTGGGGACCGGACCGGGCGCCGACCCGGCCGATCGGGTCGCCTCCGGCGACGACCGTGCCGCCCCGGGGGAGAGTCGCCACGACGGGCGCGGCGACGGCCGGCTCGACGAGCGCTTCGCCGGGCTGGCCGAGCGCGTCGAGGCGCTCCCCGACCGGATCCTCCTCTACACCGCCGACGGCGAGGCGGCGGCGGTGGCGGTGCACGAGCGCGGCCTCCTCCCCGAGAGCGTGCTGGTGCGGCGGAGCAGCCTGGAGGACGTCTTCCTGCGGCTCACCGGCCGCACCCTGGTGGACTGACCGATGACGGTCGCCGCGCTGCGCGTCGTCGAGCACAACGCGACCTACTACCGGCGGACCTGGCGCGGCTCGGTCGTCCTCACCTTCCTCTCGCCGGTCCTCTTCCTGGCGGCGATGGGGCTCGGCCTGGGCGGCATGATCGACCGCGCCGCTCCGGGGGTGCTGTCGGGCGTCAGCTATGCCGCCTTCCTGGCGCCCGGCCTGCTGGCGGCACAGGCGATGAACACGGGCACCTTCGAGTCGACCTACCCGATCATGAGCCGGATCCTCTGGCGTCGCACCTACCACGCCGTGCTGGCGACGCCGCTGAGCGTCCGCGACCTGCTCGTCGGAGAGCTCGCCTGGATCTCCCTCCGGCTGCTGATGATGGCGGCGGCGTTCCTGGCGGTCATGCTCCTCTTCGGCGTCGTCCGCTCCCCGCTCGTGGTGCTGGCGGTGCCGGCGGCGGTGCTGACCGGCCTCGCCTTCGCCGCCTGCGTCACGGCCTTCACCGCCACGCAGACCAACGACAGCGGCTTCTCCTCGCTCTTCCGCTTCGTGATCACCCCGCTCTTCCTCTTCAGCGGTACCTTCTTCCCGATCGAGCGGCTCCCCGAGCTGCTCCGGCCGGTCGCCTACCTGACGCCTCTCTACCACGGCGTCTCGCTCACCCGCGGCCTCTCGCTCGGCACGCTCGACCCGACCGGCGCGGCGATCGATGCCGCGGTGCTGGCGGCCTACGCGGTCGGCGGGGCGATCGCGGCGCGTATCACCCTCGGCCGGGCGCTGGTGAAGTAGGCGATGGGGTCGCTCCTGCGGATCGCGCCGCTCCCGTTCGTCGCCGCGCCCCGCGCCGGGCGACTGGTCGAGCGGAACATCCTCGTCTACCGGCGGATCTGGCTCGTCCTCGTCTCCGGCTTCTTCGAGCCGCTCTTCTACCTGCTGGGGATCGGCTTCGGGATCGGCTCGCTGGTGGGGACGGTGCCCGGCCTGGAGGGGCAGGCGCTCTCATACGCCGCCTTCGTCGCCCCGGCCATGATGGCTTCGTCGGCCATGAACGGGGCGATCTACGACAGCACCTTCAACGTCTTCTTCAAGCTCAACTACGACAAGGTCTACGACGCGGTCCTGGCGACGCCGCTCGGCCCGGCCGACGTGGCGGTCGGGGAGGTCGCCTGGGCGCTCATGCGCGGCTCGCTCTACGCGGTCGGCTTCCTGTCGGTCATGATCGCCCTCGGGCTGGTCAGCTCGCCCTGGGCCGTCCTCGCGCTCCCCGCGGCGATGCTCGTCGGCTTCACCTTCGCCGCGCTCGGGATGGCGGCCACCAGCTTCATGCGGACGGTCCAGGACTTCGACCTGATCTTCCTGGTGACGCTGCCGCTCTTCCTCTTCTCGGGGACCTTCTACCCGCTCTCCGCCTACCCGCCCGAGCTCCAGCTCGCCGTCCAGCTGACGCCGCTCTACCACGGCGTCGACCTGATCCGCGGGCTGACGACCGGGGCGCTCGGACCGGGGCTGCTGGTCGACGCGGCATATCTGGCGGCGCTGGGCCTGGTCGGCCTGGCGATCGTCTCGCGGCGGCTGGAGAAGCTGCTGCTCAAGTAGGGGAGGGGAAGATGGCGGTGACGGAGCTGCGCGTCGGGGGGCGGGTCCTCGCCCTGGCGCAGGGCGACATCACCGCCTTCGCCGCCGACGCCATCGTCAACGCCGCCAACAGCGCACTCGCCGGCGGCGGCGGCGTCGACGGGGCGATCCACCGGGCGGGGGGACCGGGGATCATGGCCGAGCTGCGCGCCCGCTACTCCGGTTGCCCGACCGGGAGCGCGGTGGCGACCGGCGCGGGGCGACTCCCAGCGAAGTGGGTCTTCCACGCCGTCGGGCCGATCTGGCGCGGCGGCGGGGCGGGGGAGACCGAGCTGCTGGCCTCGGCCTACCGGGCGGCGCTGCGCCTGGGCGACGAGCACGGAGCGCGCACGATCGCCTTCCCGGCGATCAGCGCCGGGATCTACGGCTACCCGCTCCGCGAGGCCGCGACGATCGCGCTCTCGACCGTGCGCGACCACCTCGCCGGGGAGACGATCCTCGAGCGGGCGACCTTCGTCCTCTTCTCGGCCGATACGTTCGCCGGGTCCGCCGAGGTACTTGGCGCGACCGTCATCGCCGAAGCAGGCGTCCCCCGCCGAGTCCGGCCGTGACGCCGAGGATCTGCGCGCCGAGTCCCGTCAACACGACGAACACCTGCGGGCCCTGTTCCAGCGTGAGCTCGCCGATCGCCTCGGGCACGAGGACAAGGGCAGCGACGAGGTCGGCCAGGAGGACGGCCCCCAGGATCAACGCCGCGACAACGACGCTCGTCGGTTGAGCG
>MGMJ01000085.1 GCA_001794945.1 Chloroflexi bacterium GWC2_73_18
GACCGCCGCCTGGGCCGACCACTCGTAGAGGGTGTACTGCTTGGAGAGGGCGACGATCTCCTCGGCGGTGAGGGAGCCGGGCGCGGTGCGGAGGCCCATCAGGCGATTCCTCTTCTCTGGCGGTGGCGGTGGCACCCGGTGCCGCTCGCGCGGCGTGCCGGCGTGGCGGGTCGGCGCGTCGCTGCCCGTGGGACCTCCTGCGCCGCCGACCCTCGCGGCAGCGCCGGCCTCGCCCGGCTCTCGCGTTCCCTCGCCGGCCGGCGCCGGACGGCGCACCGTTCCGCGCACTATGCCACGGAACGGCCCCGTCGTGCGAGCCGCCCGGCGGCGGGACGGTGTAATGTCACGGCCACAGACCGACGTCGGCGACGGACGCCGCGGTGACGGCGAGGCCGACCTTCCCGCAGCGCACGAGGAGGTGGATTCCGCTATGCCGAGGATCGTCCGAGGCGCGCTCCTGCAGGCGAGCTGGACCGGCGACAAGGAGTCGATGATCCAGAAGCACGAGCGCTTCGCTCACGAGGCGGCCGGCCAGGGCGCGCAGGTGATGTGCTTCCAGGAGCTCTTCTACGGACCCTACTTCTGCCAGGTCCAGGACGCGCAGTACTACGGCTACACCGAGCACATCCCCGACGGACCGACGACGCAGCGGATGCGGGACCTGGCCAAGCAGACCGGCATGGTTCTCGTCGTGCCGATGTACGAGGAGGACGAGAAGGCGTCCGGGATCTACTACAACACGGCGGCCGTGATCGACGCCGACGGGACGTACCTGGGGAAGTACCGCAAGACCCACATCCCCCACGTCAAGGGCTTCTGGGAGAAGTTCTACTTCCGCCCGGGTAACCTGGGCTACCCGGTCTTCGAGACGGCCGTCGGCAGGGTCGGCGTCTACATCTGCTACGACCGCCACTTCCCGGAGGGCGCTCGCGCGCTCGGCCTGGCCGGCGCCGAACTCGTCTTCATCCCCTCGGCCACCAGCCGCGGCCTCTCGGAGTACCTCTGGCGGATCGAGCAGGTGAGCCACGCCATCGCCAACGGCTACTTCGTGGGCACGATCAACCGCGTCGGCATCGAGCCGCTGGGCGACGACGACTTCTACGGCCAGAGCTACTTCTGCGACCCTCGCGGCCAGTTCGTCGGGGACGTCGGCGATCCGCACGAGGAGGAACTGATCGTCCGCGACCTCGACCTCGACCGGATCACCGAGGTGCGACAGACCTGGCAGTTCTTCCGCGACCGCCGGCCGGACGCCTACGGCCCGCTGGTGGCGCCCTAGCCGACCGGCGGACGACCCGATCGGACACCGGCCATGGATTTCGGATTCACCCTCAAGCCCGACCATTCGTTCGAGCGCCTGGTCGCGTTGACGAGGCTGGCCGAGGCGAACGGCTTCGCCTACGGCTGGCTCTTCGACAGCCACGTCCTGTGGAAGGATCCCTACCCGGTCATCACGGTGATGGCCCAGAACAGCGAGCGGCTGCGACTGGGGACGTGCGTCACGAACCCCGCCACCCGCGAGCCGTCGGTGACCGCCAGCGCGCTGGCGACGCTCCAGATCCTCTCCGGCGGGCGGATGGACCTGGGGATCGGGCGGGGCGACTCGGCCCGTCGGGTCCTGGGCAAGCCGCCGACGTCGCTGGCGACGCTCGAAGAGGCGACGCACGTCATCCGCGAGCTGGCCGAGGGGCGCGAGGTCGAGTACGAGGGAGCGAAGCTCCGCCTCACCTGGGCCGAGCCCCACCGCCTCCCGGTCTGGATCGCCGGCTACGGCCCCAGGGCGCTCGCCGTGACCGGGCGGATCGCGGACGGGGCGATCCTGCAGATCGCCGACCCCGAACTGATCCGCTGGTGCGTGGGGCTGCTGCGCGCCGGCGCGAGCTCGGCCGGGCGCGATCCGGACGAGATCGCCGTCATGGCCGCGGCGCCGGCGCACGTCGGCCCGCGCGAGGCGGTGCGCGAGCGGGTCCGCTGGTTCCCCGCCCTGGTGAGCAACCACGTCGTCGACCTGGTCGCCCGCTACGGGGAGGAGGGGCTCCCCGAGGGGTTGACCTCCTACGTCCGCAATCGGACCGGCTACGACTACCTCCACCACGCCGAGGTCGGCTCGTCGAACGCCGCCTTCGTCGACGACGAGTCGGTCGACCGCTTCTGCGTCGTCGGCACTGTGGAGGAGCACGTCGAGAAGCTGCGAGCGCTCGCCGCGGCCGGCGTCGACCAGTTCAACATCTACCTGATGAACGGCGACGAGGAGGAGCAGCTCGAGATCTACGGGCGCGAGATCATCCCGGCGCTGCGGGACCTGCGCCCCGCCTCCGCCTGAGCCTCGCTGGCCAGCGAGGTCCGGCTCAGGCTACGGGTCGGCGGCCGGTTCCTCGCCCTCGAACTCGAGGTCGTCGAGATAGACGACCTCGAGGTGCGGGGCGCTCCGCAGCCGTCGATCGTTCGTGACGAAGGCCGTGGCGCCCGCTGCCCGCGCCGAGGCCAGGTGGATGGCATCGCCGATCGTGATCGCGCGCGAGCCGCGGATGACCGCGGCGGCGACGGCGACCTCCGCCGTGAGCGGCTCCAGCGAGACGCCCGGCATCGAGCGGATCTCGCCGGCGCCGCGTTCCAGCGCGGCCAGATCGCCCCGACGCGCAGGCCCGGTCAGGATCTCGGACAGTCCGATCGTCGCCAGGACGCCGTGGGTCAACCCGGCCTCCATCGCGTCGAGCAACGCCGCGGCTCGGCGGCTGCGTGAGCCATCGTCTTCGAGGAGGTAGATCAGGACGTTCGCGTCGAGGCCGACGCGGCGGTGCTCGGTCGCCAGTTCGGCTGGCGTCACCCGTCATTCTCCCGCCACCGCTCCGACTCCTCTCGTAGCTCGCGCACGTACTCCACCGCGTCCTTCCCGTCATACATGCCGCGGAACAGGCCACGCAATCGCTCGGACACACGGGGTGGCCGGGGGTGGAGCACGACGTCGCCGTCTTCGATGCGGACCTCGAGCCGATCGCCGGCCTTGATGCCCAGCTGGCGGCGAACCTCGCTGGGTACGACGATCTGGTGCTTGGTGCTGACCTTGACGCTTAGCATGATCGAATGCTAAGCGGACTTGGTCACGACGTCAAGGCTGCGGACGCGGGCCGCTGGCAACGCCCGCGACTCTCGCTACCATGGGAGGAGTCGGGTCGCCCGCGACCAAGTCACCCGAGCCGGTGGGAGGATCGAACCGATGCGCACGCTCATCAGCAACGGCACCGTCGTCACCGCCGAGGGGTCGTACGCCGCCGACGTCCTCGTGGACGGGGAGACGATCGCCGCGGTGGGGCGGGACCTCGAGGCGGTGGCCGGGCCCTTCGACCGGATGATCGACGCCACCGGCAAGTACGTCATCCCCGGGGCCATCGACGTCCACACCCACATGGAGCTCCCCTTCGGCGGCACCTTCGCCAAGGACACCTTCGAGACCGGGACGCGCGCCGCGGCCTGGGGCGGCACGACGACGATCATCGACTTCGCCGTCCAGTCGCGCGGCCAGCCGCTGCGCGAGGGGTTGGACGCCTGGCGGGCCAAGGCCGAGGGCAACTGCGCGGTCGACTACGGCTTCCACATGATCATGAGCGACGTCAACGACGACTCCCTCGCCGAGACGGACCTGCTGGTGGCGGAGGGCGTCACCACCTTCAAGCTCTTCACCGCCTACCCGGGCGTCTTCTTCAGCGACGACGGGGCGATCTTCCGGGCGATGAAGCGGACCGCGACGAACGGCGGGCTGATCATGATGCACGCCGAGAACGGACCGGCGATCGACGTCGTGGCGGCCGAGAACTTCGCCGCCGGCAGGACCGACCCGATCTGGCACGGCATGAGCCGCTACCCGATCTTCGAGGGCGAGGCGACAAACCGCGTGATCCGCCTCGCCGAGGCGGCCGGCGTGCCCGTCTACATCGTCCATCTCTCGGCCCGCGACGCCCTGGACGAGGTCCGCGCGGCGCGCGACCGTGGCGCCCACGCCTTCGCCGAGACGTGCCCGCAGTACCTCTTCCTGACGCTCGACGACCTGGGCAACGGCTTCGAGGGGTCGAAGTTCGTCTGCTCACCGCCGCTCCGCCCGGCCGAGCACGCCGAGGACCTCTGGAAGGGCCTCGTCACGGACGACCTGGCGGTCGTCTCGACCGACCACTGCCCGTTCGACTTCGCGGGGCAGAAGGAGCTCGGGCGCGGCGACTTCCGCAAGATCCCCAACGGCCTGCCGGGGGTCGAGAACCGGGTCGACCTCCTTCACGACGGCGGCGTCGTGGCCGGGCGGATCAGCGCCAGCCGGTGGGTCGAGATCATCTCGACCGCGCCGGCCAGGCTCTTCGGCCTCTACCCGCGCAAGGGGACCGTGGCGGCCGGCGCCGACGCCGACCTGGTCGTCTATGACCCGGAAGCGAAGCACGTCATCAGCGCCTCGACCCACCACATGGACGTCGACTACTCCTGCTACGAGGGCCGCCTGGTGACCGGCGCGTCGTCCGTGGTCATGTCGCGCGGCCTGGTGATCATCGAGGACGGCCGGTACACCGGGCAGAAGGGCCACGGCCGGTTCCTGAAGCGGAGCGTCTCCCCCTTCCTCGCGTAGGCGGGCCCGGGTGGGGGCCACCGCCGCGGTCGCGGCCCGACCCGGCGCCCTCACCCCCGCCGCCTCCAGGCGAAGAGGCGGGTCGCCGCCACGTCGCACCAGGTGAGGCCGCGCTGCTCCGGCGGCTCGGTCCCGGTCGTCAGGGCGCGTACCCAGGCCGCCGAGGAGCCGGGGGAAGCGTGCGGCGAAGACCTCCGGGTAGCGGGCAAGCAGCGCGCGGTTGCGCGCCGTGGCGCGCACGACCCAGCGGCCGGCGACAGCGTACGGTCGGTCACCGCCGAGCGCGACGGCCAGCTGCCGCGCCTCGGCCAGCTTGCGCTCCGACGAACGGGCGGCCGCGCCGATGTCGCCGATCGTGTTCCAGCACTCGACCGGGACGAGCCGCCGGGCGCCGGTCGTGCCGGAGCGCGACATCGGCCGAGCGGGCCGGGTCGACCGGCCGGATCGCCAGCTCGAACGAGCCCGTGTGGCCCGCCGCGCGGGCGAGCCGGAGCACCAGCTCCTGGATCGCCAGGTGCCCGGCGTCGGCCGGCTCCGAACGGGATCCGCGGCGAGGTCGACCCGGAGCGGCCGCTCGAGGGCCAGGGCGACCCGCTGCCAGGTGTCGAGCGTGTGGCTACCGCCGTGGCCGCGCTCCAGCGCGCTGACCGTGCCCTGGGAGAGGCCGATGCGGTGGCCGAGCTGGCGCTGGGCGAGGCGGCGCCTCCGCCGTAACGTGCGGACCTCTCCCCCGAGGCGGGCAAGCTGCTCCTGGTTGCGCCGGCGGGCCTCGGCGTTGAGGTCTGCCCGCCTGATCTTCGCCATAGCGTGTCCATGGTTGCCGGAAGGGCTTGACGCGTCCTTACCTGCCACTTACCGGACGGCACGGGACCGCTTGTGCGCCCGCCTCGCCCCGGCAGCGGCTCCATGGCTGCGACGGCCGATAAGGGCTGCCCCGCCGTGCGTTGTCGCCTTTCTTGCGCTGCCGGCAACCATGGACTCACTACGGCTACCCTCGCTTGCCCTCCCGGCCCGGGGCGATCAGGAGCACGAGCGCCACGCACGCCAGCACGGCCAGCGCGGCGAGCTGCTCCATGCGCAGGCCGCCAACGACGAGGTCGTCGCGCCAGGTGAAGCCGACGACGACCCGCCCCGCCGACCACCAGGCGAGCCCGAAGAGGAAGAGGTAGCCACCGCGCAACCGGCCGGGCCCGAGCGCCGCCTCGAGCCCGCCACCGGAATGGTCGCCCGTGTAGGCCGGCCGACGCCAGCGCCCGGGCAGGGCCCGCAGCACCGGCCCGAAGCGGAGCGCCGCCAGGAGCACGATGCCGGCGAGCGTCCAGATCGCCTCGTAGACCTGGGAGGGATGGGCCGGCACGTCCGCCAGGGGCGAACGCCAGGACCACTCCCCGGCGAAGGCGAGCGCCCAGGTGGCGTCGGTGGGGGCACCCTGGCCGGTCCCGCCGAGCAGGTTGGCCAGCTTCCCGAGGCCGATCACCAGCAGGAGCGGCACGATCGCCACGTCGAGCCAGCGGCGGACCGGGGCGGCGAGGAGCGCGGCGACGTAGGCGGCGGTGACCGTCCCGCCGATGACGCCGCCGAGGAGCGAGAGGCTCCCCAGGCTCGGGTCGACCAGGCGTTCCGGCGTGGCCTGGTAGTAGGCCAGGAAGTCGAGCCCGTGGAGCAGCCGGCCGCCGACGACGGCCCCCGGTACCGCCCCGAGGGCGATGTAGAGGAGGTCGTCGCGGCGCAGCCGCTCCTCGCCGGGCTCGTCGGCCCTGCCGGCGAGCCGCGCGGCGAGGGCGAGGCCCAGGAAGAGCGCGGCGGCCAGGGCGAGCGTCTCCCAGCGGACGGCGCGGTCGCCGACGCCGAGGAACGGGTCGAAGTCGAGGACGATCGTCGCCGGCCACATCGGCCGACAGTGTAGGGGACGCGGGGGCGTCCGATCCGACGGGACGCCACCCGGCCGCTCGGCCCGGCTCAGGCGTGCGCGTGGGTCAGGCCCCGGGCCGCCAGCCGCGGCACGCGCTGCTTCTCCGGCAGCCCGAGGATCGCGGCCACCTCCCGCTCCGTCTCCGGGAGCGGCTCGACGCCAAGGTCGCGGCCGAGGATCTCGCGCATCCGCTCGTACTGGCGGAGGACCTGCGAGCGCTGCCCGACGGCGGCATGGAGCCGGATCAACTCGAGGTGCGCCTCCTCGCGGAGCGGATCGAGGCGCAGGAGCGCCGTCACCGCCTCGCGCGCGCCGGCGAGATCGCCCGCGAGCCGGCGGTCGGCGGCGACGCGGGCGAGCAGGTCCTCGTGGGCGTCGCGCAGGCGTTCGCGCTCGAAGGCGAGGAATTCCTGGTAGAGCCCTTCGGCCAGGTCGCTGCGGTAGCACGCCAGGGCTCGCTCCCGGGCCGCCGGCGGACCCAGCCGATCGAGCTGGAAGGCGGCGACGTCGACGGTGACGTCTGCGCCCACCCGGAGGCCGATCTCCAGCGGGTCGGCGTCGAGGAGGTGATCCGGCTCGCCCCCGGCGCGGCTGACCGCGCCGCGGAGCAGCCACAGCGTCTGGCGCAGGCAGGCCGCCGAAGACGGTCCATCGGCCTCCGGCCAGAGGGCGGTGGCGAGGACCTCGCGCGGGCGCGGCCCCGGCTCGAGCGCAAGGAGCGCGAGGAGCGCCTGGGCCTGGCGGCCCCCCAGCTTCGCCGGTCGTCCGGCGACGTCGAGCTCGACGCGCCCGAAGAGCCGGATCTCGAAGGTATCCACGAACCCTCCTTCGTGGCGGCGCCGCCGGGGCATCCCGATCGCTCTCGACGCACCGCCCGCGATGACTGTTGCGGGCGGGATCGTCTGCCGTGGGAGTGACGCGAACGTCGGCGAAGCGTTACGGCGGCGTCTCGGGCGCCGTCAGGGAGGGGTCATGACTCTCGCTAGGGACCGAAGCTCGAGACGTCGAGGAGCGGCTCGTGGAGGGGGTCGGGGTCGGAGTACGTGAACCAGTCGGAAGTGCCCGTGGCCAGCAGAGCCGTCCGCACGTCGGCCGGCGTCGCGCCGGGATGAGTGGCCGCGTAGAGCGCGACCCCGCCGGCGACCGCGGGTGTCGCCATCGAGGTGCCCGACATGGTGCCGTAGCTGCTCCCCTTGTAGGTGGAGTAGATGCACTTGCCGGGCGCGATGACGTCGACGTCTGCACCGAAGTTGCTGAAGTCCGCGAAGGTGTCGTCGACGTCGGCCGAGCAGGTCCAGGCGGCCCCCCCGCCGCCGACACCGTTGAAGTCGGCCAGGGCGGAGACGGTGATGACTTCGTCGTAGGCGGCCGGTATCCACCGGCTGGCGTCGCTCCGGTCGTTGCCGGCCGCGACCACGTAGGTGACGCCGGCCGCAACGGAACGGCAGATGGCGCGGTGCTGCGCATCGCCGTTCGTGTACCCGCAGTTTCCATCGTCGGTGCCGGCGTCGCGGAGGCTCATGTTCGCGACCTCGAAGCGCGGCCTGGTTGAATCGTTCGGATCCTTCTGGGCGGTGACCCAGTCGATGCCGCAGACGATCCAGGACAGGCGGCTGAAACCGCTCTTGTTGAAGACGCGAACGGCCCACAACCGCGCCCCGGGGGCCACGCCGACGACGCCGAGGCCGTTGTCGAGCGCCGCGGCGATGCCCGCCACGTGGGTGCCATGCCCGTGCTTGTCGGCCCAGTCGGCCCGCTTCGTGCCCGTGCAGTTGTAGCCGCCGACCACGTTCAGGTCGGGGTGGTTCGGCTGGATTCCCGTGTCGATGATCGCGATGTCCGCGTCGACGCGCTCGTCGACGCCGTCGATCCTCGCGGTCGCGGAGAGGTCGGCCTCCACGCGGTCGACACCGGTGGGCAGGGTCTGCGCCTGCAGCTCCACGACCCGATCGGGCTCGATCAGGGCGACGGCGGGGTCGGCCCTCAGCACGGCCAGCTGCCGCTCGCCGAGGAGCGCCGCGAACCCGCGCACGGCACTCCGGTAGGTCTGGCTGGGCCGCAGGCCGATGCGCCGGGCGTAGGCGGAGACGAGCGCATCCACCTCCGCGTCATCGCGCAGGAGCACGATGTACGCGCCGGCCGCATCGAGCCCGGCCGCGCCGCCTGCGGCGGCGGGCGAGACCCCGCCCGCGGCGGACGAGAGCAGTAGGAGCGCGCCCAGCACGAGCGCGGCCGGCCGTCGAAGCTGCATCCGACCCTCCTCCAGTGTCAGCGATCGCCCGAGGGTACCCCCACCTGGCATCCCCGGCAAGACCACGGGACGCGGGCACCGTCAGGGCGCGGTCACGACCGGCAGCGTGCGGGTGGCGTGAGGGACGACGAGGACCTCGAGCGGCCGGTCGCGCTCGCCGGCGGACAGCGTCGAGCGCACCATCCGCTCCGCCTGCGCGATCCCCTCCTCCATCGTCGCCGCGGGGACCATGTGGCACGCCCGCACGACGTCCGGCCGCTCGGCTCCGACGACGACGAGCGACGCCTCAGCGAGCATCCGGGCGACGATGAAGGCGCGCTGCTCGCCAGGCCGGTAGCCGGTTCGGCGCAGCTCGGCGACGAGCCCGGCCACGGGCGAGGCGCCGCTCAGCGCGTCGAAGAAGCGACGCTCCCCGGCTCCCTCGCCCGCCCCCTCGGGGATCGTCGCCGGCAGGACGTAGACGCCACCCGGGCGGACGATGGGACCGGCGCGAAGTGCAGGTAGGTCGGGGCCCGCGACGCCTGGTAGAGGTTGGCGTCCTTGGGGGCGCCGACCCCGGCGATGGCGATGTCGTACCGCGGCGGGACGGCGACCGTGTAGAGCGCCTGCGCGAGAGCGACGACCGCCTCGAACGTCTCGCGCGGCGCCCCGGCCGCGACCCTCACCGGCCGGCCATCTTCGTCGGCGACGACGTTGACGACGAAGCGGAGGCCGGCTCGCTCGGCGATCTCGGCCGCCGCCTCGTGGAAGGGTTGCCGTCGAGGCTGGCGAGCCGCGTCCCCGGGTGGTCGATCATCGCCACGCCATGCGTCGCGCCGATCGTCGCCTCGTCCGCGACGCCGAGGGCGACCGTCTTGCGCCCACCGGAGAGGCCGGCGAACTGGTGCGGCTCGACGATCCCGGTGGCGACGAGGAGGTCGGCCTCGACGGCGATCCGGTTGACGACCGCGGGCACGCCGTGGGCGACGGCGCCCAGGTCGACCAGGCCGGCCGGCTCGAAGGCGTCGTGGTCGACGACCCGGTAGCGCGCGACGACGGCTTCCCCGAACCCGGCCGACTTCTCCGCGGCGGTCATGGGACGGTGGAGGCCGGCGGCGACGAGGATCGTGACCGCGCCGTCGGCGATCCCGCCGGCCGCCAGCTCGGCGAGGAGTGGTGGCAGGAGGCGATCCTCCGGGCAGGCCCGCGTCACGTCGGTCACCACGACGCAGGCGCTCCGCGCCCCGGCCGCCAGCTCGTGGAGGCGCGGTCCCGCGACCGGGCGCGCGAGCGCGTCCCGGACCGCGGCGTCCAGATCGGGCAGCGGCTCGGCGGGACGAGCCGTCACGCTCGTCCCGCGCATCCCCTCGGGAAGCGCGAAGGCGACCTCGCCGGCACCGAGCGGGACGCGGAAGACGCGGGTCATCGAGCAGAGCGTGGCGCCCCAGCCGGGAATCCCGAGGCCCCCGGCGTTGGCCGAGGGCCCCGGCGTTGGCCGAGGGCCCCGGCGTTGGCCGAGGGCCCCGGGGTCGTCCCAGGAACGATGAGCTACGGGACCGCCCGCGAGCGCAGCGGCGGCCTGGATCAGGCCGGCCGCGGCGACGATCACGCCGTTGGCGATGACGCGGTCGATGGCGGCCTGCTCCACGGAGGTCAGCGCGTCACCGCCGAGCCTCATACGGGAGCTCGCCGGTGGCCCGACACGGGGCGAGGCCCCCGGCTCTCGCCGGAAGCCTCGCCTGAAGATCCGTCGGGCCGTTCCGCGGTCCGTCCGCGAATCGGGTCGAAGCCTACGGCCAGGGCGGCAGCGAACCGACAGGGATCGTCGTCGACTGGACGGCGCCGTTGGCGTCGTCGAGTGCCACGACCATCCAGCCCATGCTGGGCGCCGAGGCGAACTTGCCGCGGTTGACCCAGAGGTTGAGCGTGTCGGATTCGCTCGGGCCGAGACCGATGAACTGGCCCGTCGAGACGGCCGGCTTGTGCGAGTCGAAGCGACCCTTCCCGGTCACGAAGTCGAGGTCGCCCGTCTCCAGATCGAAGCCGAGCGCCCGGTAGTTGAAGTCGGAGTTGCCCCACTTCAGCCCGAGATCGCTCGCGAACAGCGGCAGCAGGATGGTCGACCCGTTCATCGGCGCATCGGCGTAGAACGCGTCGACGATGTTGCCGGCCGGCGTGATCACGAACGAGGCCATCTGCCCGTTGAACTGGCCGGTCGTGATGTAGCCGAGGTCAAAGCCGACGACGAAGAAGTCGGTCTTCCCGTTGTTGTTCGTGTCGATCGCGACGTCGAACTCGGCGGAGGCCGCGTTCGACCAACTGCCGTAGGTGTTGATGGCGAAGACGAGCAGCCGATCGGAGGGTGCGCCGCCGCCGGCCGCCCCGGGCAGGGTCTGGACGCCGACGTGGCGGACGTCGACCTTCGCGAAGCCCTCCGCGGCGTCCGACAGGCCCCAGGCGTAGACATCGGCGTCACCCGCATGGATGCCACTGTTGGAGAGCAGCACGCTGCTCCGTGCGATCCCGTTCGCCTGGGTGTACGGCGCCTTGGCGCCGGCGGTGATGTCAGAGAGGCCCCGCGGCGCGAGCACGAAGGGGACACGCAGGGAGTAGATCCCCGCACCGCCGATCGTCGGGGTCGCCGTCACGGCCCCATGGGCCGTGAAGAGGCCGCCCGGACCCGAGGCACCGAGCGTCGCCGGTGGCAGGGCCGCCACCGCTCCGGCGCTCAGGCTGAGCGTCACGTCCACGGCGGCCGTGCCGCCCGCGGCGACCGGCACGGTCGCGGGCGAGACGGACGCGGTCGCCCCCAGCGAGGCCGAGGACTGGAAGGCCGCCGCGACGTTGTACGTGATGAGCGAACCGCTCGTGTTGTGAAGGGTGACGGTCTGGGTCTCCGAATAGCCACCGGCGAGGGCCTCCGACCCGAAGGAGAGGCTCGCCGCGCCGCCTCCGGTCGTCGCGTAGGCGACCGTGTCGGCGGCCTTGCGCGGCTGGACGAGGCCGGAGCCCGCCAGCCGGACGTGGTAGTTGACGATCTGGGAGGTGGACGGGTCGGCTGTGTTGACGATGGCCGCCTTCACGTGCTCGGGATCCCACGAGGGATGGGCCGAGAGGATCGCGGCGGCGACGCCGGCGGTGTGCGGCGAGGACATGGAGGTCCCGGAGATGAAGATGCCGCCGTTGCCAGTGCCCGCGTTCGTTGAGAAGAGGCTCACCCCGGGCGCGGTCACGTCCGGCTTGGCCGCGCTGTCGCCGTTGCGCGGGCCGCCCGACGTGAAGCTCGCGAGCTTCTTGTAGTTCGGGTTGGCGATCGTCGTGGCGCTGATCGTGTGCGTGGTCCCGTTCGCCGCCTGGAGGGCTGGTCCGTGGGCCTGCAGGGCGCCGAGGAAGGGGATCGTCACGCCCGCGATCGGTCCCTCGAACGGCGGGTAGCCGGAGGTGTTGTTGACCATGATCACCGCGACGGCACCCGCCGCCTGGCCGTTCGTGGCGCGGTCCACGCGGGCGCAGACGCCGCGCATGCTCACCACGATCTTGCCGGCCGCCCCGGCGTACTCGGCCGGATCGCAGCCGAGGCCGATCCCGCCGGCTCCGTTCGAGAGGACGAGGACCGTCGCGGGGCCCACGGGCAGCGGCCCGTCGTTGTTGTTGGCCAGGACGATGCTGTCAACGTCGATGCTGGCGGCGGGCAGGGTCGGGAACGAGGCGTCGACCGCGGCGACGCTGAGGGCGCGGCTGGCGACACTCGGCGAACCGGCGAGGTAGGCGCTCGCGCCGTTGTTCCCGGACGAGGCGACGACCATGACGCCGGCCAGCGCTGCGTTGTTCGAGGCGACCGAGTCGATGTCGGTGTTCCGGCCGAACGGGGAGCCGAGCGACATGTTGATGACGTCGACGCCGTCGATGACGGCCTGGTTGATCGCCGCCACCACGATGTCATTGGTGGCCGACCCCTCGCAGCCGAAGACTCGGTAGGCCCGCAGCGTCGCCTGCGGGGCGACGCCAGGACCGATCAGGAAGGAGTTGCCGCTGAACGTAGCGCCGTTGTAGGGTCCGCCGAACGGCGATCCGCTCGACAGGATCCCGACGCCGGCGGCGGTGCCGGCGACGTGCGAGCCGTGGCCGTTGCAGTCGAGGGGATCGGGGTCGGGCTGCGGCGTGTTGATCGCCGGGTCATCGGAACCCGCGTCGTAGGCGTCGCCCACGAAGTCGGTGCCGCCGGTCACCTTGGCGTTGGGGAACGCGGGAGTGCCGATGGTCAGTCCGTCGTCGGCCGCGAAGTCGGCTGGGTTGCCCGAGCCTCCGAGGTTGGCGTGGTAGTAGTCGATCCCGGTGTCGATGACGCCGATGGTGACGCCGGCGCCCGTGGCGCCGAGATCCTGCCAGGCGGCCGGCGTGCCGATGTACTGGACGCCCCGCTCGTTATCCAGGTAGACCTGCTTCACGGCGTGCACGGCGCGCACGCCAGCCAGGTCCGCGAGGGCCCCGACCTTCGCTGCGGGGATGCGGACCGTCATCCCGTTGTAGGCGTCCTGGAACTGGCGGAGAACGCGACCGCCGGCCGCGGCGACGCCCGCCTTGAGCTTGTCCTGACTCGATCTGAGCGCGGCGCGGATCGCCTCGCGTTCCGCCTTCGAGAGCTGGCGGCCCTGCCGGAGCGCCTCCCCCTGCCGTACCGCGACCGGCTCGGCGGCGAGCTCGAGGACGACGCTCACCTGCCGGTCCGTGCCGAGGGAGACAGGCATGAACTTCAGCCCGAGGCCGCTGATGTCGATCCGCTGGAAGCGCGGTGGCGACTTGGCGGTCGCCGCCGTGGGAAGCACCGCCGCGCCCAGCAGGGCGGCGACGGCGACAAGCACCAAGAGACGTCGTTTCATGACACTCCCCTTCAGGCGATGCCTACTTCTCCCCTGAGGAGCGCGGCCCCCACCGCCGCGTTCCTACGACATGGCTCGGGCCGCCCGGCCGCCATGACGCGACACACCGGCCCCCGGCGGGCGAGTCCGGGAACGATGGCCGGAAAGTACTACCGGGCCCGATGCGCGTCAACGCGGCTCCGGCCGGGTCGCCGGCCCGCGCCGAGATAGCGGTGCGCGCGCGCACCGGGCCGCACCCCGACCCGCGGGTGATCATGACGGTTGGTCAGGTGGGCCACGTTCCTTCGTGGAAGATGCCCGACTTGGCACGATCCCGACACCGGCCAGGAATGCCTCGGCGAGATCGATCATCCGTCGTGGTCGACCGCCGCTCACCGGTCCGCACGCCCGGCACCCGGGCCGACCGGCCCGTTGTCGTGAGATCCGTTGTTGCGGCCACACCCCCCTGCCGAGCGGGGAGCCGTCGCCGCCGGTCAGTCGATGACGATGTCGTCGGCCTCGCTCGCCGGAACCGTTCCGAGGATCCAGTCGATGACCGCGTCGCGGTCCGTCCGATAGGCGAAGTCGGTGCCGCGGCACCACGCGTTCAAGCCGAACGACGTCACCGCCACGATGCGGTTGGAGCTGGCCGAGTAGAACACGGGGCCGCCGGAGTCGCCGCCGCACGTCCCGCCGCGAACGTCACCGTTGCCATTCGTCTGCAGGTTGTAGCCGTCGTTGAGCGCGCTCAGGAGGTTGACGAGCGTCGACTTTGCCATCAGCCTCGAGCGGAATGAGACGAAGTGCACCGGGTCGCGGTAGGTCACCCCGTAGCCGCTCACCGTGAAGGTGACGTCCTTCGTCCCGCGCGCCGTCGCGAGGTCGGTCAGCGTCCCGTCGCCGGCGAGCGAGGCGAACTCGCCCGGATCGAACGGCGCGTCGAGGATGACGAGCCCGACGTCGCGGTGGTTCGGGAAACCGGCGAAGTTGTCGAAGCCGTAGTTGTAGAGCTCGTCCGAGGTCCGGCAGTTGGCAGGATCCGGAGCGCAGGTGTCCGGGTAGCCCGTAGTGGGATCGATCGTTCCGTTGAACTCGGCGCCCGCGTCCTGCTGGAACCAGACCCGGGCCGAGGCGACCCCGTCGGTGCAGTGGCCGGCCGTCAGGAAGACCCGGTCGGTCAGGAGCGAGCCCGAACAGCGGTGGCTGAACTCACCCGCCTCGTCGTAGAAGGCGACGAGCCCCACGAAGGGGTGATCGAGGTCCGGCACGAAGTTCTTGGTGATTGCCAGAGCCGGCGTCACGCCCACGACAAGAGCCGACGCGGCGATCGCGAGCGTGGCGAGGATGCGTCTCACGGCCGTGAACCTCCTTCTGGGGACGCGATCTCTTCCGCCGCAGCGGTGTGCTTCGTGGAAGGAATGTAGTACCAACGTCCCGCCGGGACAATGGGCCGCCGGGCCGCTCGCGGCCGTTCCCCTGCCCGGACGCCGGATAGCGGTGCGCGGGACCACCGATGCCTACAGCTCGAGCTTCTCGACCAGCTCGCGGACCGCCCCGGCCGAGGCGGCGAAGGCCTCCCGCTCCTCGTCGGTGAGGGCGACCTCGACCACACGCTCCATGCCGGCCCGTCCGAGGACGACCGGCACGCCGACGAAGAGCCCGTCGACGCCGTACTCGCCCGCCAGGCGGACGGCGCAGGGCAGGACGCGCTTGCGGTCGAGGAGGATCGACTCGACCATC
>MGMJ01000086.1:0-679 GCA_001794945.1 Chloroflexi bacterium GWC2_73_18
GTATCATCGTGAACAACTTCTACACGCGGAACTCCTCGGAGGACAACACGGTCGTCACCGTGTCCAAGCCGATCTCGAGCAACTTCATCACTGGAGGCGGCTATCTCGTGTTGTCGAACTCCGCGGGTATCAAGGCCGGCGATCCCGGAAGAAGGAACAACTTCGGGTTCAACGTCAAGTACAACAAGAGTGGTACGAACCTGCAAGGGAACATCAATACGATCATGCGCAGGCTGGAGACCGACGGGATCGTCCACGTATACCAGATCAAGGGCAACGCGATGACGTCACTCACCGTGTACCCCTCCACGTGCCCGAAGGCGACGGCCACGTCCCCGTGCACGGCCACGTTCTTCGGCAAGGCGAACATCCGGGACATCACGGACCCGCTCAACCCGATTGCCGTCGACGGTAACGGGTCGCTCAGAGTGACGATGACCGACAAGGGTGAGCCCGGGCTCGCCGACACCATTGGGATTACGCTCTGGAACAAGGCAGGAGGGCTGTGGTTCTCCAGCAACTGGAACGGGACCAACACGGTCGAACAGCTCCTCTCGGGAGGCAACCTGGTCGTCCACTGAGTGTCCGCACGAGAGGCTGACAAGCGGCCCTGGGTCTGACCCGGGGCCGCTTTCCCTCATCCCGCGGACGTACGAGGCCCCCTCGGCGATCGCACGAG
>MGMJ01000086.1:700-5931 GCA_001794945.1 Chloroflexi bacterium GWC2_73_18
ACCCGGACCGCCTAGAATCCGCCCCCATGTCGGCCAACTACGACCTCTTCGACGAGTTCAAGCGGCAGCTGCCGGACATCGATCCCCAGGAGACCCAGGACTGGATCGACGCCCTCAGCGAGGTCGTCGCGCGCGAAGGGCCGGAGCGCGCCCGCTTCCTCCTCTTCAAGATCCTGAAGCAGGCGCGCCGCCTCCACGTCGGCCTGCCGCCGCTCACCCAGACGCGCTACATCAACACGATCTCGCCCGAGCAGGAGCCGCCCTTCCCGGGCGACGAGACGATGGAGCTGCGGATCCGGCGGATGATTCGCTGGAACGCGGTGGCCATGGTGCTGCGCGCCAACAACGCCTACCCCGGCATCGGCGGCCACCTGGCCACCTACGCCTCGGCCGCCAGCCTCGTCGAGGTCGGCTTCAACCACTTCTTCCGCGGCCGCGGTGCGCCGGGTGGTGGCGACCAGGTCTTCTTCCAGGGTCACGCCGCGCCCGGCATCTACGCCCGCGCCTTCCTGGAGGGCCGCCTCACGGCCGACCAGCTCGACCACTTCCGCCGCGAGGTCGTGCCCGGCCAGGGGCTCAGTTCCTACCCGCACGCGCGCCTGATGCCCGACTTCTGGGAGTTCCCCACCGTCTCGATGGGCCTCGGCCCCTTGAACGCGATCTACCAGGCGCGCTTCAACCGCTATCTCGCGGCACGGGGGATCAAGGACACCTCCGACCAGCGCGTCTGGTGCTTCCTCGGTGACGGCGAGGCCGACGAGCCCGAGACGCTCGGCGCCCTCAGCGTCGCCGCCCGCGAGGGGCTCGACAACCTGGTCTTCGTCGTCAACTGCAACCTGCAGCGGCTCGACGGCCCGGTGCGCGGCAACGGCAAGATCATCCAGGAGCTCGAGGCCGCCTTCCGCGGCGCCGGCTGGTACGTCATCAAGGTGATCTGGGGCCGCGAGTGGGACCCCCTGCTGGCGCAGGACGTCGACGGCGTCCTCGTCCACCAGATGGACGAGACGGTCGACGGCGAATGGCAGAAGTTCGCGGTCGAGTCGGGCGCCTACATCCGCGAGCACTTCTTCGGCTCGGATCCGCGCCTGGCGAAGATGGTCGAGGACCTCTCCGACGACGACCTCCGCCGTCTCCGCCGCGGCGGCCACGACTACCGCAAGGTCTATGCTGCCTACGCCGCCGCGGTCGCCCACACCGGCGCCCCGGTGGCGATCCTGGCCAAGACGATCAAGGGCTGGACGCTCGGCCCGGGGATCGAGGCGCGCAACATCACGCACCAGGCGAAGAAGCTCACCGAGGCCGAGCTGCGCGTCTTCCGCGATCGGCTCCAGCTGCCGATCCCCGACTCGGAGCTCCACGAGGCGGCCTACTTCCACCCCGGCCCGGAGAGCCCCGAGGTCGAGTACATGCTGGGGCGCCGGCGCGCGCTGGGCGGGAGCATCCCCAGGCGGGTCGTGCGCTATCGCCCCGTGGCGCCGCCGGGGGAGGGCGTCTTCGGCGAGTTCGCCGCCGGGTCGGGGACCCAGGCCGTCTCGACCACGATGGCCTTCGCCAGGCTGTTGCGCAACCTGCTGCGCGACCCGCAGGTGGGGCGGCGGATCGTCCCGATCATCCCCGACGAGGCGCGCACCTTCGGCCTCGACGTCCTCTTCCGCGAGGTCGGCATCTACTCGGCGCTGGGGCAGCGCTACGAGCCGGTCGACGCCGCGCTCCTCCTCTCCTACCGCGAGGCGACAGACGGCCAGGTGCTCGAGGAGGGGATCACCGAGGCCGGCTCGATGGCCTCGTTCACCGCCGCGGGCACGAGCTATGCCACGCACGGCGAGGCGATGATCCCCTTCTACATCTTCTACTCGATCTTCGGCCTGCAACGTACCGGGGACCTGGTCTGGGCTTTCGGGGACGCGCGGGGACGCGGCTTCCTGCTGGGGGCCACGGCGGGGCGGACCACGCTCAGCGGCGAGGGGCTCCAGCACGAGGACGGCCACTCGCACCTGCTGGCGGCGACGATCCCCAACGTCCTCGCCTACGACCCGGCCGTCGCCTATGAGACGGCGATGATCGTACGCGAGGGGATGCGCCGCATGTACGAGGGCGGCGAGGACGTCTTCTACTACCTCACCCTCTACAACGAGAACTACCCGCAGCCGCCGATGCCGCCCGGGGTGGAGGAGGGGATCCTGCGCGGCCTTTACCACTTCCGGCCGGCGCCCGAGGGGCCGCGCCACCGGGCCGTCCTCCTCGGCAGCGGCGCGATCCTTCAGCAGGTCCTGCGGGCCCAGGAGCTGCTGGCGGACCGATTCGACGTCGGCGCCGAGGTCTGGAGCGTCACCTCGTACCAGCAGCTACGCAACGACGCGCTGGAGGCCGAGCGCTGGAACCGCCTCCACCCGACCGAACCGCCGCGCCGCCCGTACGTCGTCCGCGCGCTCGAGTCGGCCGCCGGCCCGGTCGTTGCCGCCACCGACTACCTCAAGGCGGTCCCCGATCTCGTCGCCCCGTGGATCGACCGGCCGTACCTCGTGCTCGGCACCGACGGCTTCGGCCGGAGCGACACGCGCGAGGCGCTGCGCCGCCACTTCGAGGTGGATGCCGAGCACATCGCCGCGACGACGCTCTACGCGCTTGCCCGCACCGGGTCAATCGACGCGGCGGCGGTGGCGAAGGCGATCGCGGAGCTCGGCCTGGACCCGGACGCCCCGGAGCCGCGTACGGCGTAGGCGATCCGGCGCTCTCCGGCACGCGCCGCGGTACGCGGCCCGGCCCTCGTTCTTCGTGGAAGGACAAACCCGCCCTGGTGAGGCCGTGGCCGGCGCCGGCGTGCGGTTCGCGGCCCCTGTCGGGCGCCGGGGAACCGTCATCGGGACTCCGGGGGGCATTCGTCCCGGTCGCTGAGCGTCGGAGGGGGCTGGTCCGACCCTGAGAACCGCCCGCGACGGCCCTCAGGGCCCGCGTCCCGGCCCGCAGGCCCCGTTTGTTCTTCCCCGAAGAACGGTCCCGCGAGCCACGGACGGCGTAGGCGGTCTACGTCCCGAAGGGCACTCCCAGCCGTTCGCCCAGCGCCACCAGCCCGGCATGGTGCTCGCGGTCGATCGGGATCCCCGAGCGCGCGTTGCGCTCGGCGCGCTCGGCCTCGAGCTGGCCGGGGTAGAGGACCGGCCCCGGCGCCCCGGGGATCGTCGGCGCCGCGGCGAGCAGATCGATGTACTCCTCCGCCCGTCCCTCGAACTCGGCCGCGTCGCCGACCGCCGCCGGGTCGATCGCCATGAAGAAGTGGCCCAGCTCCGACGGCCCCTCCGTCGAGAAGAGGCCCAGGATGTGCGGCCCGTAGCTCGCCCCGGGGAGGAGCCCGCTCAGCAGGTCGACCACGAGGGCGAGCCCGTACCCCTTGTAGCCGCGCCCCTGCTCGTCGCCGCCGAGCGGCTGGAGGGCCCCGGCGAGCGCCTCTTCCACGGTCCGAGCGGGCGAGCCGTCGGGGGCGATCGCCCAGTCGGCGCGGAGCGTGTCGCCGCGCCGGCCGGCGACCTCGACCTGGCCGCGCGAGACTGTGCTCGTCGCCATGTCGAGGACGATCCCGCCGTGGCGCCCGGCGGGGACGGCGACGGCGATCGGGTTCGTGCCGATCATCGGGACCCGGGCCCGCGTCGGGGCGATGAGCGGCGAGGCGTTGGTGAGGCTGACGCCGATCATCCGCTTCGCCAGCGCCCGCATCGCGTACCAGCCGGCGATCCCGTAGTGGTTGGTGTTGCGCACGACCGAGACGGCGACGCCGGTCTCGGTCGCCCGATCGATGCAGTCGTCCATGGCGACCCGCCCGGCGTGGTGGCCCCAGCCGTTGCCGGCGTCGAAGAGGGCGATCGCGCCACGGCCCCCCACCCTGGCCGGCCGCGCCGCCGGCTCCAGGACTCCCGCCTCGACGAGCGCCACGTAGCTGGGCAGCCGCGCCGTGCCGTGCGAAGCGATGCCGCGCAGGTCGGCCGCCACGAGCACCTCGGCGACGTCGGCGGCGATCTCGGGCGGGGTGCCGATCCGCTCGAGCAGGTCGGCCGTCCAGCGGCGAAGTGGTTCGGCCTGCACGATGACGGGGTCGATCGGCTCCAGGTAGGGCATGGCGGCAGGGTAGCCGACCGACCGACCCGCTAGCATGGCGCGCGTGCCCGGCTTCATCTGGCTCGACGGAGCGCTCGCCCCCGCCGGCGCACCCCACCTGCCGGTGAGCGATCGCGGTTTCCAGCTCGGCGACGGGATCTTCGAGACGCTCCGCGCCCGGCGGGGCGTGGCCATCGAGCTCGACGCGCACCTGGCGCGGCTCCACCAGAGCGCCGACGCGCTCGCGCTGCGCCTCCCATTCGGGGACGAGGCGATCGCCGAGGGGATCGTTGGGCTGCTGGCGGCCGAATCGCTCGACGCCGATGGGCGCGACGGCGCTCCGCCCGGCGACGCGGCCCTGCGGATCACGGTCAGCCGCGGCACGGTCGCCGGGCGCGGACTCCTGCCCGCTGGGTACGCCGAGGCGACCGGCCGGCTCGTCATCGAGGCCTGGCCGTACGCCCCACCCGCTCCGCGCCTCCTGGCCGAGGGCGCGCGCGCCATCACCAGCACGATCCGCCACGCTCGCCGCTCGCCACTCGCCGGCGTCAAGACGACGTCGCGCGCCGAGCATGTCTACGCCCGCCTCGAAGCGCTTCGCGCCGGCGCGGACGAAGCGCTCTTCCTCACTGCCGACGGCGAGGTGAGCGAATCGACGATCGCCAACGTCTGGGCCGTCGTCGGGGCGCGGCTGCTGACACCCTCCGCCGGGGCGGCGATCCTGGCCGGCACGACCCGCGCCTGGCTCTTCGCTCACGCGGCGGAGCTGGGCTTCGCGGCGGAGGAGCGCCCGCTCGTCGTGGAGGCGCTGGTCGGCGCCGGCGAGGCCTTCCTCTCCAGCTCGGTCGCCGGGATCGTGCCGCTCGTGGCGCTCGACGGCCACCCGATCGGCTCGGGGCAACCCGGCCAGCGGTCGCTCGCCCTGCGCGAGGCGCGCGAGCGCTGGATCGACGACGTCTCTCTCGGTCGGGCGGGCTAGCTCGGTCGGCGGCGCGCCAGCTCCGCTGTCGCCATCGCCAGGCCTGCCGCCAGCAACACCAGGGCGACGGCGACCCATGGTGTCAGGTCGGGCGAGACGCACCCCCGTCCAGGCCCCGTGAAACCGCGGCAGGCGAGCTCGGCGCGGGCGAGGAAGAGCAGCC
>MGMJ01000086.1:6085-7330 GCA_001794945.1 Chloroflexi bacterium GWC2_73_18
CAGCCAGATCGCTCGCACACCCATCGCCAGCTCCTTCCCCGCGGCGTCCCCGGCGGCCGCGCCCTGGCGGGAGCGCATGGGAGTCGAACCCACCGCGCCACGCCGCGCGTGACGCCACCGGTTTTGAAGACCGGGGGGTCCACCGGGACCCATCCGCCCCCGCGGCGATCGTAGCACCAGGCCCGCGACGGGCCATCGCACCGGGAGCGCCTATCATCCGGCGCATGGCTCAGCCTGCCCTCCAGTCCCGGGCGACGCTCCCGCTCACCCAGCAGACCGATTGCGGCGGTTGTGCAGCCAAGCTCGGCGCCGACATCCTGGCCGAGGTACTCGGCGAGATCGGCGTGCCGGCTGCCGGCCCGGCCGACGCCGACCTCCTGGTCGGCCTCCACCCGCCCGACGACGCGGCCGCCTATCGGGTTGGCCCCGACCTCGCCATCCTGGGCACCCTCGACTTTTTCCCGCCGCTCGTCGACGACCCCGAGACCTACGGCGCGATCGCGGCGGCGAACGCGCTGAGCGACGTCTTCGCCATGGGCGGGCGCGTCCTCTTCGCCCTCTCCATCGCCGCCTTCCCCGAGGAGCTGCCGCGCGAGACGATGGCGGCGATCCTGCGGGGCGCGGCGGGCGTGGTGGCGCGCGCCGGCGGGACGCTCGCCGGCGGCCACACGATCCGCGACGAGGAGCCCAAGTTCGGCCTCGCGGTCGTCGGGGTGGCCGACCCGGCGCGCCTGCTGCGCAAGTCGGGCGCGCGGCCGGGCGATCGGCTCCTGCTGACGAAGCCGCTGGGGACCGGGCTGCTGGTGAGCGGCTCGCGCCAGGGCCGCACCGACCCGGTCGATCTGGCGACGGCGGTCGAGGGGATGCTCCGGCTCAACGACGACGTCGCCCGCGTCCTGCTCGACCGCGGCGTCCGCTGCGCCACCGACGTGACCGGCTTCGGGGTCCTGGGCCACGGCCTCGAGATCGCTCGGGCCTCGGGCGTCCGGCTCGTCGTCGAGGCGGAGGCGCTCCCCTCCTACCCCGGCGCCCTGGCCCTCGCCGCGGCCGGCGTGGAGACCGGCGGGGCGGGGCACAACCGCCGGTTCGTGGCGCCCGAGCTGGAGCGGATCGGGCCGATCGACCCCGCTCGCGAGACGCTCGCCTTCGACCCGCAGACGTCCGGTGGCCTCCTCGCCGCCGTCGACCCAGATGCGGTCGAGTCGGTCGTCGCCGGGCTCCGCGCCGCCGGCACCGGCGCCTGGG
>MGMJ01000087.1:0-287 GCA_001794945.1 Chloroflexi bacterium GWC2_73_18
GAGGTGGAGAAGAAGAACACCGCCGCCCTCAAGGGGACGCCCGACTTCAGCGAGGGGACGCAGGCCCTCGAGGTCACCTTCGAGGGCGACGGACCGTACGCCTTCGGCTGCTTCATCCCCGGCCACTACGAGGCGGGGATGAAGGGCACCATCGCGCTCACCCCGTAAGGACCGCGCCACGCCGACCTCGCCCGACCGCCTCCGACGCCACATCCTCCTCCTGGTCGGCCTCGCCGCCCTCCTCGCCGCGGCGCTCTGGCTCGGCAGCGACCGCCTCCTGGCACCGG
>MGMJ01000087.1:303-6899 GCA_001794945.1 Chloroflexi bacterium GWC2_73_18
CGCTGGCCGCCCTCGACGGCTCCGGCACGGTGAGCCTCGCCGCGCTCCGCGGGAGGCCGGTCGTCATCAACTTCTGGGCGCCCTCCTGCGTCCCCTGCCGCGAGGAGTTCCCGCTCCTCAAGTCGGCGCTCGCCGCCCACGCCGGCAGCGGCCTCGCGGTCCTCGGCGTCATCTTCCACGGCGGAAGCTTCCTCGACAGCCCCGACGACGCCGCCCGCTTCATGGCCGAACAGGGCGCCACCTGGGCCGCCCTCCTCGACCCGGACCAGGCGGCGCAGCGCGCCTACGGCGTCCAGGCGCCGCCGCTCACCTTCTTCGTCGGACGGGATGGCGTGGTGCGCGCCGTCCAGTTCGGGCCGCCGACCGCGGAGCTGCTGGAGCGGCACCTGGCGAAGATCCTGTGAGCGCGGGATCTGCTCGGGCGGCGAGCTCAGGCGCGGCGGGCTCAGGTGCGGCGGTGGACCCGGTTCCCGCCGTCGTCGTCGACCGCCTGGTCAAGCGCTACGGCGAGCGGACCGCCGTCGACGAGCTCTCCTTCACCGTCGCGCCGGGCGAGCTCCTCGCGCTCCTCGGGCCCAACGGGGCGGGCAAGACGACGACGGTCGAGACGCTGGAGGGCTACCGGACGCCCGACGGCGGGCGCGTCCGCGTCCTCGGACTCGACCCGCGCCGCGACGGAGCCGCGCTGCGGCGGCGGATCGGCCTGATGCTCCAGCGGGGCGGCCTCTACCCCCTGCTGCGGCCCCTCGAGCTCCTCCGCCTGTACGCCACCTACTACCCTGATCCGGAGCGGCCGGAGGCGCTCCTGGAGCGCGTCGGGCTCGACGACCCGGTCGTGCGACGGACGGCGTACCGGCGCCTCTCCGGCGGCGAGCAGCAGCGGCTCTCGCTGGCGGTGGCGCTGGTCGGGCGCCCCGAACTCGTCTTCCTCGACGAGCCGACCGCCGGCCTCGACCCGGCGGCGCGGCTGCGGACCGGTGCGTTGATCCGCGAGCTCCGGTCGGCCGGCGTCACGGTGCTGCTGACGACCCATGACCTGGCCGAGGCGGAGCGGGTCGCCGATCGCGTCGCCATCATCGACGGCGGGCGGCTCGTCGCCCTCGGCACGCCGGCCGAGCTGCTGCGCGGCGGCGACCGGCTCCGCTTCCGGGCGGCGCCCGGACTCCCGGTCGAGGCGCTGGCGGCCGAGCTGCGGCGGGCTGTCGGGACCGGCGCGGGCGAGCCGGCCGAGCTGGCCGTCTCGGAGCCCGCCCCCGGCGAGTACACCGTGGCTGCGCGGGTGACAGCCGAGCTGATCGCGGCCTTGGCGGCTGTGCTGCGCGATCGCGACGTCCTCCTGGCGGAGCTCTCCACGGGGCAGGGCTCGCTGGAGGCGCTCTTCCTGCGCCTCACCGGCGAGCGCTCGGCGGCGGAACCCCCCGCCGAGCGCCCCGCGGCGGAGGGGTAGCGATGCGCGCCCTCCGCGCCCAGCTCTTCGCCGAGCTCCTGCTGGCGTCGCGCCGTGGGGAAAGCGTCCTGGTGACACTGGTGATCCCGGCGGCGCTCCTCCTCTTCTTCAGCGCCGTCCCCCTCGTCCCGGTCGCCGGCGAGGTGCCGGTCGCCTTCCTGCTCCCCGGCACGATCGGTCTGGCGGTGATCGCGACCGCCTTCGTCTCGCTCGGCATCGCCACCGCCTACGAGCGCCACTACGGGGTGCTGAAGCGGCTCGGAGGTTCGCCGCTCCCCCGCCCCACCTTCATCGCCGCCAAGGCGCTGGCGGTCCTCGTCATCGAGCTCGTCCAGCTCGCCGTCCTCGTTGCCGCGGCGCTGGCGCTCGGCTGGCGCCCGGGCGGCGACCCGCTCGTCGTGGCCGCCGCCCTGCTGCTCGGGACCGGGGCGTTCGCCGGGCTCGGGCTCCTCCTCGCCGGCACGCTCCGCGCCGAGCTGACGCTGGCCGTCACCAACGGGCTCTTCCTCGGTTTCCTGCTCCTCGGCGACATCGTGGTGCCGCTCTCGCGCCTCCCCGAGCCGCTCGCCACCGTGTCGCGCTGGCTGCCGGCCACGACGCTCGCCGACGCGCTGCGGGAGGGACTCACGCCGGGTGCGCCGCTCCCCTGGGCGGACCTCGCCCCCCTCGCGGCCTGGGCGGTCGTGGCGCTCGGCGCGGCGGCCTTCACGTTCCGGGTCGAGGAGTAGGACCCGAGAATCGCGAGCCCCCGCCGCGTGGCGGGGGCGATCGGCGGTCATGTTGGTTGCGGGGAGAGGATTCGAACCTCTGACCTTCGGGTTATGAGCCCGACGAGCTGCCGCTGCTCCACCCCGCGATTGCGCATTGTAGTGGCGCGCCGCGAAATGGGCAATGGCCGGGCCTCTGCAGCTGGCGGTGCATCACCTACGCCCACCAGGAGTGGTACGAGCCGGATCGGGCCGGAACGAGTGCGCAGGGCGGTCGGCCACGCTCGATCTTCGCTCCGCGGAGGGCCCGGCGCGGGGTGCCGGCCTCCATCACGCCCACCAGGCGTACGTGAGGCACGTCCCCCGCGCCGACGCCCACGGCCGCAGCCGCCCCGCCTACCCGCCCCTCCCCCCGGCCCGGCCTAGCTGCCCACGCCCTCCGGGCGGCCGGCGATGCGCCGGGCGCGCTGCTTGCCGCCGTCGATGAGCGAGTAGACGACCGGCACCACCACCAGCGTCAGGAGCGTCGAGGTGAAGAGCCCGCCGATCACCACCGTGCCCAGCTCGGCGGCGATGATGGAGCCCTCGTTGAAGCCGAGCGCCAGCGGGATCAGGGCGAGGATCGTGGCGACCGCCGTCATGAGGATCGGCCGCACCCGCGTGCGGCCCGCCTGGACGAGCGCGTCGTAGGTGCCCATCCCCTTGTGGCGGAGCTGCTCGACCAGGTCGAGGAAGACGATCGCGTTGGTCACCACGATGCCGATCAGCATCAGCATCCCGACGAGGGCGCTGATTCCGAGCGGCTTGCCGCTGAGGTAGAGCGCGGTGAAGGCGCCGATCGTCGCCAGCGGCAGGCTGAAGAGGATGACGAACGGGTCGATCAGCGAGTCGAAGACGAGGACCATGATCAGGTAGACGACGAGGATCGCGACGGCCATCGAGAAGATGAGCCCGCCGAAGCCCTCGGACTGGAACTCGCTGACGCCGGCCAGCCGGGCGTTCACGCCCTCCGGCAGCCCGAGCGAATCGATCGCCGCGCGGACGCCGGTGGAGACGGCCTGCACGTCGTCGGTCAGGATGTCGGCCGAGACGGTCGCCGCCGGCGCCTGACCGACCCGCGTCACCGAGGCCTGGACGGCGACCTGCTCGACCGTGGCGATCTCGCCGAGCGGCCGCTTGATCGCGCTCCCGATGGGCAGCGACTTCAGCTCCTCGATCGGGTCGGCGCCCGGGTCCATCAGCTTGCCGCGATCGACCACGAGGTAGAGGTCGGTCGGGTCGCCGTCGCCGAGGCGGATCCGGCCGATCGTCTGGCCGACCAGCATCGTGCGCAGCTCGCCGGCGACCTGCGCGGTCGTCAATCCGGCGCCGATCGCCTTGTTCGGGTCGACCGTCACCTGCAGCTCCGGTGCCTCGGCCGCCAGGTCGGAGACGACGTTGACGACGTCCGGCTCGTCCCGAACGGCGCCGGCGATCCGCGCCGTGGCGTCGCGCACGGTGGCGAGATCGGGGCCGCTGACGACGACCTGGAGCCGGTTGCCGACGCCGGCGACCTGGGCGACGCTGACGGTGTACCCATCGTGCTGGACCGGCGCCAGCGCCTCGAGCAGGACGGTCGTCTCATCCCGCAGGTCGACGTCGCTCTGGAGCCGGACGAAGATCTGGGCGCTCGAGGCGCTCCGCCCGGTGAACGAGGCCTGGAGGCCGGCGAAGCCCGTGTCGCCGCCGGAGGCGACCGTCGTCTGGTACGAGACGACCTCCGCGTGGGCGGCCAGGATCCCCTCGGCCTCGCGGGCCTGTTCCATGGCGACCTCGGGCGCCGTCCCCGGCGGCGGGGCGATCAGGACGTTGAGGACCTTCTCGGAGCCGGCGTTGATGAACGACTGGGGGATCTGCGGGATCAGCAGGTTGGTGGCGGCGAAGAGGACGGCCGCGATCAGCAGGGTGGCCCAGCGGAAGCGGAGGGCCGTCTTGAGGAGGGGCGTGTAGAGGCGCTGGAGCCAGGTGGAGCGGATCGGCGCCCCGTGGATCACCGCGGCGCCGGCCGCGGGGTGATCCGGCGTCTCCGCACGGATCAGCACCGCCACGCGCGGGATGAAGAAGTAGGCAAGCGTCGGCACCACCGTCAGCGCCACGGCCAGCGAGGCGAGGAGCGCGAAGGTGACGGTGATGGCGAAGGGAAGGAAGAACTGGCTGACGAGGCCGCCCACGAAGCCGAGCGGCAGGAAGACGCCGACCGTGGTGAGGGTCGAGGAGGTGATAGCGGCGGAGACCTCGCGCGTCCCGTCGAGGACCGACTGGCGGATCGGCTCGCCGCTCATGCGGTGCCGGTAGATGTTCTCGAGGACGACGATCGCGTCGTCGACGACCCGGCCGACGGCGACCGCGAGGCCGCCCAGGGTCATGATGTTGAGGCTGACCCCGCCGACGAGCATCAGGGCCAGCGCCGTCATGACGCTGAGCGGGATGCTCATGGCGGCGACGAGGGTGCTCCGCACGTTGAGCAGGAAGAGGAAGATCACGACGACGGCGAAGAGGGCGCCCAGGCCGCCCTCGCGCTGGAGCCCGGAGATCGACTCGCGGATGAAGTTCGACGAGTCGAAGGTGTAGGTCCACTGGATCTTCCCGCCGACCCGGTCGCGGACGGCGGCGAGCCGCTCGGCCACCGCGTCGGAGACCTCGACGGTGTTGGCGTCGGCCGACTTGCTGATGAAGATCACGATCGACGGCTGGCCGTCGGTGCGCGAGTAGCCGCCGAGCGGGCGCGCGACCAGCTCGACGGTGCCCAGGTCGCCGATGGTGACCGGCGCGGGGGGCGCCGGCGCCGGGGTCGGCCCGGCGGTCGGGGCCGCCGTCGGCCCGACGGCCGGCTGCGGCATCGTGAAGCCGACGACCAGGTCGCGGACCTCGTCGAGCGAGTCGAAGCGGTGGGTCGTGCTGATCGGCAGGATCGTGTCGCCCTCGCTGACCGTGCCGGCCGGCAGCGTCAGGTTGTTGGCCGTGAGGACGCCCTGCACCTGGGCGACGCTGACGCCGGCCCGCGAGAGCTGATCAGGGTCGAGCACGACCTCGAGGCGCTGCCGCTGGCCGCCGAGGACGTCCACGCTGGCGACCCCCGCGATCGTGCGCAGCTCCGGGACGACCTCGCTGGCGACCAGGCGCGAGACCTCGGTCTCGTCCGCCCCGCCGGCGCCCGAGATCGTCAGCGAGACGACCGGGAAGTTGTTGATGTTGAGGCTCGTCACCGTCGGCTCGACGCCCTGCGGCAGGCCGGCCGAGACGAGGTTCGACTCGATCGTCGTCCGCGTCTCCTTGACGTTCGTGCCGAACTCGAACTGGGCGACGACGATGGAGATGTTGGCGGCCGAGGTGGACTGCAGGTCGCGCAGCCGCGGCACGCCCGCGACCGCCCGCTCGATCGGCTCGGTGACCGCGGCCGACACGTCCTGCGCGCCGGCGCCCGGGTAGGCGGCGACGACGGTGACGATCGGGAAGTCGATGTCGGGGAGGAGCTCGCTCTTGAGCTGGCCCCAGGCCGCCAGGCCCGAGAAGAAGAGGCCGGCGGCGAGCAGCAGGGTGACCGACGGCCGGGCGACGGCCAGCTGGGTGATCCGATACACGGCGGGTCGCTCCTCGGGGCGTTCGACGGCGGCGGCGGGCGCCGGTCGAAGGACAGGCGCGATGGAAGGATCAGGTCCGGGGCGGGCGAGAGCCCGGGGCATTCTACCGCAGGGCGCCCGGTGGCTCCTCGATGGGTGGTGCCGACTCCGTGTCGGCGGCGACCCGAGCGCGGTCCCGGCCCCGGGCGAGAGCGACGCCGAGGCCGAAGGCGACGAGCGCCACCACGCCGAACGCGTAGAAGGGATAGCGCCAGTCGGCCCCGTACAGGATGCCCGCGCCCGACGAGGCGACGACGAAGGCGACCGTGCCGACCGCCCCGAAGATCCCCTGCGCGGTGGAGCTGCGGCCGACCGGCGTGCCGACCGCCAGGATGGCGAACATGGCCGGCCCCAGGAAGGCGTGGGCGCTCCCCTCCACGGCGCCCATGACGGTGGGGAAGATCGGCTCGGTGGCGCTCGCGTAGACCGGCCCGAGGATGGCGACGACGAAACCGCCGACCGCGGCGAAGGCGAGGCCGCCGACCCGGTCGACGAGGCGGCCGGCGAACGGCGCCAGCACCAGGACGGGCAGGCTGAAGACGGCGAAGGCGAGACCGATCAGGGCGAGCGAGGCGCCGAGCCGCTGCATGTAGAGGCTCCATACGACCTCGTAGACGCCGATCGTGAAGTAGACCCCGAAGTTCATCGCCAGGGCCGCCCCGAAGGGACGGTTGAGCAGGGCCCGCATCGGTGCCTGGCGCTGGAAGCGGGGCGCCGCGGCGGCGTGGCGGTCGCGCTCGAGGCCGGCCGCCCAGCGCGCCGCGACCTCCGGGGAATCGGCCC
>MGMJ01000087.1:6909-23882 GCA_001794945.1 Chloroflexi bacterium GWC2_73_18
GGTCGGAGAGGACGCTCGGGAAGGACGACCGCCAGGTAGACGGCCGCCACGAGGCTCATCGCCCCGGCGAGCAGGAACGGAACGGCGTACCCGCCGACGAGGGTCGCGCCGAGGGTGCCGATCGCCGGCCCGACCAGGAAGCCCCCCATCTGCGCGGCGGTGAAGAAGCCGAACGCCTCGCCTCGCTCGTCCTCCTCGGTCGAGTCGACCAGGTAGCCGCGGGCCGCCGGGTCGTACATGGCCGTCGTGACGCCGGCCGCGAAACGGAGGGCGAGGAGCGCGACGCCGCTGGCGAAGACGAGTGGCAGCGTCTCGACGACGGCGGTCAGGACGAGGCCGGCGACCATGAGCGGCCGCCGCGCCGTCCGGTCGGCGAGCCAGCCGAAGAGCGGCTCGAAGATGAGGCGCGCCGCCGGCCAGGCGGCGAGGATGACGCCGAGGCTCGCCATGTCGATCCCCTGCGCCACCACGTAGAGCGGAAGCACGGGGATGAGCGCGCCGAAGCCGACGGCCAGCACGAACTCGGCCACGAAGAGCGGCAGGATCGGCCGCCAGCGGGAGACCCATGCACGGGCGCGCGACGCGGGACGCACGGTCATCGTCCTCGGCTCGGGGGATCGTCGCCGCACGCGTGGGACGGGATCGGCCCGCGCGCCGGTAACGGCCATTCTACGGGGGCGGCCGCGTGGGACGGGGAGGGCGGCGGACCCGGCATGCGTGTTCCGGGATTCCTGCCGGGCGAACACAGCGAACGCTCGGGACCCGAGAAGACCCGGTCCCGGGCTGCCGGAGCGAGCCACCCACGGTCCGCCGCGCGGATCAGGCTCGGCCCCGTCCGCGTCCGGTCGCTTCGACCCTGCCGTCACCGCCCAAACGGCGCGCGGTGTTCTCCGCACGGGAATCGCGGAAGAACACGACGCCGCTCATCGCCCCGATCGGCTCGGCCAGCCATCGCCTCACGGCCCGACCACGGAGCGGGAATGCTCCATCGAAGATCGCCCGGTGGCGGGCCACGATGTCACGCTGCGCGGTCCGGTCTGCGATCACGAGCAGGCGTGCCACGGCGACCGGCTTCCAGCCGCGCTCGCGGGCGAGGAGCGGCGGCACGACGCGGACCTTCGCGTGGAGGCGGGCGAGCGTGTCCTGGAGGTCGGCGAGCTGCGTCTTCACCTCCACGACGAGCAGGATTCGAGCGAGTGGGTGCCAGGCCACGATGTCGACCGAACCACGCTCCCCGTAATGGTTGAACGTGTACTCGGTGATGACCTCCCAGCCGAGCACACTGAGGAGCCGCACGCTCGTCTCGACCAGCCGGGCGTGACCCTCATCGAGCACCCGGGCGAGCCCTGCGCCCCGCCACGGGAGCTCGAGTGCAAGGCGGGCGTCGAGCCCCGTCACGACGAAGCGCGGCACGCGCAGGGCATGCGCTCCGAGGTCGCCTCGCTTGAGGCGGGCGATGGTGCAGCGCGAGACGCCGCAGCGCGCGGCAAGCTGCTCCTGCGTGAGGCCACGCCGGCGCCTGGCCGCCGCTCGGCACCGGCCTCACGGGGACCCCACGCCCGCGGTGCTAGCATCGGGCCGATGCCGTCGTTCGTGCTCCCCGTCCTCGCCGCCCTGGTCTTCATCCTGGTCACGGCGATCCCGGTCCGGCGCCTCTACCTCGCCGGCGTCGGGGTCGGGTGGCGACTCCTGTACGTGGCGATGCTCGTCGCCCTCGCCGGCATCGCTTTCGAGTTCCGCCCCCTGGCGCGCTTCGCGCTTCCGCTCCTGCTGGTCGTCTACGCGCTCCCGTTCCTCGGGGCGCCCGAGGCGCTGGCCCGCGTCCTTCGGCCGCGGCAGCTCGACTCCCGCGAACCGCCCCGGAACGTGACGCCAACGCCCCACGACGAGGTGATCGAGGGCGAGGCCCGCGAGATCCGGTGAGCGGGCTCGGGCCGATCGTCCTCCACGGCGGGCCGCCGTTGGGCGCGGCAGACGTCCGGCTCGGGGCGGCAGACGACCGGCTCGACCGCGCCGGCGATGAAGCGATCGGCCGCGAGCTGCTCCGGCTCGCCGGGGTCGCCGCCGCGGGCCGCGCCGAGGCATGCCTCCCGGGCTCGGACGCGGGCGACCCGACGACGCGGCGAATCGCCATCCTGGAGGTCGTGGCCGGCCCGCGCGACGAGGCGGAACGCGGCGCGGCCGATACCGCTGGGCTGTTCGCGGCGCTGGCCAGCGAAGTAGCGGGCCCGGCCGGCGAGGGCGAGCGCCTGCGGATCGACACGGTGGTGCTCCGCGGCCGGTCCGACGCCGCATCGGGCCGCCCGTCGGCGTTCCTCGCGGCCGCCGACCTCGTCTACCTGCCGGCCGGGAACGCCGCCGCGATCGTCGCGACGCTTCGCGAAACCCTCGCCTGGAACGCGGTCCTCGCCGCCCGGGCACGGGGTGCCGTCCTCGGCGCGTCGGGGGGAGCGGCGAACGCGCTCGGCAGCTGGCTCCCCGGCAGCGGTGGGGCGGGGCTCGCGATCCTCCCCCGCGTCGCGGTCATCGCCGGCGTCGCCGCGGCCGACGAGCTCCTCGCCAGCCACGCGGCGGTCCCGGCGGAGATGGCGCTCCTGGGCCTGGCGACGCGGACCGCCCTCGTCTCGGGCGAGCCGGGCGGGGGTGGGCGCGGGTGGCGCGTCGCTGGACGGGGACCCGCCTGGCTTCTCGTGCCCGGAGCCGCGGGGCCGATGTCGGCCGGCCCCGGCGAGGTCCTTACGCTCCTCGAGTGAGGGCCAGGCGCATGGCCATCGCGCTCTCGGGGCAGGCCCCGCGCAGCTCCGCCGATCCGCCGAGGGCCGCCGGAAGGTCCTCGCGCGCCACCGGAGCGAACCCGAAGCGCGGGAACCAGTCGTCCGCCGTCTCGGTGAGCAGGTAGAGCTCGTCCAGGCCGGCCGCCCGCGCCGCCTCGATCGCGGCGCCCACCAGCAGCGAGCCGACGCCGCGCCCGCGAAGCGGCTCGGCCACGACGACCGAACGGAGGAGTCCGGCCGCACCCCAGCGCTCGACCGCCGCCCCGCCGACCACCTCGCCGCCGAGCACGACCACGAGGAGCGGGCCGTCGATCGCGTCGAAGCCCTCGAGCGTCAGGCCGGCCTCGGCGAGCAGCCGGCGCAGCGCGAGGCCCTCCGTCTCGTCGCCGAGGGGCCGGAGGACGCCGTCGACGCCGACAACCGTCACCCGCCTGTCTCCGGCCTTCGCGCCCGGATGTAGGCGGACGCCAGCCCCACGATCGACCCGGCCGTGTACGGCGACGCGATCTCCACCTCGACCTCGCGGAAGCCGGCCGCCTGGAGGCCGTCGCGGTACTCCCCGACCTCGAGCGCACCGGCGGCGCACGACGCCCAGGCCGCGAGGTCGCGCCGCAGCCAGGGGGGGAGCGGCCGCGTCGCCACCACGTCGCTGACGGCGAGTCGCCCGCCCGGACGGAGGAGGCGGAACGCCTCGGCGAAGACAGGGCCCTTGTCGTCGGCGAGATTGATGACGCAGTTGCTGATGATCGCGTCGAGACTGGCGTCGGGGAGCGGCACCCCGTCGATGCTCCCCTCGAGGAACACGGCATTCCCGATGCCGGCCGCCGCCTGGTTGGCCCGCGCCACCGCCAGCATCTCGGGCAGCCGGTCGACGCCGTAGGCGACCCCGTCGGGGCCGACCCGCCGGGCCGAGAGGAGGACGTCGAGCCCGGCGCCGCTGCCGAGGTCGAGGACCCGCTCCCCGGGCCGCAGCTCGGCCATCAGGTACGGGTTGCCGCAGCCGAGCGAGGCGTCGGCGGGGAGACCGGCCAGGTCGGTCGGGTCGTAGCCGAGGCTGGTCGCGTCGCCGCAGCAGGCGCCCGTGCAGCAGCCGTCGGAAGCGGTTCGCCCGATCCGCTCAGCTGCCTCGCGGTAGTGGGCGTCGACCGCCGCCTGGCGGTCGGGGGCGGTGGTCGAGCGGTCGGAGGTAGTCGTCATGCGCGCATTATATCGACATCTGTCAATACACGCCCCCTGTGTGCACCGCTCGCGAGCCGAGCGCAGCAGGCTCATCGGCAACCGGCGTTCTGCTGCGCAGGACAAACGCCGTGCGGACGGTGCGTGGCGTGGCGGAACCCCACCCAAGCGCTCGATCCGACGCCCGGGGTGGCCCGACGTGTTCCGCACCAGGGCGTCGAGCGCTCGGGGGACCGGCCGATCGCCCGCACGCAGCCCTCCGAACCGCGCTGAGACGCCGCGGCCACCGTGGATCGACCCCGCCAGCGCCAGAGCAGCGGCCTTTGTCCTGCTGGGCAGAACGTCGGCCGGGGGACGTCGTCGGTGGCTCACCGGCGATCGACGGGCCGCGCAGCCCGGCCGGACGAGAGACGCGTTGCGGGGCGACCGTCAGATCGGGTCCCAGACCGGGTCGCCGGTGAAGAGCCCGTCGACGAACCCGATCTGGTAGATGAGGAGGAGCCCCAGGGCGAGACTGACGAGGCCGGAGACGACGACCAGGGCCCGATGGAAGCTGCCGAAGCGGTCCGAGGCGAAGACGAACGGCAACCCGATCAGCGTCGTCACGATCCCCATCCCGGCCATGACGCCCAGGTTGAAGACGGCGAGGTAGACCAGTTGGCCGAGCGTGCCGGGGACGGCCGCGAGGACGAGGAGCGCGACCGCGGCGCTGCCGGCCAGGCCGTGCACCAGCCCGACCGCGATCGGCCGGAGAGCGTGGAAGGCGCCGAGCCGGGCCATGACGCCGGCGCCTTCACCCGTGCCGGTCAGCTCGACCCGGTCGCCTTCGCCGGCGATCTCCTCGATCTCGTGGGCATGGTCGTGGGCGTGCGTGTGGGTCCCGCCGTCGTGGGCGTGGACGTGCCGGTGCGGGGGGCCGAAGCGATCGACCAGGCGGCCCATCGCCCCCGTGAGCGTCAGCACACCGAGGAGCACCAGCATCAACCCCACCAGCAGCTCGAGCGTGAGGCCGACCGCCGGCGGGATGACGAGGCCGAAGATGACGATCAGGAGGCCGACGAAGGTGACCGTGACGGTGTGCCCCACGCCCCACAGCACCCCGATCGCCGAGGCGCCCACGAAACTGCGCTGGCGGCTCACGATCGTCGAGATCGCGACGACGTGGTCGGCATCGGTGGCGTGCCGCATCCCCAGGACGAACCCCAGGAGCGCGGCGGAGAGGAAGACGGGCACGCGGGCGGCTCCTCCGAGCTGACTGCGGAGCGCGATTGTAGATGCAAGCCGTTGCAGTTACAAGGCTGTGCCGCAAGGCTGTGCCGCGGGGAGGCGACGGGCCCCGCGACCCCGATTACACCGCGCTTACGAACGACCGTGGTACACCGGCGGCGCAACAGTGCAGGCTGGCCGCGCATCACTTCGCACCGGGAAGGAGCCACCATGCGGATCGCACGCTGGCGCATCGCCCTGACGGCGGGCGCCCTTCTCACCCTCGGGATCCTGGGCCTCGGGATGGTCCAGGCCGCGGTCTCACCGGTTCGTCCCGCTCCGGTCACCGATGTCGGCGCGACCGACGCCGCCTTCGCGGCCGAGTTGCTCGAGGGGCAGCCGCTGGTGCCCGACGGCGAGCCGTCGGTGGGGTTGCGCGAGCGGCTCCGCGAACGACTCCGGGAACGACTCGACCGGCTCGTGAACGTCCAGGTCACGCTCGACCTGCCGGACGACGGGATCGTCACGATCAGGCTCGATCACGGGACGGTCGCGACGATCGGGTCCGATTCGATCACCGTCAAGGAGCCGGACGGCTCGATCGTCGCGCTCACGACCGACGGCGAGACCCGCCTGCGCAAGGACGGGGAGCGTCAGGAGCTGAGCGCCCTCAAGGTCGGCGACGAGGTCGTCGTCCGCTCGCGCAAGGTCGACGGCGCGTTCGTCGCGCGAGGGATCCTGGTCCCGCCGGCCGACGCGGCCGGCTCGACCGGCGGCTGACCCAGAGGCTCGTCCCCCGGTCGACGTCCGACGCCCGGGCTCCTAAGGGGCCCGGGCGTCGCGCTTCTCAGGCGTCCACCTCGAGCGGGTGCTCGCGACCGATCCCCCGGTGGAGCCGCTCGTGGGTGAGCGTCAGGCTGGCGAGCAGGAGAAGCCCCGACACCACGACCAGCACCCAGAGACTGGCGACGAAGCTGCCGGTCGCGTCGCGCGCCGCTCCGAGCCCCACCGGCGCGACCGCCGAGAGCGCGTAGCCGGCGCCGAACATCAAGCCGGCGACCGCGCCGACCTGGTCGGGCCGGTCGCTCACGTCGAGCGGGAGGGTCAGGATGAGCGAGAAGAGGATCCCGCCGGCGGGCCCGACGAGGAGGATCCAGAGCCAGGCGGCGTCGGGCACCAGCACGAAACCGAGGAGGGCGACGATCTGGGCGACCGCGGCGGTCGCCATGTAGAACCGCCGCGAGCCGGCCCGGTCGGCGAGCCACGGGACGAGAAGGCTGGCCGGCAGCGCAAGGGCGTTCATCGCCGCGATCAGTGCCCCCGCGTCGCCCGCGAGCCAGCCGCGCTCGACGTAGGCATTGGGAAGCCACGCCGTCAGGCCGTAGTAGATGACCGAGAGCAGCCCGAAGACGGCGACCAGGACCCATCCGACGCCGCTTCGCCACGGGAGACGGGGTGGCCTGGCCGGCGACCGCCGGTGCGCCGGCCCGCCGCCGGTCAGGGCGAACCAGACGACGAAGAGGACCACGGCAAGCAGCGAGAACGCGACCAGCGCGCCGCGCCAGCCACCGGTCGCGGTCGCGATCGGGACGGCGAACGCCGCCGAAGCCGCGGAGCCGAGCTGGATGCCCGTCGCGTAGACGCCGGTGGCGAACGCCGGGCGGTCGGCGAAACGCTCCTTGACGGCGACCGGCAGGAGCGCGCCGGCGAGGCCCATCCCGAGCCCGACACCGAAGGTGAGGGCGATCACCGGCAGGGCGCCCGGAGCGATCGCACGAAGTAGCCCGAAGCCGGCGATCAGCGCCAGGCAGAGCGCGACGGCCCGGCGGGAGCCGAACCGTCCGGAGACGAACGCCGCCAGCGGGGCGAAGAGCCCCATGCAGAGGACCGGGATCGTCCCCAGCAACCCGGCGACGGCGTGGGTCAGGCGGAGGTCGTCCTGGACCTGGGGCAGGAGCGGCCCAAGGCCGACCAGTTGGGGCCGCAGCGCCAGCGCGCCCAGGAAGAGGGCGGCGAGCGCCCCCACCCGACCTGCCCAGCCCACCCCGTTCCTGCCCACCCGCACGGCGTCCGCCCTCCGACTCCCGACGGCGGCTTCGACCTCGCGGGCCCGACACGCCGGATGGCGCCATGGTATCGCTCGACCCGCGTCTCGCGAGAGGCGGGGTCCGAACGAGGGTCGCCGCTACGGGTCCCCCGTCCAGGCGACCGCGTCGACCACGATCGCCCGCTCGCAGACGTCCCGGATCGAGGAGTCGCACTCGCGGGCGAGCGGATCGTGGACGTGGACGCGCAGTACGACCGGTCCCTGCGGCGGCACGACGCCGCGCAGGAAGACGAGCGGGGCGCCGGTGGCGGAGCCCGGGATGTCGACGATCATGAGGCCGTTGCAGTACGGCAGGAGCGGGCTCTCGGGCCGTGGCGACGGCGGTGGCGGGCAGGGTGGGTAGTAGACCTCGAACCAGCCGCCCAGCAGGAACGCGGTGTCGTCCGCGGTCTGCTGCGCGATGCCGCCCGCTTCGGACGGGCGGAAGACTGGCTCGCCCTCGATCCAGCGCGGGATCCCGTCCGCGTACTGCCCGCCGCCGGAGAGCGCGTGCACGACCGTGCGCTGGAAGCCGGGCTCCGCGACCGCCAGGACCATGACGTTCTCGAAGGTGGCCCAAGCGGTCCCCCCGGATCGACCCTCGACCGCGCAGCCGGGTCCGTTCGAGCCGCGCAGCTGCGGCTCGGCGTCGACGCGGTCCGTCACCGTCGGGAAGACGGCGATCAGGTCGAAACGGAGATCGTCGGTCACCCTCCACGTCTGCGGCGGGAGCGGGCACCCCGTCGGGCTCGGGCTCGGGGTCACGGAGAGCGCGGGGGCGAACACGCGGAGCTGCGGGACGACCTGGCTGACGGTGAGGGGGGCGGTCCGTGTGAACTCGTCACCCTCCCAGACGACCGCCTCGATCTCGGCGAGAAGACAGAGTGCGCCGCGGGTGGTGGTGAAGACGCAGTCGACGCGCTCGCGATCCAGGGGGCGGATGCGGAACGCGACCGGGCCGTCCCCAGGGAGCGTGACGCCGTCGGCCGGGACCGCCCGCAGCAGGGGTTCCGCGCCGGGGGCCTCGGCAATGGCAGAGAACCCGCAGGGTGCGTCCCATCCCACGATGCACGCGAGCTTCACACGCGAGTACCACCCACAACCGGAACGCCTCGCGCGCCTGGATGGTGAGCAGCCACGCCTGCAGCGCGGCCGGGTCCCGTAGCCGGTCGATCCTGCGCACCGCGATCTCGAGGGTCGTCTGCACCAGGTCCTCCGCCGCAGCGTCGTCGAGCGTCATGGCGCGTGCCGCCGCCACAGGAACGGCACGTGCTGCTGCAGCATGTCGAGCCGCTCGGCGCCCACGTCACCTCCCCGCTCTTCGGTCGACGGTTCATCAAGGATAGAGAGACGCCGGGGGCGGCAAACGGGTGAGGGGCCGGCCCCTGCCCTCGGCCGCTCCCTGCCCTCGGCCGCTCCCTGCCGGGAAGGGCCGGACGGCCCGCGTGATCGACGCACCTTCGGACGATGGCGAGGAACGGGGCCCGGTGGCACGATCGGGACACCATGAACATGACCGACTACGAGGCGACCCGCCGGAGCTTCCGCCTGCGGATCCCGCCCGACTTCAGCTACACCCGCGACGTCGTCGGCGCCTGGGCGGCGAGCCACCCCGAGAAGGTCGCCCTGGTGGCGGTCGGCCCGGGTGGCCAGCACCGCCGCGAACTCACCTTCGCCGATCTCTGGCGCGCCTCGAACCGCGTCGCCAACGCGCTCGCCGGGCTCGGGGCGGCGCCGGGCGAGCGGGCCTTCGTCATGCTGCCGCGTATCCCCGAGTGGCACGAGGTCATGCTCGGGATGGCGAGCGCCGGCGTCGTTCTGATGCCGGCGACGGTGCAGTGCACGCCGAACGACGTCGCCTACCGGGTCGGCCGGGCCGAGGCGACGATCGCGGTCACCGACACGGAAGGGGCGGTGAAGGTCGCCGAGGCGCTGCCGCGCTGCCCGACCCTCCGGCACCTGGTCGTCGTCGGCGAGCCGCCCGGCGAGGGCTGGCGGACGTTCGACGAGCTGGTCGCCGCCGCGTCGGATCGGCCGCCCGCCCTCCGCCCGACCTCGAAGGACGACCCGCTCCTCATCTACTTCACCTCGGGCACCGTGTCGTATCCCAAGATGGTCCTCCACACCCATGCCTCGTGCGGCGCCGGCCACGAGATCACGGCGCGCTTCTGGCAGGACCTCACCCCTCGCGACCTTCACTGGACGATCTCCGACACAGGCTGGGCGAAGGCGGCCTGGGGCAAGCTCTTCGGGCAGTGGCGGCTGGGCGCCGCCGTCTTCCTGTGGGACCAGCGCGGCAAGTTCGACGCCGAGCTGTGCCTGCGCATCCTGGAGCGCTCGGGCGTCACCACCTTCTGCGCCCCACCGACCCTCTACCGCACCTTCGTCCACGAGGAGCTCGCGGCGTTCGACCTGTCGCGGATCCGCCACGCCATGTCGGCCGGCGAGCCGCTCAACCCGGCGGTCATCGAGCGCTGGCGGGCCGCCACCAGTCTGACGATCTACGACGGCTACGGCCAGTCGGAGACGGTCAGCCTGGTCGCCAACTACCGCTGCCTGCCGGTCCGCGAGGGCTCGATGGGAAAGCCGACGCCGACCTTTGACGTCGACGTCGTCGACGAGGAGGGCGGCAGACTGCTGCCGGGGGTGGAGGGTCACATCGCCGTTCGCACCGATCCGGAGCGACCGGTCGGGCTGATGGCCGGCTACTGGCGCGACGAGGCCGCCAACGCCGAGGCGTTCCACGACGGCTGGTACTTCACCGGCGACCGGGCCCGGCGCGACGAGGACGGCTACCTCTGGTTCGTGGGGCGGGCCGACGACGTGATCACCTCGGGCGCGTACCGGATCGGGCCGTTCGAGGTCGAGTCGGCGCTCATCGCGCACCCAGCCGTCGCCGAATCGGCCGTCGTCGGCAAGCCCGACCCGGAGCGGACCGAGATCGTCAAGGCCTTCGTCGTGCTGGCGCCGGGTTGGGAGCCGTCGGACGCGCTGGTGCGCGAGCTGCAGGCGCACGTCAAGCGCGTCACCGCGCCCTACAAGTACCCACGAGAGATCGAGTTCGTCGACGAGCTCCCGAAGACCGTCTCCGGGAAGATCCGCCGCGTCGCGCTGCGCCAGATGGAGCAGCAGCGGGCGCTCGAAGCCGCCGGAGCGGCGGCGTCGCGCCGTTGACGGGGTCGCGAACGGCCCGGGCGTAGGATTGGGCCGGCATGGACCGCGAGCGGCGTGGGCACGAACCCTGGATGGAGGTGGTCGAGGAGGTCGCCCCCACCGTCCTCGTCCTCGGCGGCTTCCTGACCGTGCCCCCGCTCTACGTCCCGCTGCGCGCCAGGCTCCTGGAGCGCGGCGCTGCGGCGGTCGTCACGGCCAACGTCTGGACGCCCGACTGGCTCCTCGCCGGCGCGCGCGGCCTGGGGCCGATCGTGACGCGGTCGGGACGGGCGCTCCTCGAGGCGGGCCGCGTCTCGGCCGCCTCTGCGCGGAGCCGCGGTGCGCCGGTCCTCGTCGTCGGCCATTCGGCGGGCGGGATGACGGGACGGCTGCTCATGTCACCCGAGCCGTTCGAAGGACGCAAGCTCGGGGCCCGACGCCGGATCGGCGCGCTGGTCACGCTGGGGACGCCCCATCGTGTCGCGGACGATGGCGTGATCGGCCACGAGGTGGCACGGATCGCCACCGTGCACGCCGCGCGGACGATGCCGGGCGCCTTCTTCGCCCCGAGCGTCGGCTACCTGGCGGTCGCCTCGCGCGCCGTCGTCGGCCGCCCCGATGGCGGACTGGTCGAGCGTGCCGCCTACGCGACCTACCAGGCGCTCCTGCCGCGGCCGGGTGCGGAAGCGATCGAGGGCGACGGCGTCGTGCCGGTCGAGTCGGCCCTCCTCGATGGCGCTCCGTCGATCGTCCTCGACGACGTCGTCCACGGCCAGGGCGCGCCACCCATGCGGCCTTGGTACGGCTCGTCGGAGGGGCTTGACCGCTGGTGGCCGGCGGCGCTCGAGACGTGGCGCGCCGCGCTCCAAGCTCGGGTGGCGGAGTGAGGGGTGGAGGGCCGTCTGGGATTCGAACCCAGGACCTTCTGATTAAAAGTCAGCCGCTCTACCGCTGAGCTAACGGCCCGTGGGGAGACGATACCGCACGCCCGGCGAGACGGTGGGCGGCACCCGAGCCGGTAGGTCGGCTGACGCCAGCGACGCAGGTACCGGCGCCGCCCGGGGTGGCGGCTCATGCGCGCCCAAGAGGTGCGAATACGCCACAGGATGAAAAGCCTACCCGAAGAGTCCAAATGCCCCTTGACAAGTGGATAGTGTGGTAGGGTGGAGTCCGGAGGTCATCAAGGCCCCGACGGGACAGAAGGAGCGGACTGAATGGGTCGCAACCCCCTTGGCGCGTACGAGTTCTACAAGATCCTTGAGTCGGCGGATGTGCGCGTCCGCGAACGCCACATCGGCCACATCCGCGCGCTCAAGGAAAGGGAGTACGCGCTCGAGGACGGCGAGCGACACCATGGCATCGTGAGCCGGATCACGGCCCGCCTGCTCTCTCGGCGTCCCGTCGTGGCCGGGCCGCCTGCCATCCGCTACGACGCGCACGAGCTGACCGACTATGTCTGCCGCCTCGTCGACGGGACCATGGGCCGGGTCGCCATCCGCCAGTCGGACGGGGGTTGGGTGGCGGTCTGCGTCGCGGTCTAGCGACGACGCGAGCCGGGCTCGGCGGCTGAGGGGACCGATCCCGAAGGCCGCGACTGTTGACGAGCCGGTCACCCGGCCGCCGAAACGCTGCGACAGCCGAACGGATGGGCACTTCCACTCGTGGCTTCTGGAGGGCCGTCCGGGTTTCGAACGCAGGACCTCCTGATGAGAAGCCAGCGCTCTGCCGCTGAGCTGACGGCCCGCGCCCGAGACCAAAGTGCACGCCCGGCGGGCCGTCGGCGCGCGGCACCCGATGAGCCAGGGCTACGCGCTGCGGACGGCGGCCGCCTCCTCCAGGCCCAGCTCGGCGATGCTGATCTCGCGCATGTGGAACTTCTGGACCTTGCCGGTCACGGTGACCGGGAACTCCTCGGTGAAGCGGACGTAACGCGGGATCTTGTAGGTGGCGATCCGGCCGCGGCAGAAGGCCTGGATCTCCTCGGCCGTGGCCGTCACCCCCTCGCGCAGGCGGACCCAGGCGCAGACCTGCTCGCCGTACTTCGCGTCGGGGACGCCGATCACCCCCACGTCGGCGATCGCCGGGTGGCCGCGCAGGAACTCCTCGATCTCGCGCGGGTAGATGTTCTCCCCGCCGCGGATGATCATCTCCTTGAGCCGTCCCACGATGTTGACGTAGCCGTCGGGACGCATGACGGCGAGATCGCCCGAGTGCATCCAGCGGGCCGCATCGATCGCCCCGCGCGTCGCCTCCTCGTCGCCCCAGTAGCCGAGCATGACGAGATAGCCGCGGGTGCACAGCTCGCCCGGGGTGCCGCGCGGCACCGTCCGCCCGGTCCCCGGGTCGACGATCTTGCACTCGACCCAGGGGTGGACCGAGCCGACGGTCGCCACGCGCGCCTCCAGCGGGTCGTCTGGCTCCGACTGGAAGGAGACCGGGCTCGTCTCGGTCATGCCGTAGCAGATCGTCACCTCGGGCAGGTGGAGGCGGTCGAGCACCTGGCGCATCGTCTCGACCGGGCAGGGCGCGCCGGCCATGATCCCGGTGCGGAGGGTGGCGAGGTCGCGCCGCCCGACGTCGGGGTGCTCGAGGACGGCGATGAACATCATCGGCACGCCGTAGAGAGCGGTGCAGCGCTCCGCCTCGACCGTCTCGAGGACCGCTCCTGCCTCGAACGCCTCGCCCGGCAGGACGATCGTGGCGCCGTGCGTCAGCGCCGCCAGGTTGCCCAGCACCATCCCGAAGCAGTGGTAGAAGGGCACCGGCAGGCAGATCCGGTCGCGCGGCGTGAGGCGGAGCCGCTCGCCGACGAAGAAGCCGTTGTTGAGGATGTTGTGGTGCGAGAGCGTCGCCCCCTTGGGGAAGCCGGTCGTCCCCGACGTGTACTGGATGTTGATCGGGTCGTCGAAGTCGAGCTCGGCCTCCCGCTCACGGAGGTCGACCTCCGAGGTCAGCGCCGCCGAGCGGAGGAAGTCGGCCCAGCCGATCGCGCCGGCCAGGCCGGCCGCCCGCCCGCCCTCGATCGGATTGAGCAGGACGATCTCGCGCAGCTCGGTCAGTCGCGGGCGGACCTCCTCGAGCATCGGCCGGTAGTCGGTCTGGCGGAAGCCGCGCGCCGCCACGAGCAGCGAGACGCCCGAGCGCTGGAGCGCGTAGGTCAGCTCGTGCGTCCGGTAGGCCGGGTTGACGTTGACCAGGATCGCCCCGATCTTCGCGGTGGCGTACTGGACGATCACCCATTCCGCGCGGTTGGCGCTCCAGATGCCGACCCGCTCGCCCTTCGCCACGCCGTGCGCCAGGAAGGCGCGGGCCGCCTCCTCGGCGGCGGCGTGGAGCTCGGCGTAGGTGAAGCGGATCCCCTGGTGGCGGCTGACCAGCGCCTCGTTCACCGGATGCCCGGCGGCGACCTGGTCGAGCTCGCGGCCGATGGTGACGGCCCACAGCGGGTGGTCGGAGGCACCGCAGACGTAGGAGTGGGCGGCCATCTTCACGCTCCTTTCGCCGCTCGGCGAGCCTCCACGATCGTCCGACCCCAAGCCTGGGGAGGGGAAGAGCCGAAGGGGTCGTCGCTACCGGGCAACGCGTCCCGGCGATGCGGCCCGCAGGACCCACCACGCCTCGCTACGATGCTCGCGCATGGCGGGAGAGCCAGGGATGGGCTCCCATCGGCGGGGCAAACCGGCCGATGCCGGGCCGAAGGTCGGCGTGGCGGCCGCCGACCTCGACGCCGCACGGCGCCGCGAACCGTGGCTCGCCGACGTGGACCGCGGCGGCCGCGTCCTCTTCTGGTCGCGCCGCCGGTCGGTCGTCCTCTGCGCGGTCGGGTTCGGCCTCGCCGCCTTCCTCGTCCTGCCGATCGCGGCGACCCTGCTCGCGACGCCAGACGCGGTCGACGTCGCGCCGCTCGTCTTCCTCGGCGCGCTGGCGCTCGCCTCGGCCATCCTCGCGCTCCTCCAGGTGCGCGGCATCATCCGGCCGGGGCCCGCGATCGCGTTCGACCGGGGCGGCATCCTGCTTCCCCGCGTCGGACGGGTCCGATGGGAGGCCGTGGCCGGCCTCGAGATCCAGTCGGTCGGCGGCGGCCGGAGCCTGATCGTCCGCTTCGACCAGGGAGGGCGGACGCGCTCCCGCAGGATCCCGATCATCGCGCTCGGCGTGTCGGCCGACCAGGTGCGGGCACTGCTCGACGCCTGGCGCCCGGCCGGATCGCCCGGGATCGCCTTCACCGAGGTGGAGATCGAGATCGGAGACTGACGCCGCGGCGAGGCGGCTCTGTCGGCGGCGGTCAGCGGGAGCGTTTCAGCGCGTGGGCAGCGCGCCCTCGAGGACGGTGCCGCCGGAGAGGTCGAGGACGTCGAAGGACTCCCCGTTGGTCACCGCCCCGCTGAGGCCGCCGCTCCCGCCAAGGACGGCCCACCTGTCCGACCGCCAGAAGCGATACAGGCGTCGACTCGCGTCTTCCAGCCGCAGCACGAGGCGGTCCGCACCGGTGGCGGTGTCGTGCACGACGAACTGGAGCGCGGTCGCAGGCCGGTCTGGATCACCGTAGCGGTCGAGCCCGTACATCAGGAACCCGGCGTCGTCGATCGCGTAGCCGTCGTACGCCGCGGCGATGTAGTCCTCCGCGATCACCTGCCGCCTGTCCGTGCGGAGATCGTGGAGGTGCCAGCGGAGATCGCTGCGGTCCGGATAACCCAGGAGGTACCGGTCGGATGTCGCCTGGAGCACGAAGTGGCTCACTCTCCGCGCGGCTCCAGACTCCGCGTCGACCACGTCGACATCGCACGTCTCCTGCCCGCAGACCGACCAGGCCAGGGTCTGCCCGGACGGCGACCAGTCGAGCATGCTGCGACCACCGTCTCCCTCGCCCTTCAGCAGCTCGGTGACATCACCCGTCGCGAGGTCGAACCGGTAGAGCCCGATGGGCTCTCCGGGACCGATCCGCAGTCCGGAGAAGAAGAGGACGGACCCCGCCCTGTCCATCGTCGCCGCAGGGATGGCCGACGGGAACCGGTCGGTCCGATATAGCTCGGTGATCTTCCCCGTGCCGGGGTCGGCCGTGGCGAAGACCCACGTCTCCTCCGCTCGGCGGCTGATGACGACGCGATCGAAGTCGACCCGTACCTCGGCTTCGGTCTCCGAGAAGGGCAGGATCGTGCGCGCGCCGTCGAACCTGCCGACCGTCCAGCGACCGCCATCCGCAACGCTCAGGTCCACGGCCGCCCACAGCGTCGAGGCCGCGAGCGAGCGAAGGCCCTCTGGCAGGACCGGCGCGCGGGCCGGCGTGGCTCCGCTCGGAGATGGCGTGATCACGGGCACCGAGGCGAAGTGCGACGGCTGCCGTCACCGCCAGCGCAACGACGACGATGGCCGATACCGCGACCCTCGTCGGTTGGCCGCGCAGGCGACGGGACCGGACGGGTGTGGGGCGCGCAGATCCGTCGATCGTGGAAGACTGCTCCCTGCTGAGCCGCATGGTCCCGGGCCGGTCCCCCCTGCTGCCTCCGATCTGCTCGGTCGCCGGTCCCGAAGCTTACTCCGGGGGGAGCGTTTCGGCGTCCGCTCGTGCGAACTCGGCGTCAAGCGTGCGCATCTCGGCCGCGAAGAGCGGGTCCCGAGCCGCCTGCGCCCATGCCTCGGCAGTCGGCGGATTGCGCCTCGTGATGGACTGGATAGCACGGAGTGCAGCCGGGTCGAGGGCGGCGAGGCCGCCGGTCGAGGGCGTGGGCTCGACGGCGGCCCAGAGGAGGAGCGCGTCGCGGACGACGCGGCAGAGGAGATCGACGAGCTCGAGCCGATCGACCGCCTCCTCGACGGTCGCTCCGACCGCCAGCGCCCCGTGGCGCTCGAGGAGGGCCGCGCCCGCGCCCTCGGCCCCGGGCGGGCCGAAGGCGGCGGCGACGGCCGCCGCCAGCTCGGCGCTCCCGGGCGCCGCGAAGGGGACGACAGGGAGACGTGGGAGCAGGACGGCAGTCTCGGGCAGGAGGGCCGGATCGGGCTTCAGTCCGGCGAGCGTGAGCGCCAGCGCCGCCGGCAGGTGGGCGTGGGCGACCGCGTTCACGTCGGGACGGGCGAGGTAGACGGCGCGATGGATGGCGATGTCCGACGAAGGACGGAGGTCCGACTCGCCCGCCTCCGCCGACTCGCCCGGATCCGCCGACTCGCCCGGGTCGGCCGCCAGCCGGACGCGCACCAGGTCGGCCGCCGACAGCTCGTCCTTGCGCCGCCCCGACGGCGTCACGAGCAGGTGCCCGTCGGCGAGGCGGACCGAGAGGTTCCCCTCGCTGGCGACGATCACCCCGCCGGCCCGCAGCCGCCGTCCCGCGCGGACGATCGCCTCGGCCGCTGCCGACGCGTCAGAGAGCCCGAGCCCCTCGCTCATCCGCGCGCCTCGCTCACCGGCGCTCGTAGACCTCCGGGTTGACGCAGTGCGGCAGGCGCTCGCCGCGTAGACCGGCGAACAAGTTCGCCGCACACAGCTCGGCCATCTTTCCGCGGGTGGCGTGCGTCGCCGAGGCGATGTGCGGCAGGACGATGCAGTTAGGGAGCGCCAGGAGCGGGTCGTCCGGGGCCATCGG
>MGMJ01000087.1:23889-24648 GCA_001794945.1 Chloroflexi bacterium GWC2_73_18
CGTACAAGGCCGCCTGGTCGATGACCGGGCCACGCGACGTGTTCACCAGCACCGCCGTCGGCTTCATCTTCGCCAGCGCCACCGCGTCGATCAGCTTGCGGGTCTGCGGCGTCAGGTTGACGTGGAGGGTCACGAAGTCGCTCTCTGCGAAGAGTGTATCGAGGTCGCTCCAGGTTGCCCCGAGCGCCGCCTCCTCCTCGGGCGTGGCGCGCGCCGTGTCGTGGTAGAGGACGCGCATCGAGAAGCCCCGCGCCCGCTTCGCCATCTCGCGGCCGATCCGCCCGAAGCCGACGATCCCGAGCGTCGCGCCGTGGACGTCGAGGCCCATCAGGAGCATCGGCCCCCAGGTCGTCCACTCGCCGCTCCGCACGTAGTCGATCCCCTCGCCGAGGCGCCGGGCGGCCGCCATCAGGAGCGCCCAGGCGAGGTCGGCGGTCGTCTCGGTCAGGACGCCCGGCGTGTTGCCGACCGGGATGCCGCGCCGCGTGCAGGCCGACACGTCGACGTTGTCGAAGCCGACGGCGAAGTTGCTCACCACGCGCAGCTGCGGGCCGGCCGCGTCGAGCAGCTCGTCGTCGACCCGGTCGGTGAGGAGCGTGACGAGCCCGTCCACGCCGCGTACCTTCTCGAGGAGGGCGGCGCGTGGCGGAGGCAGCTTGTCGGGCCAGACCTCGGCGTCGGTCGCGGCCACGATCCGGTCGAGCCCGGCGGGCGGGATCCGCCGGCCGACGAAGACGCGCGGGCGGCGGGCGGCCGAAT
>MGMJ01000087.1:24667-25022 GCA_001794945.1 Chloroflexi bacterium GWC2_73_18
GATCGAGCGAGGCTCCATCGTCGGACCTTACTCGCGGACCGGCGCCAGCTCGGCCAGGTGCTCGACCACCTCGGCGATGCGGGCCAGGGCGTGGCGCAGGTTCTCCTGCGAGTTGGCGTAGCTGATCCGAAGGTGATGGAGCCCGGTCTTCCCGAACGCCGTGCCGGCGAGGACGCTGACGCCGCCGTCGTGGAGGAGCCGGTCGGTCACTTCGGGGCCGCTGAGGCCGGTCCCCGAGACGTTGGGGAAAACGTAGAAGGCGCCCTCGGGACGGAGGCAGCGGAAGCCGGGGATCGCGTTCAGGCCGTCGACCACCAGGTCACGGCGGGCGTGGAACTCGGCGACCATCGTCTCG